>CBINOT010000378.1:0-2035 GCA_966252355.1 uncultured Opitutus sp. | reverse complement strand
ATAAGTAGCGGCGACATCGATTCTACTGAGGTCCGGACTCCAGTGCTCTTCTCTGCCGTAGCCATTATTGATGGTGTTAAATAGTTGCTGGTTCCAACGAACCGCGCCAAAGAACTGCGGCGTAAATTTGTATTTCGCTTCGACGTAATAAGCAAACGTGTCCGCATCGCCGACATTGGGGACTTGAAAACGCGCTTCGTAAAATTCGGCCCATAGTTGCAGGTGATGCCATGCAAAGCTGATGTCTTGCCCCAGGACAAACTCTCGATAGTCACCGATGTCGCGACCGGGAGGCAGCGACGATTCTGCTTCATTCCGAAAATAGGGACCCTCGCTGCCCGAGAAGCCGAAATTCCAGGCTTCGTTAGGCCGAAATCCGATCCGGCTGCTAAACGTCGGATTCTCGAACCCAGTTTCGGTAATGTACCAGGATTCAGGACGCGAAGAGAGTGACGTATTCTTCATTTCAACGGCATAATCAAACCCACCCAACCGACCGGAGACAGAAATACCAGTGCCGTAGTCAGGACCCCAAATCACCGGATTGAAGGTGTACTTACCCCGGAAATAGGGCGCGTAGATGAAATATAGAGGTGAGTACGGGGCGTACTTATCCTCGATGGCAGTGACATTTTCATAAACTAACGGCGCGTTAATAAACGGATTGTCCCAAGGTAAGTGTCGGGGAACCCAATTGCCGACGACGGTTGCGAATTGGCCGACTTGCAAGGTGAAACGACCGTCCTCCCACGGGGTGATTCGAAGCGCATACTCGTCCAGGCGAACCTCGGCACCGTGATCGCTTGGATCGAACCCGCGGTCGAGTCGCGCTTGGGCGAAGAAGTACACTTGCGAGCCGGCTTGTGCATCGAGAAACAGCGTGAGACGTGGATTAAAGAGATTGTCGATCTCTGAGTCGATCAGACCGGGCGCGGGCTGTTGGAAGTTGTAAAATTCCAGATCAAAAGTGCCGCTCAAACGAGCACGGAAATTATTCTGAAACCCGGAGATCGTCAGTGTGCTATCGAGGCGGTCGAGAGCATCATCGATGTCGAACGCGCATGCCGTGCAGGCGAAAATGCACAGGCTAAAGATTTGCGCTTTCATGCAACTGCATTAACACCGTTTGCGGCGGAAAAGCGCACTTCAAACTCCGTCCAATCGTTTTCCGAACGTACCAGGCGCAACTCGCCTCCATGTAATCGAGCCAGTTCGCGTGCCAGGTTGAGCCCGATCCCGTGGCCCGACGCGGCGGAGGGACTCGAGCTGTGATGGAACCGCTCGAAAATATTTTCGCCCGGGGGAATCGTGCGACCATTGTTTCCAATTCTAAGCACGACCTTGCTGCCATTCGCTTCCGCTTCCACCCGAATTCGTCCACCGGCACGGTTGTACTTTCGCGCGTTCTCCAGAAGATTCTGTACGATGAGCGATGTATATCGCTTTTCTCCAGCCACAAAAAGCCCCTGCGGGAATTCCTTTTCAATTTTCACGTCCGGCGAATCGGGCAATGCGCCAAGATCATCCAGCCATTCATCGACGAGCTGGCTAAGATCGACCGGGGTCGATGCAATTCGAAGATGACCGGCATCCATACGCGACAAAAGAAGTAAATCGTCGATTACACCGGTTAACCGGCGTGTTTGATGAAGCAAGGTAGAGAGCTCTTCGTAGACTTCCGGCCTGAACCCTTCGCGGTCCAGCAGTGATTCGAGACCGATCCGAAGGACTGTCATCGGGCTTTTTAGCTGGTGCGACGCGTCGGCTGAATATCTACTGGAGCGCTCCAGTTCCTCGGCAGTCGATGCCAGGGCGGCCTCGGCGCGTTCTCGTTCAGCGCGATTTTCTTCTGAATCAAGGGCTAGTTGCCTCACAGGTGCGGACATGCTGCGCGCTACGAAATGGCTTGCCATAAATCCGCCTAACAAAAGAAGCGCACCCGCTCCGCCAATTTGCCAGCGCAGACGTTTCAGTTGAGCCGTCCACGAGGCGAGAGGATACAAACAAATTTCGTATGCCGGTGGAAACAGCGATC
>CBINOT010000377.1:0-2139 GCA_966252355.1 uncultured Opitutus sp. | reverse complement strand
CGTTTCGTCCGCGCTGCACCCAGCATCCAGGCAGATACATCGTCTGTGTCGGGCCGATATTCCAAAACCGTCCGAGGCAGTGCGCGTTTACCCACGCGACGCCTTTGCCCCACGCGCGTAGATCGAGGAAGGTATCGCCGGAATCGCCGACGCTGAATTCGCCGCGCCAAAATGCAGGGCCGACGGGGGTGAGAGCGCTCGACGACTGGAAACGGAGCGACCGGAGATTCGCCTCGTCGAGCGGGAAGGAATACACCTGCCAATCGCGGAGTTCGACGCTGGCGCCGTCGACCACCCATCGCACGGGGCCATGGAGGCCCTTCCGATCGAAGACTTCGCGGCCGAAGTTGACCCGGCCCACGGCTTCGACGACGAGCTCGAGCGTCGCCTCCTGCGCTCGGGCGACAATCGGCACGCTGGTGCGTCGGATGCGTCGATCGAGGATTCCGACCTGGTGGCCCTCGACGAACACCCAGGCAAAGTCGTGAACCGCCTGGATGGTCAATCGGCCGGCGGCCGACGCCGGTAATCTCGTCCGGTACACGATGACGCCGCGGCTTTGCCCGTAGTGCTCCATCGGCCGCGCCTCGCGATCGATGTGCGGCGTCGGCAGGTTATCGAATAGCCGCGCAGTTTCGCCGAGTTGAAAACGCTCGATCGCGATGACGGGGTTCGGCGGTGGTGGCGGCGAGAGGGTTTCGCCCGGCTGCAGATGCCGCGAGAAGACGTCGCGGATCGCCTGAAATTTGGGCGTCACCCAACCCGCTTCGCTGATCGGCGCGTCGTAATCATAACTCGATGTGTCCGGCAGAAACGGCCGATCGGCGCCGCTCCATAGCCCGAACGACGTGCCGCCATGCGCCATGTAGATGCTGAACGAGTGACGGTGCCGCAGCATGTACTCGAGGTCGGCAGCGATCGGAGCAGGATCTCCGGTGCGATGCTGCCGGCCCCAAACGTCGAACCAAGCCGGATAATATTCGCCGTTCATCAGGGGGCCCTGAGGCTGCACTTGACGCAGAGCGGCGAATGCCTCCTTTGCGGCCCCCGCGCCGAAATTGACCACTTGAAAAAGGTCCGCCCGCCAACCGTTGCGCAAGGCATTGGCCGGGTTGCAGGCGAAGAGCGGCACGTCGAACCCGCCGTCGATGAGCGTTTGGCGGAGCGCGCCCATATATTCGCGGTCCTCGCCGTACGACCCATATTCATTCTCGACTTGCACCATCAACAGCGGACCGCCTCGCGTGATTTGCTGCGGTCCGAGCACCCGCGCGACTTCGCGCAGATAACGCGTCGCCGGGCCGAGATAACGCGGATCGCGCGAGCGGAGCTCGATGCCATCGTGTTTGACCAACCACCACGGCAGTCCGCCCATTTCCCATTCGGCACATGAGTACGGGCCCGGTCGCAAGATGACCCACAGTCCTTCGGCGTGAGCGAGCCGGCAAAACTCGACGACGTCCGCTTGGCCGGACCAGTCGAAAACGCCTTCGTCCCATTCGTGGAAGTTCCAGAACAAATAGACGCAGACCGTGTTCAAGCCGAGCGCACGGCACATCTGCAACCGCTGCTGCCAATACGCGCGCGGCACCCGAGGGAAATGAATCTCGCCGCAACGAATGACGAACGGTTTGCCGTCGAGCAGGAATTCGGCGTCGCCGATCGCAAAGGTGTGCGTCGCCGGCGCGTAGGAAGTCGCAACGCTCATGAGCAAATCCAGGGTGAAGCGGGTCGATGTGGCGGGGCGAGCAGCGCGACCGCCGCGCTCGCAATTATCCCGCGATTTCGAGTTCCCGGCGGCGCCGCTCGCTCGAGAGTCCGACGGCTGTGCCGTCGGCGGTCCACCAAACCGTTCCTTCGCGCAGTAAAACGAGTCGATCCTCTTCGATGACACAGGACCATCCGACTGGAGCCTCGCTCTCGGCATCCGTTGGGCCGAAGCCCCACACGATCGCCGCGAGCCAGAACGCTCCCGGTTCGTGTTGCCCATCCAAAAGCGGAAGCGCCGACAGCGAGGCGAGCAGGTGGCCGTTGGCGCCGACATCCACCCAACGGGCTTGACGTTCACCGGCAAGGTCCCGGATTCCGGCACGGCCGGCGGGCGTGACGATTTCCGCCTGTTGTCGGTCGGCGAGCCGG
>CBINOT010000376.1:0-2207 GCA_966252355.1 uncultured Opitutus sp. | reverse complement strand
GGCGATTTGTAAGTCGGAACCGGAGTGGCGGTCGGCGATACCGACTCAGTCGGCGAACTTGTTGCATCTGGAGAAGATGATTCTTGTGGCTCAGCGTTTGTGAAATAGGAAGAGCTCTTGGCCTGCGCGTACCAATCGGGCGCTGCATCAAGTTTTTTCAAATCTGCGCCTTGCGGCTTAACGCTCCAAAATTCGCGCACGTTGTTTGGTTTTTCCCTCGTGAAAACGATCGTTTCGCCATCGGCCGAAAATATGGGAGCGGAGTCCTGCCCCGAGTCGTCCTTCGTTAGCTGGCGCAAAAGTTTTCCATCTTCGCGATATAAATAGAGATGCGAATGACTTGTTCCCTTCGCCTGCAAATAACGAATTGCGATCACGATTTCCGAAGCGCCTCGGGCGATCGGCGCAAACAGGCAAAATACTGCGGCGATTAAAAAGATTTGTAGCGAGGAACGTATCATCGCAATGGGAGTTGAATTGTGCTCGGATGCTCGGCGTCGTGGTATACCTGCACGTTGCAAGTATGCGCGTCCTTCGCTGTTTCTTCGGCCACCACTCCGCCCGAGCAATAGTTTTTCTGGTACGAAATTGAATTAACCGCCGTGACGATCAGTCGCAGACGGCTGCCTTTCATCAACCGCCGAGCAACAAATAATCCGGGGTTAAAATCGCAGCGCACAATTTCGCCAGGCTTCACCAGTTTCGCTTCACGCAAAGATTCGCGGTAACGCAGTCTGCGGACGTCACTCCAGAGCGTGATATTGGTGCCATCGGGCTGGATTTCGTAAAGGTCACATTCCAGGTCGACATCGGGCGTATCGATGGACAGCCACAGATTTACTGCCGGGCAGCCGATCAGCGGCGTTTCGTTTGTTAGCGGATCGGTGTGATAAACCAGGCCGTCTTTGCCGATACTCAAGGCGAATGTCTGGTCGATTGCAGCGGTTTTTTCTTTCGGATCGGTGCCCTCCACGTTTTCACCGCGACTTGTATCGAGAGGATCATAAGTGAATTTGCCTGGCGGAATCATGCGAACGCCCTCTTTTGGCCTTATTGGATTCAATGACCCCGACTGAAAGGTGCCATTTCCCGGCACCGGTCCCGTTTGCAGATAGAACGATTTCGGATTTGCGATAAGTCCCTCAAAACTCTCCGCATATTTCCATTCGCCATTCGCGCCAGAGTTTCCGGGAGCCAGCAAATAATACGCGACCTGATTTTTAAGGAAGGCCGGTTTCGGGCCGGTTTTCATCGTCCAGTCGTACCACTGGCGGTGCAGATCGTTCAAATCGACCATCGCTCCCGGGCCAAATTTCACTCCGGCCACTTCATCTGTAGGCGTGCGCGTGCCGGCATGGTCCCACGGCCCAATAATGAGAAAGTGTTTGGCGCGAGCTTCCGGGGAGGCATTTGCCAGGTGGTCCCGGTAATACGTGAGCGCACCCAGCTCATCGCCGTCGTATTGACCTGTAATTGTCAGGATCGGTTGCACGATTTTTTGAAACTGCTCACGCGAAGGCAACATCGCGTCGTAGTAAGCGTCCATGGTGGGGTGTTTGAGGGCGCGCTGGAAATTGACGGATGGGTTTCCGACGAACGAATCAAGCGATTTGAAAGCGAGATGGTTCTTGTAAGCATTCAGGAATTTTGTGCGCCAGAATTTTTGATCCGCGAAAAGATTATTTTGCGGGGTTCGTCCGCTCGTGAGCGTGAACCATTGCATGTCGTAAGTTATCCCGATGTTGTTGGGGAACGGGAAGTCGAGGCCGATATGAGCGGCGGCAACCGGCACAATCGTGGCCAGATGCGGTGGAAGTTCCTTCGCCGTTGCCCATTGATCGAAGCCAGCATACGAACCGCCCCACATAGCGACTTTGCCGTTGCAGAATGGTTGTGTCGCCAGCCATTCAACCACGTCATGTCCGTCGCGGGGTTCATTTGCGAATGGCTCGAACTCGCCGCCAGAATTTCCACGGCCGCGAACGTCCACCAGCGCAAACGCATAACCATGGGACGCGAAGTAAGCACCGCGCGTATGGTAAGTATCGGAGATATAGGGTGTCAGCGTAAAGATGACCGGTGTCTTCGGCGGCGAACCATCTGGTGTTTTTGGTAGATACAACGTCGCGTTCAGTTCGATCTTGTCGCGCATGGGAATCTTCACGCCCCAACGCAGGTCGTAGTCCACAGGTGCCTGGGCGGGCGAT
>CBINOT010000375.1:0-2321 GCA_966252355.1 uncultured Opitutus sp. | reverse complement strand
TGGGTAGCGAGTATAAAACCGGGTTGGCCGTCGACTTGCGCGCTACTCGCTACCCACTACTCGCTACTGCCTTGGGGCGTTCTCCATGCCACCGCGAAATCGACGTTCATGACGCGGGTGCCCTCGGTCTTTTTCATCGCGCCGCTCATCATGGTGAAACCGCCCATCGCCTCCTTTTGCTTCACTTCGATCGAGATGGTGTCCCCCGGATAAACCGGTGTGCGGAAACGCACATCGCCGATCTTCGCGATCAACGGCACGCCCTCGCCCGGCTTCGCGCCGGCGGCCCGCGCCTTCAACGCCATGAAGCACGCCGCAGCCTGAAAAACCGCTTCACACAGCAACACGCCGGGCGTGATCGGCGCACCGGGATAGTGACCGCGATAGAAATCTTCGTCCGCTCGCCACGTCCGTTCCGCTACCAACGATTCCGGCGACTCGCTCACGATGCGGTCGATAAAGAGAAATGGCGGACGATGCGGAATGAGGTCGGTGACAGGAATCATGAAATACCGTTTACCCGCGAATCACGCGAATGCACGCGGATCTTACAGGAGATACCTCTGGCTCGAGGAGGTCGAATATCACTGGCCGCGATGATTGGACTGCCCTTAGTCGCGCCCATTCGCGTCATTCGCGGGCAACTCGACTTGCCGCACTCCGCTTCGCTTCGAACAGCTGCTTGTCGATCTTGTTCGCAACGATCACGCCGTAGTTAATCGTGCCGAGCCAGCCGGACATGATGATGCCGACCGAGCCGGCGTGATAGAGGCCGGGCAACTTCTCGGGCAGGTCCATCGATACTTTCAGCCCCTCGAACTTGGTGCCGAACGATGTTCCGGCCATATGCGTGGTGTAATACTCGATCGTCCGCGGCGTCGCGGCCTCCGTCCAATCGATCTTCGCGCGGACGCCGGGAATGAATTTCTCCAACGCCTCCACGGACTCGTCGATCAGCCGTTGCTTTTCTCGCGCATACTCGTCGTCGGTCAACTTCGCCCAATCGCCATATTGGCCGTTCAACGATACCACGACGGTGTAGCGATCCGAGCCGGGGCGCGTGTCGGGATAGTACACCGAGAACGTCCGGCTCGTCGTCCGAAACGCCGTTAATTCGTGGCTGCTGAACTTCGGATTCGCCGAGGTAAACACCAAATCCCCGATATGCGGAATACTCTCGCCCTTGCGAATGCCGAGGTACACCTGGCACGAGCTCGAATTGATCCGAACCGCCCGCGCGGCCTTCAGGTAATCGGCGGGAAAGTTCTCTTCGCCCGCGAGGCGGAAGATCGTATTCTTGATATTCGCGTTCGAGAGGACGGCCTTCGCCCGGATCACGCGGCCGCCTTTGGCCACGATGCCGCAGGCGACTTTCCGGCCGTCGCGCTCTTCGACGAGAATGCGTTCGACGAGCACTTTTTTGCGCAGCTCCACACCGTTGCGGCGCAGTTCGTCGGCCATCTTCTCGATCAAAAGATCCGAGCCGCCGCGGAACGTATACACGCCCGAGCCCATAAAATTCGAGAACACGATGCCGTAGGTGATCGCCGGATCGTCGAGCGTCGAACCATTGGCGTAAGCGATCGGCTCCATCAGCAGACGCTTCACGTCGTCGCGCCCCGGGAAGAAGCGTTCGAGCATCTCGCCCGTCGTCTCGGGGTTGTTGTCGTAAAAATTCATCCCGCGGAGATAGTCGTAGAACGTCTCCACGTGCCCACGCTCGAGCCCAAATTGCTCGACCAAGACCCGCGTGTAGTCTTCGCGGGTGAACGTCGTCCATACATCCATCTGCGGGTTGACGAACCGGATGTCCTTCAGCTGCACGATCGAGTCCGCGATCTCCTTCGTCCAATACTTGCGGCACGACTTGACCATTCCGACGGGAAAACCGTGCAGCGAAATATCGAAGATGTGTCCGCCCTTGCGCGTGAACCATGTGGCGAGGCCGCCAAACTGATAGTGATGCTCGAGCAGCAGCACGCGGTGGCCGGCCTTCGCGAGCACGTTGGCACCCGTCAGACCGCCCAGACCGCTGCCGATCACGATCACATCGTACTCATCGGCGACACCTTTCAACCAGTCGTAAGCCATGCAAAGCTGGCGAGTGTGAGGCGCACGAGGCGCGGCGGGCAAGTAACAAGTCCGGGGCGAAAGCCGGGGTCTAGGAGCCTCGCTACAACAAAGCGGAGGCTTGTTGTAGGTGGCCTCCGAGAGGCCGCCCCGCCGGCGCGATTAGTTCGAAACGACGCGCCACAGCGTGCGCCGGCCGGCCTCTCGGAGGCCAGCTTGTAGCTTGAATTGCGGTCTAAGGACTGACCGTT
>CBINOT010000374.1:0-2383 GCA_966252355.1 uncultured Opitutus sp. | reverse complement strand
TGCGCGAACCCTTCCTGGCGGCCCGCCTGTAGCACACCCTCGAGCAACTTGATCTGACGGTTCTGATCGAAATGGCCGTCCTTTAGATACGCGTCGTCCCAAGTCGAGACCTTGAGCTGGCCGCGCTGCTCCGCGCCTTCGACATCCACCCCGCTCGCGCGGAGCCGATTGCGGTGATCGGCGACGCCGTCCGCCGACACGAAGTGCGCCGCTCGCTCGTTTTGCTCGATCCCTTCTTTAATGAAGCCGAGCAGGGTGCGGTGCTCTTCCTCTTTGGTGTGAAAAAACGCGCAGATGTGCCGGACTTTGCCAAGCGAACGCCCGCCAATATGGACGCAATTGGGACAATGTGACATGGGTTTTTGAAGCGAAGATTGCCTGGACTGGGGCGACGAAGCGTGGACCCCGACAAACTGTCCGCGATGGCTTCGACGGCGAGTGCGGAAAGATAGGAATTTTCCCGAATTAAATCCGGAAATTTTCGGTCGGCGGAAGTGCCGCCCCCACGCGGTAGACGCTTAGCTGCGTCGATACCCAAAAATCAGACGCGGTCGCGGAGCGGACCGATTTCGTCGACTCACGACGAGCCGACGGAGTTTTGCTTGAGCCACCAAAGATCGAACGACTTTGCGAGCTCGGTGAGCTGCTCGGGGGTGGGGGGCTTTACCACATAGGAGTTCGCGCCGTTCTTATAGGCGCGATTCAGATCCACGGGCTCGTTCGAAGACGTGAGGACGATCACGATGAGCTTCGCAAACTGTGGCTGCCGACGAATCCATTCGAGGACCTCATGGCCGGATTTGAACGGCAATTTCAGATCCAGAAAAACCACCATCGGCAGCGGATTGGCCGTCCGGTCGGCGTAATCGCCCGAGCCGTCCAGATAATCGATCGCCTGCCGGCCGTCCTCGACGAGCCGGATCGGATTGGCGATACCGGCTTCGCGCAGCGCGCGCTGCATGAAGAAGGCGTCGTCCTCGTTGTCCTCAACGACGAGAATCAGGTTCGAATTCATTTCGTTTGGAGAGTAAACCAAAAGGTGGCGCCGGCGCCTAGGGTGGATTCGACGCCGATCGTCCCGCCCATGCGTTGCACGGCTTTCTTGACGATCGAGAGACCGATGCCGGTGCCTTCGTATTTCTTGTCCGGATAAACGCGGCCGAAGATTTCGAAAATGCGGGAAAAATGGTCGGGCTCGATGCCAATGCCGTTGTCGCGGACTTCGATCCGGGCAAACCCCGGTTCGGCGGCGACGGCCGAAATCTCGACTTCCGGCGGCACGCCAGGCCGCACGAACTTGATCGAGTTGCCGACCAGGTTCGTGAAGATCTGCGAGAGATACGCTTCATGGGCGTGCACGATGGGCAATGGATGGCGGACCGTCACCTTGAGTTCCGATTGTTGCAACTCGGGAAGCTGTCCGACCAAGCCGGGCACAAATGCATCCAGATCCACCGTCGTCAACGCAATGTCGGCCTTCGCGACCTTGCTATACGCCAGCACGTCGCGCACGAGCAGTTCCAACCGGGCGGCATTTTTACTGATCCGTCGCAAATACTGGATGCCCTCGGGCGGAAGTTTCGGGCCAAAATCCTTGATGACCAACTCCGCGTAACCGTACATCGAGCGGAGAGGGGCGCGCATATCGTGCGAGATGCTATAGGAAAATGCCTCCAGCTCGCCGATGGTCTCCCGCAGCTTGCCGGTGCGCTCCTCCACGGTCCGCTCCAGGAGTTCCGCATGCTCCTGCAACCGGGCGCGGGATTGTTTCAACGCTTCCTCGGCGCACTTGCGTTCGATCGCGATGGATGCGGTGCGCGTCACGACGTCTACGATTTCGCGCTCGTGCTCGGTCGGCTCGGTGGGCTCGGGATAATAAATCGCGAAGGTGCCCAGGACGGTGCCGTCGGATCCGGGAATGGGCGTGGACCAGCACGCGCGCAGCCCGTGGCGCAAGGCTTCCGTCTTAAAATTGGTCCACCGGGAATCGACCGCGATATCCGCGACCATCACCGCTTCGCCGCGGTAGGCGGCGGAGCCGCAAGAACCCGCGGCCGGCCCGATTTCCTGGCCGTCGACATAGCTGCTCCACGCCGCCGGCGCCTTGCGCCCCGCGCCGATCTGCAGACGCCGGCCGTCCTCGCTGAGCAGCAGAATAGTCGCGATGAGCTTCCGCTCCGCGAATTCCGTCACCCAGTTGGTCAGCGCTTCGAGAATCTCGGGCAATGACACCCCGGTCACGATTTGCTCGAGCACGTCGCGCTGCGTGCGCAGGTGGAACTCGGCCTGTTTGCGGGTGGTGATATCTTGCACGACGCCGATCATGCGGGCGATTCCGCCGTCGGCGGCGAACACCGGCCGGCCGACCGCCGAGACGTGCACC
>CBINOT010000373.1:0-2616 GCA_966252355.1 uncultured Opitutus sp. | reverse complement strand
GCTCGTAGTTCGAGAAGAAATTGCCGGGCCGTGAAAAATCCCGCTCCGTCCGCTTGTCGTAGCCGCGATGGATGGCTTCGTCGGGCCGTTGGAACAGCGAGAATTCGCAGTTGTGCACGAACTTCAGCGACGTGGCCTTCGCCCACGCCGGCGTGCCCTTCGCGGCGGCGGCGGGCACGACGACCGAGGCCGTGATGTCGTCTTCGGCCTGAATTTTCACCGCCGGGAAGAAGTCCTTGCGCAGGCTGAACGTGCGCCAGCCGCCGTCCGGCGTGTAGCCGACGCGGAGGTAATGCGTGAGCACTTTCTGCCGGTGATATTTGATTTCGTTGCCCGGCAGCCCGTTGATCGTGTCGACGCTGAAGTGTTTCCGCCAATCGTCGCCCCACTCGGGTTTGTAGTAGCGCTTGATGAGCAAGACGAGGTCGCGGATGTAGTGCGGAATCGTGTCGAGCCACGCATTGTACTCGTCGGTGTAGTCGGGGCTGCGGCTCAGCAATTTGACCACCGAGCCGAGCGACCGGTCGAGGCTGAGCAATGGCCGTCCTTTCGGCTTGTTGCGCGCGGCATCGCGGAACCGCATGCCGTATTCGTGGCGCAGGATCCGGTCGACGAGCGCGAAATCCTCGGTGAGATGGCTGATGAAGTTCGGCCCGATGAACATCGCATCGGCGATCGATTTGGAGATTTCGGATTTGCCGCCGCCGGAGACGGTGCACGGCTTGTGGCATAAGATGCCCTCGGCCGTCGTGCCGCGGAGCCGCCAGCGCCGGCCCTCGTCGGGTTTCACCATCTCGATTTTATAGCCGGACGGCAGGACGTAGGTGTGGCGCGGCAGCAGCTTGATGCTGTGCGTGCCGGTGCCGGCGTGCCAGGTGATCGTCTGCTCCCGGAGATCGAAGGACGAGTCTTGCGGCACGTAACAAATATCGCGGTACGTGCGGTCCACCGCCCAGCCGCCGGGCTGCACTTCGATGCGGTCGCCCAGCGGGGCGACGACTTCGGCGAACGTGTGATCGACGATCGCGAGGTGCGTGCTGAGCTCGAAGTCTTCGCCGAGATCGTAGCTCGGAAATACGATCGCGCCGCCGGCGTGCTCTTCTTCGCAGCGGCCAAGCAGATTCGCGGAGAAGCTCAGCTGCGTCTTCACCTCCTTTTTGCAGTACCCGAAATAATTATCCGCGATGATCGTCAGCATCACGCCGCTCGTGTCGCGGGCGCTGAGCTTGAAGGCGGTGCCGTCGTTGTAGAGCTCGTCGGCGTTCTTCCAGCACATCTTGTCGCGGCGTTGACGCTCGGTCGCGTCCTCCCATTTGGGCAAGCCGAGCTCGCGCTTGGTGAGCCGCGTGAGGTGCGTCGCCACGATGACGCAACCGGTGTGGCCGGACCAGTGCGCCGGATCGAGGGCGGCGTCGTTTTCCGGGAGATGCGGATCGCCGGCGTTGCCGAAAATGCGTTCGACGAAATCGAGGTTGGCCACGAGCGAACCGGGGACGAAGAAACGCGTCTCCATCGCGCGTTGCGGCGTGAAGCCGGGGACGTCGGGGCATACGACCGGCCGCAGGTGCAGCGAAGCGAAGCACTCCGCCGGTTTGGCGGCATTGGCGCCGAATGGCAGGCGGAGCAACTCCGACGGCGGGTTCAGCGCGTGCCGCAAGAGCCGGCCAAACACCGCGACGGGCACGGCCTTTTTCTCGTCGGGCACGGGGAGGCCCAGCTCCGCGATGTGAAACGTGCCTTGCGTCGTGCGGCGATCGGCGCGCGGATTGTGCAACACGCCCTGGCGCACGCGAAAGGACGAGAGGATGTCGCTCTGATGCCGGTCGGATTCGGGCGGCAACGAAAGGACGCGCGCGAGACCCGGACGATCGAGGACGAGTGTGGTCCCCGGCAGCCGTGGAACCTCGCCATGGGCTTCGAGGTGTTTGGCGAGAAAGTTTTGGATCCGCTGGTCGATCGGGCAGAGATGGCGCGCGAGCGCGCGATCCTTTTCCCGGCTCAGCGCCAAGAAATGATCGACCAATGGCGCCAGTCCCTCCGCCGGTGCCATCCCCAAGGCCGGCTGCCCAATCTCTCGCAGCTTCAGATTGAGATAGGCGATCAGCTGTTCGTCGTTTTCGTTCGCGGCGGAAGCGTTGGTAGGAGCGTTTGACATGTTGGAAAACACAGCGGGAGCTGAGCAAAAGCTGCTCAGCGAGACAGGTGTTGCCGCGCCGCGCAAACTGCTTTTGCAGGCACGCGCGCGATCGAAAAGTACCAGGGCATCTCGCCGGTGGACGAGGCGTTCCGCATCGCAAAAACATCGGCGAGTCGATGCCGAGACCCAGGTGCGGCTGCTCGCGATCGCCAGCGGCGACGAAGCACCAGCACTACCGCGTTGGCGCGGATTTGGCGGGCGATTGATTCGTCGGCTCGACGACCGTTGGGGTGCCCACCTCGACCGTTCCTTCGCGCACGCTCCGTTTGGAAAGGATTTCCGGTTCCGGCATGTCCTTGCCGAAATACGGGCTCGCAGCCGTGATCATCGTGGGAATCGCATCGACCTGCGCGACGCCATCCGAGCTCACCGTCATGCGCGTGCGCCAGAGCAGCTGCCGCGGCGGGTTGACGACCGAG
>CBINOT010000372.1:0-2649 GCA_966252355.1 uncultured Opitutus sp. | reverse complement strand
CCCTCGCGACGACCGATTACATTCCCGCGCGCACCGACGACACCACCGAATATAAGGCGCAATCGCTCGCCGACGTCTGGGGCGACGCGAGCGGCAACCGTTCCGATCGGTATCTGGCCTGCATCGCCTACCTCGACGGCGTGCATCCAAGCGTCGTGATGTGCCGCGGTTATTACACGCGGAGCACGCTCGTCGCGTGGGATTGGCGCGACGGCAAACTTACGCAACGGTGGTTCTTCGACAGCGACAAGCTCGGCCCGCCCGATCGCACGAACCTCTATCGCGGACAGGGCAACCACAACATCAGCGTCGCCGATGTCGACGGCGACGGTCGCGACGAGATCGTGTACGGCGCCATGGTCGTCGACGACGACGGAAAACCGCTCTACTCCACCGGCTGGGGCCACGGAGACGCGATGCACGTTTCGGATCTCGTGCCCGACAACCCGGGGCTGGAGGTCTTCGATATTCAAGAACGCTTCGACAAGCAGGGCATGTCGATGCGCGACGCGAAAACGGGCAAACCGATCTTTACCATTCCATCGATCGAAGCCGCGACGAGCGGCGGCGACGCCGGCGAAGGCCCGGGCCGCGGCGTCGCCTTCAATGTCGATCCCCGTTATCCTGGTGCCGAATCGTGGGCGCGGGGCGCGCGCATGGAGCGCGTCGGCATGCTCGATGCGCATGGCAACAAGATCTCCGATCGCGGCCCGCGTTCGTGCAACTTCGCCGTCTATTGGGACGGCGATTTCCTCCAGGAATTGCTCGATCGAAACTACATCGCCAAGTGGAACTGGGAAACCGGCACCGAAACGACGCTGCTGGTGGCGCAAAACTGCTCGTCCAATAACGGGACTAAAGCGACGCCGGCTTTATGCGCGGACCTGTTTGGCGATTGGCGCGAAGAAGTCGTGTGGCGAACGCTCGATAGCAAAGAGCTGCGCATCTACACGACGACGCTCCCGACGCCGCATCGCCTGTTCACCCTGATGCACGATCCGCAGTATCGTCTCGCGGTCGCGTGGCAGAACGTCGCGTACAATCAACCGCCGCATCCGAGCTTCTACCTCGACGAAGCCGCGCCGCTTCCACCCGCGCCTCACATCGTGGTGGTGGAGCCAAAAAAATAACGTTCCGCACCCGGCCACCTTTTTACCTGTCATTTCAGTATGCACAAATTTCTCCTCGCCCTTCTCGCGCTGCCGCTCAGCACCTTCGCCGCCGAGCCGGTTTCACTCCAGTGGCTCGAGGGCGCTCCGCCCAGCGCCAGCGACGGTGTGACCTGGGGCGTGCCATGGGCTCCCGGCCAACTACAGAAATCCGACACCCTCGCGCTGACGACGGCGGACGGTAAGTCCGTCCCGCTGCAAACCTGGCCGCTCGCCTTCTGGCCCGACGGCTCGGTCAAATGGTCGGCACAAGCGGTCGCCGCGACGAGCGAACTGAAAGGACCGTTGCAACTTGCCGTCGGCGCACCTGCGGCACTCGCCTCGCCGCTGCACGCTTCGGATGCAGGCGATGCCATCGAAATCGACACCGGGACCTATGTGGCGCGGCTGGCGAAACACGGCACCGATCTGATCCAGTCGCTTAAGATTGGCGAACGCATCGTCGCGCAAGCGGGACGCTTGGTCGTCCGACGCGAAGATCGTTCGCACCGTGCGGACGGCGCGACCCGTGACCAAGAGTTTCTCGGCGAAATCGAAACCGCGGCGATCGAACAAGCGGGACCGGTGCGCGCGATCGTCAAGTTCACCGGACGCCACCGCGCAACCGGCGGCGATCGAACGTGGCTGCCCTTCACCGTACGCCTCGAGTTTTTCGCCGGATCGCCCGCGATTCGCCTCACGCACTCGATCGTGTACGACGGCGATCCTCACCAGGATTTCATTCGCGGGCTCGGCTTGGTCTTTTCGATCCCGTTCCGCGAAGAGCTGCAAAACCGGCACCTGCGCTTCGCGGGCGAACTCGGCTCCGGCATGTGGGCCCAACCGGTTCGCATGGTACCGGGTTATCGGGCGCAGACGGGGCAAGGCGTCACGGATCTCTACGACGAGAATCTCGCTGGCCAGCGCATTCCCAATCTCGCGCAGCTCGATGCCCGGGGCCAAAGTGCCTTGCTTAGCGTGCCGATTTGGGCCGACGCCAAGTTGACCCAGCTCGATCCGAACGGCTGGTCGATTTTCAAGCGCACGACGGCCGACGCATCGTGGCTCCACGTGACCGACGGTCATCGCTCACGCGGTTTTGCGCTCGTCGGCGACGTCACGGGCGCGCTCGCCCTCGGCGTGAAGGATTTCTGGCAGAAAGCGCCAGCGTCCTTCGAGATCACGCATGGCGCGGAGGCCGCGGCCGAGTTTCGCGTGTGGCTTTGGTCACCCGAAGCCCCAGCGATGGACTTGCGCCGCTACGATGAGATTCCGCACGGGCTCGCCGTAAATTACGAGGATTGGAAACCCGGTTGGGGCACCCCGCTCGGCATCGCGAATACGCATGATCTTACGCTGTGGGTGTTGGGCGCCATTCCGGCCAACGAGCAACTCGTCGCCATGGCCGAAGCTGCCGCGGCGCCGCCGCTGCTCGTCTGCTCGCCCGAGCACTACCATCAGCAACGGGTCTTCGGATATTGGAGTTTGCCCGACCGCTCCA
>CBINOT010000371.1:0-2652 GCA_966252355.1 uncultured Opitutus sp. | reverse complement strand
CGCGAGCTCCTGGGCGCGCTCTGGCGCGGCCCGTTCTTTGCCGCCAGACCCTTTCCGGCCCCCACCCGGTATTTCGAAGTGGGCCGGGCGGCGCACGCCCCCACGATCGATGGCGATTTGAGCGATCCGGCCTGGAGCAAGGCCACGGTCATCACGCTCGGTTTCCCTTGGGCCGAACAGACGGGACCGCGCAACGCCACGCGCGTCCGCCTGCTGTGGGACGACCAGAACATCTACGGCGCGTTCGAGTGCGACGACGACGTCATCGTGACACGGGAAACCGAGCGTGACGCTCCCACCTATAAAGACGATGCGGTCGAGGTGTTTTTCAACCCGTTCCCCAATCGCACCGAGTACGTTGGCCTCGAAATCAATGCGGCCGGCGTGCTTTACGATTACCTGTTCGTCCATCCGCAGAAATTGTACCCGAACTACGATCTGAAGGATGTAAAACTCGCGGCCAGTCGTGCGAAGGCGGCAGGCCAAGCGGAAGCGAAGAACAAGTGCTGGACCGTGGAATTCGCGATTCCGATCGCCAACTTCGTCGACCAATGGGACCAGGCGCCCGTGCGCGCCGGCACGATGTGGCGGGTGAATTTCGCCCGCTGGGACGGCTCCGAACCCAGCCGCCGGCTTTCGGTTTGGTCAGACCCGAAGAGAGACACGCCCAATCCACATGCTCCCGCGCGTTTCGGACAACTGCGGTTCGTGGACTCGGAATGACGAGGGCAACGCGACGGCATGAAGCAGAAAAATACCCCAGGGGACGGGATGAAATGCGAATTGGGGCGATGCGACGGTGTCACGTATTGTACTGTTGCCCAGGTCGAGCATGGATGCCGCGTCGAAGCGTTCCGTGTTTCCGTGGGCCGAATTGGTTCGGCTGGTCTCAGCTCTCAATATTTCGTGCATTTGGTGTGTTTCGTGGGCTTTCGGTCGAGGGACCAAGGACGAGCGACGTGAAGACGGCCGCGGCAGAAGGCATGGATCCTTCGCTGCGCTCAGGATGACAGGCGAGAGGGCGTGGGACATGCTCGCTACCCGCTACTCAGTGGAATCAGCAGAAACGGGTCAGGTTTTAAGTATTTCAATTACCTCTAGGAAACGGCCATTTGGGGCGCGTGGCAAAAACCCGACCCGTTATGGCGCCGCGGAGGATCCGAGTTTCCCGCCAGAGGCGGCCCGTCGGCCGCGGGTTTACGGATTACGGATTATCCAAACCCGGGAGCAGTAGGTCCCACACGGCTTCCATGAGTTGCTTCATGTGCGGGGTGTCGGCGGTGAGGACGACCACGGCGTCGTATTGCGGCATCACGATGCAGAATTGCCCGCGCGCGCCATCGGCCCGGTAGAAATCGTGTCGGCATCGCCAAAATTGGTACCCGTAGCCTTGGGTCCAATCGGCATCGCCCCGGGACTTGGGGTTTTCGATCTGTTTCGAGGTTGCCGCTTCCACCCACGTCGACGGCAGCACTTGGCGTTCGCCCCAACGGCCTTTTTGGAGGTAAAGCTGGCCGAACTTCGCAATATCTTCCGTGTGCAAATATAATCCGAAACTGCCCACGGTGTGTCCTTCGGGGCTTTTGTCCCACCGAGGAGGGGCGATGCCCAACGGATCGAAGAGCCGGGACTGCAGGTATTCCTGGGTCGTCTGGCCGCTCACTTGCTGGACGATCATGGAAAGCAGATGGCTCGCGGCGGGCTCGTAGTGAAAAATTTCGCCGGGCCGGCCGGCAAAGGGGAGGGCGAGGAACCGCTTCGCGAAATCCGCCGGAACTCCCTCGGCAAGCAAGGCGTCGGATTTTTTTGCGACATGTCCGGTCGCCATGCGCAGGAGGTCGCGCACGCTGAGAGTCGACAACGCGGCTTCGGGCCGGGCGAGCGCCTGCCCGGGGAAGAATTTCAAGATGGGATCATCGAGTTTCATTTTGCCCTCGGCGATGGCCAGTCCCACTGCGGTGGCGACGAAACTTTTGGTCAGCGAGTTGAGCACGTGCGGTGCGTCTGGCGCACCCGGCGCCCACCAGCGCTCGGCCACCACGCAGCCGTGGCGCACCAGCATGAAGCTATGGATCCCGCCGATGCGCGGACTCGCGATTTCCGCGACGAAGCGTTCGATCGCCACCGGTGCCACGCCCAGCGCCGCCGGAGTGCGGCGAGGGAGGGCGGAACCGAAGTCCGCGGCGAACGCAGCGCCGACCGCGCCCGGCGAAATCGTCAATGCGGACAAAAGGATGATCCCGAACCAGGGTGAAGATTGCACGTTGAGGTTTCATGGCGGCTGCCGAAATGCATGTCGAACTCGAGCGCCGCGCCGGCAAGCGTTTCGTGGGCTGTCGGTCGCGGGACAACGACGAGCGGCGTGAAACGGCAGCGGCAGAATGCTTGGATCCTTCGCGGTGCTCAGGATGACAGGCGAGGGGATGATGCGCAGTCGAACCGGGCTGCGACCGGCCGGTAGCTATTGCCATAATCGTGCCTTGAAAGGGCTCACTTCGGCCCGGAGCAGTTGCCGATTCCAGGGTCGCGCGGACGAGCATGCCGTGCCGTTCCTGGGCGAGAAACGGTAGGAGCAAAAGCTCGGGAGCTGGCCTGGTTTCGCCAACGCCATGCCGCGGGAATCGAGCCCGGTTTGGTCGTCGCCACGGTCTG
>CBINOT010000370.1:0-2748 GCA_966252355.1 uncultured Opitutus sp. | reverse complement strand
CGGACATGCTAAGCGTAGATTACGCGAGCCAGCATGCCATCGCGACAATCGGCGCAATGGTCGCTACCCTGCTAGTCACGTTCGTATTCCTGCCCGTGGGCTACGAACTGCAATCCAGCCGCTTCGTTATTGCAGTCAGTTTCCTTGCATTGATCCCAATGACCCTGGGATACCGGCGCCTGTTTTATTTACGGGCCGCCGCTGCGGCCGACGCACGCACGATCGTGTTCGTCGGCGATCTCACCAGTAGCGAAGCGTTCCGGGACGAATGCGCGAAGATGGGAATAAGCCAAGCTGTCATTTACGCCGCTCCTGACCAGGCTGAGCCTCACGAGCCCTTGGAGTCGGCGAGCACCGCTTACTTCTCCGATGTGCTCGATGACGTGCAGCAAGGGCGCATCAAGGTCGAAGCAGTCGTGCTGCGCGAGACTTCGCGTGAGCTGGAGCCGGACATTTCGCAGCGGCTTATCGAGCTCTATTTCCGCGGGGTTCCGACCTTCACACTGGAACTCTTTCACGAAGTTTATTGGCAGAAGATACCGTTGTATCGCTTGAATCAAACCTGGCTTTTCCAGGAAGGATTCCAAATCGCTCGTGAACCGGTGTTCGAACGCGCGAAACGAGCAGCTGATATCTTCCTCGCGTGCGCTGGTCTCGTAATTTTTGCTCCCTTTGTGGTGCCGGCTGCCGTGGCGATTTTTATCGAAGACCGTGGTGGCGTTCTCTTTCGGCAAACCCGAATCGGAAAGAATCACGTACCGTTTACCGCCTACAAGCTGCGTACCATGCGTACGATGCCAGGCAACACCTCACGATACACGCAGCCGGGCGATGTCCGCATCACGCAGGTCGGGCGGCTCCTGCGCGGCACGCGTCTGGACGAGGTCCCGCAATTGTGGAACGTCCTGCGCGGGGACATGAGCATGATCGGGCCGCGTGCGGAATGGGACCAACTCGTCCGTGAGTACGAGCCACTGATCCCGTGTTATCATTTTCGTCACCTCGTCCGACCAGGCATCACAGGTTGGGCGCAGGTGAACTATCCTTATGGCGCTAGCGTCGCCGACACGTTGCGGAAGCTTGAATTCGACCTCTACTACATCCGGCATTTTTCGTTTCGTCTCGATGCAACGATCGTTTTCAAGACGATTCACATCATGCTCTTTGGAAAAGGGCGCTAACGGATGAAGACCTACGACTTCATTGCCATCGGCGGAGGGAGCGCGGGGTTTAATGGCGCGCGACTCGCAGCGTCGCTCGGGTTGAAGGTGGCGGTCGTGGATGGCTCCCGAGACCTCGGGGGGCTCTGTATTCTGCGCGGATGCATGCCTTCGAAGACACTGCTCTATATGGCGGAGGTACTCCACCTCGCGCAGAAAGGCACCACTTTCGGACTGAAAATTCCGTCCGCGCGAGCTGACATGAAGGCGATTCATGCGCGCAAAAAAAAGATCATCGCCGAATTCGCCGACTATCGCCGCCAAGCGCTCGAGAGTGGGAAATTCGATCTGCTGCGGGCCAATGCGACATTTCTCGACGCACATACGTTGAAACTCTCCACGGGCGAAACCGTGCGTAGTCGTCACTTCCTTATTGGCACGGGATCGAAGGTAAGCGCCCCGCCCGTCCCCGGCCTTGCAGACGTTCCTTTTTGGACCAGTGACGACGTTCTCGATCTCGATTTCGTGCCGCGCAGCGTGATTGTACTCGGCGGAGGCATCGTTGCGTGCGAACTCGCGCAGTTTCTCAACCGCATCGGGAGCCGCATTACGCTGGTGCAACGAAGTCCGAATATCTTGCGGGATCACTCCGCGGCAGCGTCAGTCGTCGTGCAGCAGGCATTCGTCGACGAAGGGATCGAGTTGTTCGCCGGTACTCAGCTCGAAAACGTCAGGCGTGATCGACGCGAAGTTGTCGTCAACTTCGTGCACGACGGTAAGAGCGTCCGACGCCGAGCCGACTACCTGTTCAACGCGCTAGGTCGAGAGCCCAACACAGCGGGACTGAACCTGCCCGCCGCCGGAGTCGCCACGCGCCCGAACGGCCAAATCGTTATCAATCAGTGGCAGCAAACGAGTGCAGGACACATCTACGCCGCGGGCGATTGCTCGGGGCCGGCAGAGATCGTCCACATCGCGATTCAGCAAGGCGAACTCGCCGCGCGGCATGCTGCGGGAATCAAGAACCTCAAGCCGGTCGATTATTCGCTCCTACTCAACGTCGTGTTCACCGATCCTCAGCTCGCGACGATCGGTCAGCTCGAGCGCGATTTGCTGGCACGTGGCGTACCGCACATTGTCGCGAGTTACCCGTTCGACGATCATGGCAAATCGATCCTCATGGAGGCGAAGTACGGGTACGTGAAAGTGATCGCCGAGCCTACGACCGGCCGGATTCTGGGTGCGGAAATCGTCGGCAAGGATGCTGGCGAACTGATTCACTGTTTCAGCGGCCCGCTCGCAATGAAAGCCACGGTTTTCGACTTACTGCGTGCGCCGTGGTATCATCCGACTTTGGCGGAGATCATCACCTACCCGCTCGAGGAGATCGCGGAGAAGCTCGGGCCGGCACCGGCGAAGTTGCCGCCCAAGCGGCGCCGGCGCCATTCGGGCAAACGCGCTTAGCGCGAAGCGAGCGTCAACAGGTCGGGCAAGTCGACGCGCTTTTCGTAAAGCGCTTTGCCGACGATGACACCATCCAGGTTAGCGTAACGGCGCGCGAGCTCTGCGAGTTTCACGACGTCTTCGC
>CBINOT010000369.1:0-2868 GCA_966252355.1 uncultured Opitutus sp. | reverse complement strand
GAGGCCCAGTAGAGGATAAACGACTTTTTCCCATCGCTTTGGCGGCTCCCCTTTTCGCAGTTCCAACGCCACAACGCCTGAGGAGGCGGCTGTTGCCGCCGTCAGCTCCGTCGTTAGCTGGCTCGGGGATTCGACTGTTTGCTCATCGTCGCCACGAATCAAAAGGAATGCTCGGCCTTTCATATGCGCAAGGGACGAAACGACTCACGATTTCAAACCGCACGCCCTTTGACCCTTCCACGAACACCTAAGCCGTCCGTCCGCAACGCGCTGCCGAGAGCACGCATGACCACCGTCGGATTGGGTCTTCAAACCCAGTTCAATAATCGAACAACACTTTGGCGCACTTCATCCTCAGTTACTCTGCGATCTCCGCCGAAAATACTGCCAAGAAAATCCATGATCCTCCCAGCGGTGCTCGGCCGTGGTTGAAGCTTTGGGTCATACATATCGATCACCGGACTAAACTCGCGATAAAAGCGCCGCCTTTCCGACTCCGATAGTTCCTGATCAAGGCCCGATCTAATCAAATCCAATATGCGCGCCTGGAGTCCAAACACTGTTTCGCGTTGGTCTGCGTATTCACGCAGAACGTGACGTAGATTTTCTCTCCGTGTGACTGTTGGCATCACCACTTTGGCAGATAGTGAACGATCTTGTTAGTGAAAATATTACGAACGACTTCTCCGCCTCTTCCGATAGGATATTTGGCGGTAGTCAGCAGGTTTTTGATGCCTTGTCCACTGTTCAATAACGGTCGACCGCTACCAAATGCCTGTCGCACAGCTGTCTCGGACCAGTATCGAGTTCCGTTGGCACCTACCTGTCTCGCAACGTGACCACTTAGCTGAAATCCGCCGCGCGCCGCCAACATACCGCCACCGCCAACCACCAGGAGACTACTACCCGCCGCGGCACTCACACCCCCGAATCGCTGCGACCACTGGAGCGCGGCGTCATTTGTATCATAATAGCCCATGTCGGCATAAAAGTTGCCAAATGGATTGAGGCCATCTGCCCAAGCGTAATAACCCGATTTAGCTCCTTGGCCCGCCGAACTAAAAAACTCCTTTGGCGTGAGGCTCGTCCCAAGGAAACCGCCGTCGGAGTCACCACCTAAGAACCGTCTTACACTGCCCCACCAACTGCGATGCGCCTCGGCATTAAACATTTGCTGGAAAGCGCTTGTCACCGCGCCGTTCGCAAATTTCCCACCGCCAAGCACCGATGCGGTTCCACCGATCGTCGCGGCAGTAGCGATGCGAACACCAACATTGGCATTGTCCATCATGCTCTGCCCGACACCGGAATGCATGAAACCCGCCGATGCTGATGAAGCATAAAATCCGTGCCGGAATTCACCGCCTTGTGCTTCGGACGCCAAGCCACCCATCACTCCATGAGCGAGCGTTCGACCACCCCAATTAGCCGCTTCCTCACTAAAGACGCCGGAGCCTTGCATCGCTTCGTCGAAATAATTGCCGATACCGTGCGCGGCCCAGGCAGTCGCCGCGCCGACGGCCGCACCGATTATGCCGGATCTGAACGCATCTCCTACACTTCCCCCGTTGAGCAGGCTTCCTGAAAAGCCAGAGGCAAATCCTCCGGCAGCGCCGGCCATAGCCATTTCGGCCGCAGTCGCGTGCGCCAGTCCGTAACCAAGTTGAGCCCACAAGCTGGCTGTCGCAGGTGCTCCAGTCCCTGCCGTACACACGACGACGACAGCTGTCACGACGACTGCGATAACCGCCGGTAAAATCTCCTTCAGCTTTAGGAAACCGGTTGGATCGGTGCTCCCGAGCGGATTGTTCGAGACGTAGGAATAGCGGTTATATTCCTGGCTATCCGATTCGTCTCCAACAAACGGATCTGCCGACAAGAAGCGCCCTAGCACTGGATCGTAGACCCGCCCATTCATGTGGATGAGGCCGAGGTCATCGAGATGTTCGTGGTCCGTGAAGCCGCGGGTAAAGCCGCTGTTGTTCGTGGAACTCGCGTTCGACGTGCTCAAGTCGTCGAGCTTGACGGTGAGGCGCTTGCCCCACGCATCGAAGGCGAAGCGTTGTACCACAAAGCCGTACTCGTCCGTGATGGCCGTGATCGAGCCAAGCCCGTCCGAATGGAAGTACCGGTCCTCGATCGAAGCGTCACTGCGTTCGACGTGCACCGCCACACGGCCGCTAGGACCAATGATGTAGTGCTTATTCTCCACGAGCGTCGTTCCATTCACCGTGCTCGTGAAGCGCTCGAACATTGCGCCGACATAGATCGTCGTGCCAAGGTGGCTCGTCTGCTTCACGCGCTGGTGCGCGGCATCGAACGCGAAGGTACTATTATACGCGCCCTGAGCGATCGTCAGCGCTTGGTTGAACGAGGTCCAGGCGATCGTGCGACCTGCACCCGACGTCATGTTGCCGTTCGCGTCGTAAACGTAGCTATTCGGACCGGCCTGCGTCACCGCATGGGGGCGCACGCCATATGAATACCCGCCAACATCCGATTTATTCGTGATGTTGCCAGTCTGGTCGTAGCCGACGTTCACCGTGCCGACACCGCTTATGGTGTGCGAGGTCAGGCGATCGAGGCCGTCGTAACCGAAGGTTTCGCTGCGGCCACTGGGTCCGTCGTTGCGCGACAGCACGTTTCCGACGCCGTCGTACGTGTAGGTCAGGTCCTGCACCGTGTAGCCGCTCGTCAAGCGCGAAAGGTCGACCGCAGCATAAGTCAAGCGACCCGTCGCAGGGCTGTATACCCGGTCATTCGCGATACCGTTGCCGTAGACTTCGCCGTCGATCTTGCCATCGACCGCGTAGTGCTCCGCCATCCAGTAGACATCCTTGCGTCCGCTATCCGAGCGGCGGATTTCCT
>CBINOT010000368.1:0-2930 GCA_966252355.1 uncultured Opitutus sp. | reverse complement strand
GCGGTTTTCTGCGTAGCCGGCCCAACGGGATTCATCACTGGCCCGTGGACGCCGCAACCCTGGGAAGCTGGAACCTACTCGTTGTACGTCGGCCAACTCGCCGATTATAATCACCAAGGGAATATCACCGACCCGAGCGTGGGGCCCATGCAGTTGAACTTCACGCCGTACACCTTGACGGTGAATGGCTCGGTCAGCTTCAGCTTCTCCGGCGGATCGTACACCTATGACGGCGGCACGAAATCGGTGTCAGTCAGCCCGAACCCAGGGTCGGCCACTTATAATACAAGCGGCACGTACTCCACCAGTGAGGCTGGCACGTATACGGCATATGCGGATGGCACCGGCGCCTACTCCGGCCACGGTCAATATACCTGGACGATCTACAAGGCGGATCAGTCGACGGTGAGCATCTCGCCGTCTTCGACGACGGTTTCGGTCGGCGGGTCGGTAACGTTTACTGCTTCGGGCGGCGATGTCTCCGCTTACCAATGGGGCGGGGACGCCAGCGGCACGGGTTCATCGAAAACCGTGACTTTCAACACGGCCGGCACGCGCACGGTCACCGTTTATCGCCCGGGCGACAGCAATCACAACGATTCGAACACGGCCACCGCGACGATAACGGTCAATTCAACCCCGACCTACACGTTGACGGTCGTGAACGGAACCGGCGGCGGATCCGGACTAGTGCAAGGAGCGTCGCGAACGATCACGGCTAACGCGCCTCCAAGCGGGCAAGTATTCAACGGTTGGAGCCTTTCCGGTCCCGGCACGATCGGGAGTGCGGGCTCCGCCTCGACGAGCTTCACGGTAGGCGCAGGCAACGCGACCGTGACGGCAACGTATCGTGCGCTACCACCGCCATCGCCGACAATCACGAGCGCTACCAGTGCGAGTGGAACGGTCGGAAGTTCGTTCAACTACTACATCACGGCGACCAATAGCCCGACGAGTTACGGCGTCAGCGGCCTGCCGGCTGGGCTATCTGTCAATACGAGCACCGGGCTTGTCTCCGGCACTCCGGCCTCCGCTGGCACTTACAACGCGACCATCTCCGCGAGCAACGCTGGCGGCACCGGTTCGGCGACGCTGACGATCACGATCGGCGCCGCTGCCGCCATCGATCTCCAAATCCACCGGCCATGAGGTCGGGATCACGAACGATCCTTCAACTTTAATTTCTTTTTCCATGAAACGAGTCATTTTCTTGATCGCCGCGCTGGCGGTTCTTTCCGACGCCTCGGCGAGGGAAGTCAGAACGCGCGCCAGCGAAGCCAAACGGACGGCGTGCCAGCTCTTCACTGAAGGCAAAACTGCGGCGGCGATCGCCCAAGTACGGGCCAATGCGCAAGCCGAAGAGGGCCCAGACGGCAAAACGACCGCCCTCATCCAAAATCTCATCGGAGTGAGTGTCACCTTGCACAACCAAGGTCACGCGCGGGCGGCGCAAGCAGCCGCGACCGCAGCATTGGACGCGGCCACCTCGGTGACGAACGGCCGTAGCTCGGCGACGGTGAAGCGCCGTGAGGAGTTGAGCAGCGCTCTCGGAGTACTCTGCGAGACGGTGCTGCATGATCTCGATAGGGCGCAGCTCTACTATACGGCGGCCGTGCAACTCGATCCCAACGATGCCTTGGCGAAGCAACGACTCGAAACCGTGCGACAGAAAAATGCGAAGAAAGGAGGTGCGCAATGAGCCCCTCGTTTGCATTCCCCATGATGGCTCGTTTCTGGCGCATGGGCGCTGTATTGATCGCGACACTTGGCCTCGTCGTGTTGGCCCATGCGCAGGCGAACTATGTCGAGTTCACGGTGAGCTATACCTCTGCCTCCGGAGCGTCTAGCGCGAGCTTGAGGGTTGAAGATTTCGCAGACGAGAGCTCGGTGGAGGTAACCGGCACGGGGACGCAGCAATCAGAGGCCAAGCTTGTGTACATGCCACTGGATCAGACCCAGTTTCTGTCCTTTATGCCCACGAACGTGAGTGAATTTCGGGTATCGGTGAAGGCACCGCCGAACTTCGCGACCATGATCGAGGGCGTCGAACGTTCGAGCTATACGGCCGCTGGCGGCGCGCAGATGCTGAAATTCACGCTCGTGCGGCAAGGGCCGCGTGGCCCTGGCAATAGTCAACCCGTCGGCCAACCCGGCTCGATTACCTGGGGCACGCCGGTCCCGCCAGCAGCGACCGTTAGTCCGCAAGGGCCTTACCTCACTTTCAATCTGGGTGCTGGAGCCGGTGGCGACGCGCTGCCGCCTTTGCGGATTCCGCTGCGACCCTACAACAGCATCTCTGATGAAATTGTGCCGCCGGACCATTTGGAGATCAGCCGCACGACACTTGGGACCAATGAATTTCAGCTCGATACGCCGCAGACGACTGTACGACTGACTCGCGACACGACTGACAATGGCAACTACGACCTCGCGTTTTGTGCGCCGGGTACCACGACGGCGTTTGTGAGTTACCACTTCGAACAGACACAGGTCGCGTGGGCGCCTAACGGGTTTCCAAGTCGCACCATCAAGGTCACGAAAACGGTAACGGGCGGCAATGTATATGAGACCTTGATCAAAGGTCAGTTTATCGACGAGCGCATGGGAGATACCTGGACGGTCGAAGACTGGCATAAGGTAGGCCAGTCGGCCACCCGAGTGTTGGTGGCGACCCAGACCCTGGTGCAGCACCAAGGCAACAACCCTCTCCCCGGTTCAGGGGAGTACGGTCCGCCAGATACTTATATTTACCTGATTCAGGTTAAAGATAGCGAAGCCAGCTCCACGATCGTTAGCCAAACCAAACAGGAATATCGCAGCTACCACATCGATTACGATTTCGATTGGTCCGCGGACGTTCTCGTGCCGTACAAAGTAACCGAAGGTGTGGGCGACGGCGATTACGTCACCGAGCATTTCCGGCATCCAAT
>CBINOT010000367.1:0-2935 GCA_966252355.1 uncultured Opitutus sp. | reverse complement strand
GCCTGATCGCGGAGATGGCGGAGGTTGGGACGTTCAGGTAACTGCACAGCGAAATCCTTTCTGGTGCCCGGTGTCCGCATTTTCGGGCGAAAGGTGTTTCGCACCAAACAAGTTCGAGAGGATGGGCTTCAACCCTTTCCGCGGACCGGATGCGTCCCTCACGCCGCCGCAAGGTGGCACCACAGAACGGCGGGTCAAATCCGGCTGCGATGGCTCGGCGACGGTGCCGATCAAGAGATGCGCGACCAATGACAAGAAATGCGCTGTCCTGTGGTTGCCAGGATACGTTCAGTCAGGGAACATCGCCCGATGCCCTTCTCGTCGTGCATTCCTATTTCGAACCAAACCGGCCAGCCACTGCACGCCTTTGGCCGGCAGCTTGGTTTTGCCGTCGCGTGGCACGACTTTACTGCGGACGAGGAAATGAATTGGGCGGAGAGCTTCCGTCCCAACACGCTTGAGATTTGCCTCAATCTCACAGGTACTGCGGAAATCTCCGCCGGATCTCGCCGATTGGAACTCATGCCGCACAGCGCCGGGTTTTACCATCAGCGGACGCCGCGCTTACGCGCGCGAAGGTGTGCTCAGGAACGGCATCAATTCTACACGATTTCATTTTCGTCCGACTTTCTTGCGAGGCATCTAGACGCGAATGCCGACAGCCTAAACCCGCGCGTACAAAATCTCCTTCGCGGGCGGGCCGTTTCGATCGTCTCCGATGCTTTTACGCTTACGCCGGAGCAGCAACAGCTGGCTTTCAGCCTTCGCAAGCCACCGGTGATCGAAGCTGCGCGACCGTTGTGGTATCAAGCCAAGGCGCTCGAGATTGCGGCTACGCTCCTCTACGCGCCAACCGCTTCCGACGAGCTGTTCTGTCATCGCTACAAACGCTTGTCGCGGGAACGAACGCAGCGCGTGATTGCGCTCCTGAACGAGAATCTTGCCTCCCCACCAACGCTGGAGGAGATCGGGCGTCGGGTTGGCTGCAGTCAATTTCACCTTAGCCGGATATTTTCGCAGGAGATGGGCTGCGGAATTTTTCAGTATCTGCGCCGGCTGCGACTCGTTCGCGCCGCGGAATTGCTGCGTAAAGGCGAGATGAACGTGACCGAAGTTGCGCTGGCTGTCGGCTACTCGACCCCGAGTCACTTCAGCGCGGCATTTCACGATGCCTTCGGCTGCTGTCCGGGGTTGTACCCTCTGAAAACGCTTTCGGGACTGAAAACGTAGCGAGGTTCGCGCCGAGTTCGACGGGGCGATAGCAAGCGTTCGATAAGAAATCGCAAGACACCGAAAGCGCGGGCCGTGAAACTTGATTATGGTAGAGCCGATATGAGCAAGCCGACCCGCATCCTATTCCTTGCCGCTCTCTGGGTGGCATTCGTACCCGCGCGAGCCGACGAAAATTTTCTCGGCTACAGTTACGGTTCCGAGACTCTCCCCAAGGGACACACGGAACTATACCAGTGGATTACCCACCGCAATGGACGCGAAAGCGGCACGTTTCGCGCGACCGATTATTACACCGAATTCGAGTTCGGGCTCACCGATCGGCTGCAGGCATCGCTTTATCTGACCGCGGCTCATTTCAAAATAAAAGACGTACCGGGCCTAGACGACCGTGAGCTTACCGCCTTCACGGGCACACGTGTTTCGTTCAAGTACGCCTTCACGAGCCCCTACAAGGATGGCTACGGGTTGGCGGTCTATGTCGAGCCGGAGTACGCGACACGGCATCCCGCGAGCGGCGAATCGATCCGGGAGTATGCGCTCGAGACGAAATTGATCTTTCAGAAAAATTTTCGGGAAGACTCGCTCATCTACATCGCGAACTTCACCGCCGAGCCGGAAATCGAACGCGCGGAGGGCGAAACTCACCACGAACTGGGAGCAGAGTTCTCGCACGGGCTCAGCTATCGCGTGGCGCCGGGTTGGTACGTGGGGCTCGAGAACCGGTGGACGACGAAATTCGACCCTTTGCAGGTTCAGCACTGGGAGCACTATGCCGCGTTTTTGGGGCCGACGATCCACTACGGAGCCAAGCAGTGGTGGTTCACGCTGACGTGGATGCCCCAAGTGACCGGCTGGCCCGCAACTCGGCACGGTCTGCAACTGGACGAGAACGAAAAGAACGAGTATCGGCTGAAGCTCGGATTTAACTTCTGATTTGCGTTCCCACTGGACCATCGTTCCCACCGCGGTTGCCGCTCTTGCTACGTCCACTTCCGGCTACGCCACGACGTATCTGGATGTGGCGGGGACTCAGTCTGCGCTCTTTCCCGGTCAAAAGCTGGAGCGAGTAACGATCACGCTTACCCCAGCTCAGCGCGCGGCGATCCAGAAGGCTTCCGGGGTTCGCGTTCGCGACCCCGACCTGCGCGCATGGCGCAGTTCGGACGGCGGTTGGATGCTCATTGATCAGGTGCTCGGTAAACATGAGGACATCACGTACGCGGTCGCGTTAACGGGAGCCGGCGCAGTTCGGGCTGTGGAAATCATGGAGTACCGAGAGACATACGGAGGTGAAATCCGCGACGAAAAATGGCGTCGGCAATTCGTGGGCAAGACAGCGGCGGCTCCGTTGAAACTCGACGCGGATATTAAGAACATCACCGGCGCGACGCTTTCGTGCCGGCATGTGACGGACGGCGTGAAGCGCTTGCTGGAAACCTATGAAATCGCGCTCAAGCCGCTCCACTGACATTCGTCGGGCACGTCCGCTGCTCGGCACTTTCGTCGAAATAACGGCTCCGGCAGGCATCGCGTCGGCCCAGGCAGTCGAGCGCGCGTTCACCGTCATCGCGCACGTTGAGAAGCTGATGAATGCGCACGACGAAGCGAGTGATCTCGGACGGCTTTGCTCCGCACCAGCTGGATCCACGGTGACCGTACACCCGTGGACCTGGCGGGTGCTGGGCAAAGCTCGATCCCTGTC
>CBINOT010000366.1:0-2997 GCA_966252355.1 uncultured Opitutus sp. | reverse complement strand
ACTGTCCCGTCGTAACAAGGCTTTTTACGCCGTGGATTCGCCTCGCATGGCAGCGCTTCCAGCGCCGCCACCGACCCGCAGGCTACTCGGCAGACCGCACGACTTCCCGCACGACCGACTGCGGACGCTGATTCACCGCGAGGAACATGCGGCCGATGTATTCGCCAATCACGCCCAGGAGGAGAAGCTGCGCGCCGGAAAAGATGAGCAAGCCGGCCATCAGCCAGCCCCAGCCGTAGCTCGGACCGCGATCATTCCACCACAGCCAGGCCACGACCCCGAGCGCCACGATCCCAATTACGGCGACCATGAGACCCAAAACGGTCGCGACGCGCAGCGGCAGCACCGAGAAGTTGATCCAGGCGCTCATCCAGAGCCGTACCAGCCGGCGGAACGTATACGTGCTGGCGCCGGCGTGACGCGCTTCGTGTCGCACCGTGATCGAGCCGATGCGCTGCGTTACCTGCAACAATAGCCCGTCGACGTATGGATAAGGCCCAGCGTAGCCGACGACTTGTTGCGCCACGAATGCGCTCACGCAGCGAAAGCTGGAAAGATAAAAACCCCGCGGCTTGTCCAAGGCCCAATCGGTGACTCGGTTCGTGAACCAACTTCCCAGATTGCGCCAACCGGCATGCTGCTTTTCCTCGTAGTGGCCAAACACGACGTCGAGGCCGTTCGCCTTGGCGTGTTCCCAGAGTCGTACCGCTTCGGCGGGCGGATTTTGGCCATCGTCGTCGAGATTGACGATATAGTCTCCGCGGGCGTGCCGCCAGCCGGTCAATACGGCGTTGTGTTCGCCGTAATTGCGCGCGTGCTCGATGAGCGAGATCGGCACCTTGGCGTTGCGGATGAGTTCGCGGCAGATCGTGCTCGTCTGGTCCGTGCTGCCATCGTTCACCAACACGATTTCGTGTCCGCCCTCGATCGTAAAACCGGCAATCTCCCGCACCACGTCACCGATCGTATCGGCGCTGCAATACAGCGGGATGACAAAGCTGAGGGCGGGACGAGACATCGGACACACCAATGGCGGAACGAGTGAAAGACGGGAAGGCAGAAACACCCGCTCTCGGTCGCCGGTTTTGGGCCGAAAGCCGCTGGAGCGCTTTGTGTCCCGGGGTCAGCGGCTCACCGTTTCAAACGTAATGTTTCAATTCGCGCCGGTAGTATGCGACGGTTCGCGCCAACGCGGTGCGAAGATCGGTTCGGGGCTTCCAGCCGAGCGTACGGCGAATCGATCGGTCGTTCGCGTAGTAATCTCCGATATCGATTTTCTTTCGATCGGCCGGAAACGCGCGCACGACATAACAGCCGCCGCCCGCAATCGTCACCAACAAGGCCGCCAGATTTTCCAGCGTAATTGGGGGCGGACCGCCAAGATTGAAAACCTGCCCTTCGGCTTTCGGCGTGATCGCCGCGAGCAGAAACGCGTCTACCGCATCGTCGACGTACGTAAAATCGCGCAACTGTTCGCCGCCCCACACTTCGATCGGTTCGTCTTGCAGCAGGCGGCGAATCCAAACGCCGACGAAGGTTTGCCGGGCGTCTTTAATCCGCATGCGCGGGCCGATGGTATTCGTCAATCGCAGCGCCGTGGCACGGATGCCGTGCACGCGAGAGTACAGCAGATGGAACGATTCACCCGCGAGTTTGTTGATGCCATTCACGTCGACCGGCCGCAGCGGATGCGCCTCGTCGACCGGCAAATAATCGGGACGGCCGTAGATTTGCCGCGTGCTGGCAAAGACGATTCGCACTGCGGGATTGTGCAGCCGGCACGCCTCGAGGATCGCAAGCTGCGCGCGGCAGTTGATGTCCAGGTCGGTTTGCGGATCGGTCATCGAGTCCATGTGACTCGTTTGACCGGCGAGATTGAAAAGAAAATCCTGCCCCGCCAAGAGTCGCGGCAACCGCGGCCAGTCGCGCACATCGGCGATATGCACTTTCACTCGGCGACCGAGCCCGACGAGATTGCGACGATTGCCGCCGTATTCCGGCATCAAGTTGTCGACGACGGTCACGCGCGCGCCCAGTTGGACGAGCCGCCGCGCCAAGTTGGAACCGATAAACCCGAGCCCACCGGTTACGACGACGCGCTTATCCGCAAACGCGCGTCGAAAATTCAGCGGGGCTGTCATCGTCGCTCAACAAAGCGGTGCGACGCCGCTCGCGCCAATCCGAAAAAGCGCGGTTGCGAGGGTAATGCCAGATCGGGAACTGGAGTGCGGACGCCCCTCGTCCGCTTGTCTGGATGGACCGAAGCGGCCGGGGAGCGGCCCGCTCCACGGAGGCCAACCTCACCGCGTTTCGGCCCGGAAGATCAGCCGAAATACGCACACGCCGAGCGGGCGCGTGTCGCCAGCGGGGACAGTAGCGGGCTGCTTACTCTGCAGTGACAGCGTCGACTTACCTGGTGGGACGGCGATCGAGGGAAACGCGACGCGCACGCGGTCTTTGCCGAGATGCACGAACGTCGTCGGCCTCTCCCCGGCCAACGCGAGGCCAACGTCGCGCTCGTCGTTGCACCGACCGTCGAGTGTGACGCGAAGACCGATCGGGTGGTCATGCGGGTTTTCTATCGCCACCGTCGCGTCGCCCTGCGTCCAACACCACCGCTCGCCGTTGGGTAATTGCTCTTCGGAGTACCAGCCTTCCTCCAGCGCGGGCCGCACGAATCCGGGCGCACGCGTATCCACTAGCCGATAGTGCGCGGTGATTTCGCGCGTCGCGTCAGTACCGATATCCACGTGGAGAATATCGCCCCGCAAATCCCATTCGCCGCGCAAAGGCGTGTTGAGGCGGCCTTCGTAGGTATGGGTCAGGAAATATTGCGGCTTCCGCAGCAGCAGGTCGTTCGCCCAAAGGCGCGACCACATATCGGGAATCAAAAGATTCAAGGACGTCACGTCGGCCATTCCCTCCACCTTGCGCAGTTGTCGCAGCTCTCCATTCACAATGAGAGGTGGGCGGCTCAAAGCATAGAGGTACATCGCA
>CBINOT010000365.1:0-3004 GCA_966252355.1 uncultured Opitutus sp. | reverse complement strand
CCCCCTTGACCAGCCCCAGCGCACGCAATTTTCTCCGCCAACTTCGGAATCTAGGCATTAGGTGACACGTTCACCACACCATTCCACGAGGGGGATGTCACCCATTGGGTGACACGTTCACACGTGGAGAGACGGGGGGTGGCGCGGGGTAGCGATTCCCGCACTCAATGAGTGTCGGCGGGAGCGAGGGTGCCGCTGAAGCGCTCGGCGCAGCTGGAGCCGCCGATGGGATTGAAGCCGACGAACACGTCTTCCGGCGCGACGAGATAGAGCATCGCCGTCGTGCGCCACACGACTCGATCGTCCAACGTCACGACCAGCTCACTCGGCTTGTTCGCCGCCCTCCCGGAGGCCGTGCCATAGGCGACATGGCTAATCTGGAGGCGATAGTCATGGTCCGGTTCGTACTCGATGGCATCGGAGAACTGCGCGCGGCTGCCCCAATGATCGAGCATCAGTCGGAGTCGGTTCTCAGCGAGAAACTCGACGGCGAGAAAATCGCCCCGGCCGGTCTCGCCGGAAACGATCAGCGGTTCCCGCGTGCCCGCCGGGCGCGAGGGAAGACGCACCGCAAGGCGCCATTGCCCATCGGCCGGCGCGCGGAATTGCGCGCGCGCAGCATCGCCGCCGCGGAGCTCCGGCCGCTGCACCGGCGCGCGGCGAATGCCGAGGATCGCGCCCGAAAACGGCGTCGGCGTTCGTTTGCCGCCGATTGCCAACGCCCCGCTGCTGCTGCCGTAAAAGCGTTGGTAGCGCTCGAGCAGCGGCGCGCCGTCGAGCCTCACCTCGAGTCGCCGGACCAAGCGCGCAATATGATCCGAGGTCCACGACCCGTAGCCCGGCCAACTCGTGGGCGGGTACAACGAGCCCATCGCAATCGTCACGATATGCGGCGCCGCTCGATCGATTGTCACGGGCTCGCCGCGAATCACGGGTGCGCCTGCATGCTCGTAAGCGAAGCGGACATGCTCCGCATCCGGGTACTCGACGAGCACACGATCGGTCTCCTCTCCCCAGCCGGTACGAACGAGTTCTTCGCTGCGGCCAGGGGTGAACTCGGCGGCGAACTTTAGCTGCAGTTCGAGCGCGCCTTTGGGCTGACCGGCGAGCGCTTCAAACGCATGCACCGGCGCATCGGCCACGCGGGCCAATGCCGCATAGCGAACGGGATTGAACACCCGCAACCGGCCATAGATCTGGGCCGACGCCGCGAACACGATGAATGCCGTCACCGCAACAACGCCCGCCACTAAGCCGGCAGCCAGGACGCGACGCCACGCAGGAGCAGTTGCCACGCGATGGAGCGCGGCCATCGCGCCGCACACGCCAAGCAACGCGAACGCCGGCGCAAAATCGCCGAGGTAGCGCGCCATCGCCGCGTAGAAGCAAACCACCAAACCTGCGACGGCCAGCGCCCACCAGGCGGCCGCCAAAATGAACGCGCGACGGATACGCGACGGTTCATTCACCGCCACGACCGAGCGGACCGCAAAGGCCGCCAGCCACACCAGCGGCACGTTCACCAGCAACCCGAACGGATGATCCATGCCGAAGTGTTGGGCGGGTCGCGGCGCGGCAATCGGCGACGGATGGAAAAACGGGAAATACCTCCCCCACTCGCCCATCGCCAAAAAGTAACCGCGGATATTCCACCCCACGTAACGGAGTCGGAAGTGCTCGACCTTCGACTCGTACACACCCGACAGGATATAACTCACGCCGAACTCGGTTGGACTGCCGAAGCGCTCGTAATTGTAGACGGCGAGCAGCACGCCGACCGTCGCGATCGGCACCAGCGCGGCGAGCCACAGCTCAATCGCGCGCCGTCGCCCCACGTGGGTGCCATCCGCTTCACGAAACAAAATCGGATACGCGAAGAGGAGACTCAGCGGTGCGAACAAATAAGTTGGCCGCGCCCCGATCGCCAAGCCCCACGCCAAGCTCGCCAGCGCGAGCCAGCGGACGCGCTGGTGCGGCCGCAGCATCGCGAGGTACATCGCACCAAGCGCGGATAGGGCGCACAACGACCCGCAGGTAATCGGCAGCTCGTACATGCTCGAACGCCGCAAAAGAATTGGTGCGCACGAGGCAAAGCCGAAGCCGACGCACAACAGGAATGTCATCACCGGCCCGCAGCGGGGAAAGAAGCGCCGGCGCAAATCCGCGATCAACGCCAACGCCACGCTATACGCCGCCAAAGCAAACCCGAGCACGGCGACGGGCACCGGCAAATCGAAACCGGCGAGCAAGCGGAACGGCAGCAGCGCAATCACCGCCGGCACCACGCCGTAATAAATGTAGTACTTTCCGCGGTACAGCGAGGCGTCGTGGAGCGCGACGCCCTCGGGGCGTTTAGCTGGGTCGTAAGGATCGGCGCAGCGCAGCAGCTCCGGCGGGACATCGACCTTCAGGCTGAGATGGCCGTCCAGAAATCCGTCGACGAGCAGATTGTAATAATCCTTCTGCTCGGCGCCGAAATTCCACGACAGATTGTTCGAGCGGGTCGTCCAGGTGTACGCTGCCGCGGCCGCCGCAAACGCGACGAGAAATGGCAGTATGCGCCAAGGCTTCCGTGCACCCATCCGCCGAGAAATAGAGAATGCCGCCCGCTTGGCGAGGAAAGCGGTGGAGGGGCATAGCGTCCCCGTAGCGGGATGGCAGGGCCGACCTCAGGGCGGGCCGAGAGCATGCGCGTCCGTTGCGGCCCGCCCGGAGGTCGGGCCCTACCGCATCCAAAAGCTCACGCGTTTCGCTACGGCCGACGCGTTTTTGATCCGCTTGCTGGCGCTCGCAGCTACCAACCAATCACAGCAGCCGCTTCACGGCATCGAGGCCGGCGTCGCTGACCACCACGTAACGGTAGGCTCCGCTCGCCCAGGTCGCCGCGGCGAGCCCCTCGCGCTGCACAAATTCCGAGCCATCCCGGTTGGTCGGCGAACGAAAATCGCCGACGCGACCGATGTAGCAATGAAACTCCGACCCGTTGCGCACGAAACAGACTTCC
>CBINOT010000364.1:0-3023 GCA_966252355.1 uncultured Opitutus sp. | reverse complement strand
GTGTAACCTAGGACATTGACCTTCGGAACCAGCCCGGCCATCGCGCGAACGAATCGCTGACGCAATGTCAAATCGGGGATAATAACGAACGAACACACCAATCCCGGAATATTATACGTTTTGCTCGGCGCCATGAGGGTGACGGTCCGCGCCGCAATTTCCGGTGAGATCGTCGCGACCGGGATATGATCCACCTCGTCGAGAATGAGGTCGCAGTGAATCTCGTCCGAGATCAGCACGAGATCGTGCTCGAGACAGAACGCGGCGACGTGCTCCAACTCGGAACGACTGAAGGCGCGACTCACCGGGTTGTGGGGATTACATAGAAAAAACTGCCGCGTCCGTGGAGTTAACGCTTGTTTTAGTCGGGGCCAATCGAAGGCATAGCGTCCATTGCTACCGCGCGCCAGCGGCACAGCGATGGTTTCCTGCCCATGGTTGGCGGCAACGCTCAGGAATCGCGGATAGATCGGCGTGCAAGTCAGAATGGCGTCCCCTTTCTCGCCAAATGCGGCGGCAGAAAGATTCAGTCCAGTAACAACGCCGGGAAGCGGAATTATCCATGATTCATCGACCGTCCAGTTATACTGGCGACTACAGTAATCGACCACGCTCCGAGTGAACGAGGGCAGCGCCGTGCCGTAGCCGAAAATTCCATGCGCCACGCGTTGCTGCAGCGCTTCGATCACGACCGGGGGAGCCCTAAAATCCATATCCGCAACCCACAGGGGCAGTACATCCCGACCGCCCTATTTACGCCACTTGCTGCTTTCGGTCCCCGTTCTGTCGATGACCGAGTCAAAATCGAATGTCATGGAATATAAGCGTGAGAGTGTCACAGCCGCTCGTCAGCCCAAGCGATTCGGGAGTCGAATCGAAGCCGGACATTGAAGCGGATCGTCATCGAGAATTCTTCCCGTCGTCCGGACAAGCCTGGACTAAAAGAAATAGCGCTGACGGCACGCGATCGTTCTCCCCGACGCAGTCTCGCCACATCGGTGAAATCCCCTTTGACACAGCAGCGACAATATAAGGTGAGCCGACCGCTCGAAGCCTCAAAGCTAACGTCGTTGCCGGACAATTCGGCTATGAGCGCGTTTGCGGGCCGGAGAGAGTTGACGCTTGTTCCCGCCACCTTGCGGTTCATCGCTGTCGATGCACGCCGTACCCCTCCTCCCATGAATGCCTCCCCTTGCATTCGCCGTCATTGTCCCTTTGCGCCGCAATCGCGGCGGTAAACGAAAATCTTTCCCGATCCTAACCGCGACTTCCGCGGCCAGTAGAATGGCCGCCGCACCTCGGGTGAGCTGCGAACCCTCCCGCCGTGCGCGCATCGCGGTCTGAAATGTCCGATGACACACGCCCCTTAATCGACCTCTGGCGCCGACCTAACTTTCGAACGCGCGAGCGAATCGTACCGCCGCCTTTGCGGCTTCGCTGCGCATAACGCGAGCTCATTTGAGCTCCAATCCTTGTCGTCGATCGCATCGACCGCCGCGAGACTGCCGTCCACGGCGCACGCCGCGTGACGCGCTCGAAATCGCGCTCCGAGATCGACCCGGGATCGGACCGATCAGCAGCGCCCGCTTCGCCAGCAACTCCCCCATAGGTTCACGCCCCCGATTTTCTCCCCCAAACCAAAAACCCGAATACTCGGATCGTTATCATGCATCATCCATCGTACCTCAAAGCCATCCTCATGGCTCTTTCCGTGGCCGGCGCCGCCACGCTCAACGCCGCTTCGAGTTCCAATTGGAAATTCGATTTCGGCTCCGGCTCCGTCCAGACCGGCTACACGCAAGTTCTGCCGTCGACCGCCTATAATTCGACGACCGGTTACGGCTTCGCCAGCACTTCGGGGCTGACCTCGGTGAGTCGGGGCGCGCCGGATGCGTTGCGCGGCGACTACATCACGAGCAGTTCCGCGTTCAAATTCAGCGCCAATGTGCCCAACGGAAACTACAACGTGACCGTGACGACCGGCGACAACACCGCGAGCAGCGACACGTCGATCAAATCCGAGGTCGAACGCATCGTCGCCCAGAATATCCGCACCACGGCCGGCCAATTCTCCCAATATTCCTTCACGGTGAATATCAAAGACGGGGTGTTGGATCTGACGTTCTCCGGACCGGCGGCCAAGGTAAACGGCATCGACATTCAGGCGACGAGCACGGCGATCACGATGTTCCTCGCGGGCGATTCGACCGTATGCGACCAGACCACCCTGCCCTACGCCGGCTGGGGCCAGGAATTCACCAGCTATCTCAATGCGGGCGTCGCCGTGGCGAATTATGCCGATTCCGGCGAGACGAGCGCGAGTTTCTGGAACGGTTTCTACGTGCCCGGCATTCAGCCGCGCATCAAAGCGAACGATTATCTCTTCATCCAGTTCGGCCACAACGACGAGAAGAGCCTGACCACCGACCAGTATAAGAGCTGGCTGCAGAAGTACGTCGACGACGCCAAAGCTCATGGCGCCAAGCCGGTGCTCGTCACGCCGTTGGAGCGCATCGTGTTCAGCGGCAGCACGCTCACCTGGTCGCACGGCGCGTTTCCCGATGCGATGAAGCAGGTCGCCACCGCCAATGGCGTCCCGTGCATCGATCTTACGACGAAGAGCCACAACCTCTGGCAGTCGATCGGTTCCACGGCCGTGACCGCGTATTTCGTATCTGGAGACAAGACGCACACGAACGCAAGCGGAGCCCTGCTGGCGGCCGGACTCGTGCGCGACGGCATCCGCGAGCTGAATCTCTCGCCGCTCGCCAGCTATCTCATCAGCAGCAGTGGCGGGACTGGCGGTCCGATCGCCAATGGGACCTACAGTCTGCGCAATGTCGCGAGCGGCAAATGCCTCGACAACCTGGGCGCCACGACGGACGGCGCGGAAGTCGGCCAATGGACCGACGGCTCGAGCAACAACCAAAAATGGGTCGTCTCACTGGTGAGCGGCTCGACCTACAAGCTCAGCTGCGTTACCGGCGGCAAGTATCTCGACAGTCTCGGCCACACGACCGACG
>CBINOT010000363.1:0-3088 GCA_966252355.1 uncultured Opitutus sp. | reverse complement strand
GGCCGCCGCGAGAAAGAGAAGGAGTAGTGGTTTCACCGTTTCACAAAACAAAGCGCGTCAGGTGATAGATGGTTCACTGGTTCGATGCTAGATATTCCGATCATCTGGCTGAACCATGATCCCCGCATCGATCCGAATTTATGAAGTGTTAGTTCGGTCGCAGCGATTTCAGCTTGGTTAGGATATCGATCGTTCTTGCGACGTCTTGGTCGGTTTTGGCGTCGTACCACCGCTTGATGGCGGGAAGTTCTCCTCGGTGGTGGGGCGGAAGTTTGCTCGCCCATGCTTCCCACATCTGGGCGCGCTCGGCTCGGATTGCTTGCACGTCGGCCATGGTCACGTGTTCTGCCGCGATCAGGTTTCCGATGCTTCCGCTGCTATCGACGGTCGCCATGAGCTCGACCAACCGGACCTGGGTCGTACCGTCGAGCCGAGGGCCGGTCTTTTCGATTTCATCCAATGCCGTGGCCGCGGCCTCAGCGAGAGAGGCGTCTTGTTGCGCCGCGGTGAGTCGTTGAAGCAGCTCGAAGCCGATCAGCTCTTCGATCAGCGCGCGAATTTCCGATCGGAAGCTTGCGATCTCCTCCGGCGATGACAGCCGATCGGCGCCGGTGAGTATCGGTGCCGCGAAGAGGGCGGCTAGGTTGTCGAGCGTCAGCAGCGTCACGACGCAATCGGCTTTATCTGCCGAAATGCGGTGCGCCCGAAGATCGGCGGCGATGGTTGCTGAAAGCCGGTCGCGAAACCGAAGGAACAGCTCTTCGTCGATTCCGGAACTCGGAAACTGTGCAAACGCCCGTGGCTGAGTCGGCACCGCGGCGCCAGGAGAGAGGTGCGTCGCCAGTACCTGTATTTTCGACCGCAGGCCCACGCGATCGGCCGATTGGGGCGTGGTCGTGGTGCTCGCGTCAATGCGCGGCGCGTCCGGCGATGGAAGCGAACGGCGTTGCGCCACGAGGATCGCCACGATGAATGCGGCGGCGGCACAGAAGAACAGGGGTAAGAGTAGCCGCTTTGTTTGCACCGTGGTGCGTGATCGCTCGGGAAGGGTGATAACTCAGTATGATCGTGGCAAACTTGCTTACGCTGCCCGCGCCGTCTGCCGCCGACCTGTCACCCAATAGGTGACACGAGCCGACCTGTGGCATCGGCACTGGCGTGCCGTGCACGAGCCAACGGGGGCAGGGCAGACCGAACACAGCAGCACGGCTCATTGATCCGGGCATTTACGTTTGAGCGGACGTGGGCCGCGCTAATCTCGTCATGTCCTGCGTTATTAGCGCGTGTGCGCGGCCCACTCACGAAGGGGAGGAGCATGTCGGCGGCGCGGCACCGACAGCCGATCCCCTCTTGTCACGTAATACGTGACAAGGGGGATCATTCTCCCGGAGCACTGAACCACGTTTGTCACGTATTACGTGACATCGACGCTTCGAGCCGGCGGAGATCCATTTCGACCCCAGGGCTTTCATTCGCGTCTCTGGCTCGGCGTCTTTGTCGGCTCTTTGTGAGCACCTCGCGCGCGCACGAACTCGAGTTCTTCGGGATCGACCGCTTCAACCGCTCCCTCGACAAGGTACTCCCATGTAGGACAACTCTCGTCGAGCGGGTGACCGCTCCAGTAATGAATGATGTGCTCCTCCTTCCCTTCGGCCGCGTACAAGTCGAACCAAGCGGTGTCTACGCGCGTCACGCGAATCGCTAACGGAATGCTCACCTGCAGTATCATCACGTCAGCTCCAAGCATTTGACGAACGTGTGCCCTGCCGATTTCTGAATCTTCCGCGACGTAGAGGGAGGCCAAACGACTAGCCGCGGTTGGTGCGACCGACCTTCGCACCCTCTCGAATTCGAGCTCCATATCACCGATCCGCAAAAGGCGGCTCGCTTCGTCTGGTGTGGTCCACTTTGGGCGGTCCATGCCGATCCCGACGTGGCCACCCCTTCGAATCCATGCGGCCGCCCAAACGTACCACGTCGCTCTTGGTGTCGGCACGCCTTGCGGCGTGCCGACAATTCGAAGCTGGTCGATCGGAACATCTCGGAGGGATACATGCGATGCGGCAATGCCCGGATCGCACTGCGCAAGTAAGTCCGGAGACCAAAGGCGGCCACTCAAGGATAGATTCCAGCACGGGTACCAATCCCCCAAGCTCAGGCCGTGAATGAAGCGGCCAGGGAATGGCTGAACAGGTGCATTCATTTTGCCGAGCGTTAAACAGCCATGGCTGCCGCTGGGGTGAGCCGTGCGCCGGCACAGATCGCGATAGCCCATGCCGGTGGCTGTAGCGCCTGGCTCGGCCGGTTCATGGAATCTTCTTCAATGAGACTTCGCCGAAGGTCATGAAAATGTAGGTCGTGCCAACTACGGCCGACGCGGCGCCTCCGCAGCAGGCGACGTGGTGGACATGGTCGTTGATACTGGCGCCTTGTTCGGCTCCTTCTTTTTATCGCTATCCATCAAGTATATCGAAGCGACCAGCGTGAGATAGCAGACAATCCAGAGAGTGACGGACGCGGCAGGGCCGGAAAACGTGAGGCCGAAAGCCTTGAATTCGAGCTTATCTGAAGTTCCCGAATTCGAGGGGGGCAGCTCAAGGATGCATACGACTGCAAATGCCGTGATGCCACATGCGGGAAGGCCTATTGCGTATATGGGACGCGCCTTAGCAAACAGCTCGTGGCTCCAAGACCATCCACGGACATACGTCCCGAGTAAAATGATCAGATAGGCAAAGATGCCGAGATAGAATAGAGCCGCTAGCCCTTGTTTCATTAGGTCAGAAAACTGGCGCATGGTCATACCGTTTTATTTTACTGAATAGTGTTATGGGGGCCCTACTGTAAAACTGTACTCGAAGAAAGGATTTCAATAAGAGGCTGGGGACAAGTCTCGATCGGCGGCAGCAGGCTTTGGAATTGCCGATGCGCTGGCTAAAGCCTTACTCGAGGGATAACGTTTGGAACCCGCATTGCGCCGTCGCCTGTCCTGTCCGATCTATCACGGTGATGTATAGGTCGGTGCCCGGCATAATATGCTTGGCGCCGGCACGACGAAACCGCACCGACCAGGAGATTTGCCGCGAGG
>CBINOT010000362.1:0-3101 GCA_966252355.1 uncultured Opitutus sp. | reverse complement strand
CCGTAGGTGAGGCTCCAACGCGTCACCGTCGGGACGCGGTAGCGCTCGGTCGCGCTCACGGTCGACGAGCCGGTGGCTTTCCAACCCGCGAACTCGTCCTGTTTCGTGAGATTCTTCGCATTCAGCTGAATGAGTTGATTGTAGCCGAAGGCCTTGAACCGATAGCCGGCGAATGCCTCGGCGTAGAACGTCCGCGGATTATAACGGGCCACTCCGCTTTGATAACCTTGCAGCGCTTTGCCGGAGCCTTGAAGACCCGCGCCCAGGAACAGTCCCTTGGCGTTGCCGTGGGTGAACGAGTATTTCGTCACGGCGGCCCATTGATCTTTGATGTGCCCGGTCGTGGATTGCCCGATGGTCGCGCGGTCGACCGCGCTGACGACTTCTTCGTCGTTATGCGCGTATGAGAACAGCACCTGCCAAGACGGCATCGGCTGCAGAATCAGGTCGACATCGATGCCCTTGGATTCCTGTTCGGCGCCGGGAACGAGATCGCCGAGCAGATCGGATTTCTTCTTGCCCGGGAATGCGATGGCTTGCTGAGCCGGCGTCATTTGGTCGAAGGTGCGGGTGTTGAGATTTTCCGCGGCCGAGTTGGTCTGCGAGCCGCCCGTTTGGGTGATTTCGTAGTAGCTGATCGTGCCGCTCACCTTGCCATCGAGCAGTTCTAGCTTCACGCCGGCTTCATTGCTCTTGCCGACCACCGGCGGCATCTGCACCGAAAACGAGTTTTTGTCCGTCGTCGGAAACAGCGACGTGCTGTGCACGGCGAACACCGAGATGTCCTTGGTGATATCGTACATGACGCCGACCATCGGCGACGTTTTGGCAGCGGAGGTCACGTTGGCCGTCGTCGCCGTGCCGCTGCCCCATTGGAGCAGCTTCAGATTGGTGTGGTTGATCGCCGCATTCATTTTCAGTCGGTTGTTGAGTGCGGAGCCCTGCCAACTGGCGAAGTAGTAATCGTTCGAGTTCCGCTCGTGGCCGTAGCCGCCGGCGTAGTCGACATAGTAATCCTGCGGCGGCGCAAACGGCAGTCCCGTGGTGTTGATGCCGTTGGCGACCGGGAACGAGATCAGGCTCGTGGTGGTGCCCGGTTGGATGCTCTTGTGCGTGAGGAAGAACTCCCACCAGGCGCTCGCTCCGACGGTGAACACGTTCTTCACGTCGCCGAAATCGAGCTTGTAGTTGGCCAACGCGCCGTATGAGTGCATGGAATTGCACCAATCGCGGTAGTGGTAACCGAACTGAATTCGCTCGGCCGGCGTGTTGGGATTGAGCCAGCCGGTCGTCGGAGTGCCGAGCGTGCCGAAGGTCATGTCCCAACTCGCCGCACTGCCGCCGCCGCCCGCCGCGTCCCAACCGTCGCTGTCGATTTGGGTGCGCGTCGAGTACTGGAGGTAACCCGTGATCGTGAGATGGTCTCCGATCGCCTGGGTTGCGGTTCCGCGGTACAGTTTGTTGTCGAGCGAACGCTTATTCACGCCGTCCGCCCAGTTCCAGGTCCAGGGAATGTTCGGGTGCGTGACTTGCAGCGGTATGTCGGCGCCGTTGCCGAGCGCCACGCCGCTGCTGTTGACCTCGCCGGTGGAGAAATAGCCGAGGCTGTTCGGCTTCGCGCGATAACCCGACTCGAGCAGGAGCTTGAGCTCGGTGGACGGCGTCGGGCGCCAGTTCAAATTGGCCTGCGTATAGCGGATCGACCCGCGCGAATGTGCGCGCTCGTCCTGCGTGCGGGCATTGGCGGCATTGAAGCGCACGCCGACTTTACCGCCGGCGAGCGCCGCCGTGACATTCGCGTCGAGCGTCGCGCGGTATTCGCTGTAGTCCTGCGCGGTGAGCCGGATCGCGCCGAAATTGCGGTGGAAGTCGACCTCCTTGGTGATGGCATTCATGACGCCGCCCGGGTACGTGAGGCCATATAGCGGTGCGGCCGGACCTTTCACGATTTCCACTCGGGCCAGACCCTGTGCGTCGACTGGATCGTACTCGCGAATGCCATCGCGCAGGCCCCAATTCTGAATGAACCCGCGGAAGAGAAACGCGTTATAGGCTTGTTGGATGGTGTTGTCCGAATGGACGTCGGCGTTGCCGTTTACCAACGCGGCATTGTAGCGCTCGAGATCGACCTGGCTCGTGATATACAGATCGTCGGCCAGGTCTTTCGTGAAGACCTGAATATTCAACGGCACGTCGCGGATCGGCGTGTTCGATCGCGTGCCCGCGATGGAGTTCGAGGCGCGATAGCCTTGGTCTTGGGCCGTGGACACGGTGAACGCGGAGAGTTTGACCACATCCTCGTCCGGGTTGGATTTAGGCGTCGCGGTTTGCGCGAACGCGCTCGTGAACGCAGCGAATAAGGCCGCGGCGGACAAGCCGACGCCGGCAATGCGGCGAACGGATGTCGTACTACGATTGGATTGGTGATACGTCTCGTGGTGCATGTTGAGGCGGCGCGCGGCCGCTAGGTTGTGCTGACGAAACCGCGAAGGGGTGAGGCGGTCGTCACGGCAGAACGTGTGGGCGCCGGCAACCCGAAGGACAAAGGCTTCGCTCCTCGAACGGTAGAGTGCGGAGGTCACTCTACTGTTAGGCGAAAATCGATATGTACATCGCCTATATAGGGCGCGCGATGCATAAATCAGCGCGACACGCCAGAGCGAAAAAATGTTCAGCCTGGAACCGAACTCATCGTCGTACTCGTGCTCGGGATCGAAATCGTGACCGTGATCGAAATCGCGCATTCGGTTACCTGCGCGCGGATGCTCCGATCCAGATCCAAGCTCGACCACGATCAAGATTACGATCACGAGCACGATTAAGCCGGAGCGCGAGGATGGCGCTCGCTGCCGCGGGCGATACCGCTGGCTAGCTACAATAAAGCGCTTTGCTGTAGCTGGCCTCCGAGAGGCCGGCCCCGATTGTGACGGCAGCGCGCTTCCTCGGCTACGCGCGACGACAGGCGTTTCGCCCCGGCGCCGTGACGCCGTCCTGCCAATAGCCCGGAATATAGGTGATCGTTTGCGCTTCGGGCACGCCGCGCTGATAGCTGTCCGTCATGATCGCGAGCTGTTCCATCGCCCGCTGGCCGACGAGCCGAT
>CBINOT010000361.1:0-3141 GCA_966252355.1 uncultured Opitutus sp. | reverse complement strand
CCCGGGATGCAGACGCCTTACGCGCGGCAGTACAGCAAGACGCGAATGCGCGCACGGCGACGCTGCGGTCCTCTCGCACGGACGAAAATCTCGGCACGATCGACGATCGCCGGGACATGTTTCACGACCGCATCAAACGGGCCGCCATGCGGCGCGACGACCTCCAACGCGATCTCAACGTGCTCGACACGCGTTTAAAGCTGTTGAGCGAGTATAGGCAGCGTAACGGCGATGTGGCCACGCTGCCTTTCATCGGCGGCGACGGTCTCGTGCAGCGGTTGCAAGAGCAGATCGCGCGGCAAAAGATCGACGTGGCAACCTTGCTGCATCGTTACGGCGAACGGCATCCGGAGGTGGTGCGGGGCACGCAAGCATTGCAGGAGTTGTCGACGGGATTGGAGGCCGCTATCGATGCCGCGGCGCAAAGATTGCAAGCGGAACGCGACACGCGTGCGGCGGAGTTGCGAGTGGCGGCGGCCGAATTCAGCCGCGTCACGGATGAAACGCTGGCTTTTGAGTCGGAAGTGGCCGAAGCCGAGCGGCGCAAACTCGCGGCCCAAGATCGCGACGCGGCGCTGCGGCCGCTATCGTGGGATAAGAAAGGTGCGGCGACGCCGGACGCGGCGACCGCTCTGCGTGCGGGTGACTTTTCGGTGAGCGTGGTCGGCGCGGTCAATCATCAGGCGGGCGTGGCATTCTCCGCGCAGGATAAGCCGATGGTGCTGGATGCGATTGCGCGCGCTGGCGGTTTTACTTCCGCCGCCAATCGCAGCGGGGTTCGAATTCTGCGGCTGCAACCGGACGGCACGCGACGGTCGATCGCACTGAGCGAAAGCGAGGTGATGGCCGGAATGGGGGAGGCGGCGCACATTCAGCGCGGTGATGCCATCATCGTGCCAGAACGCCCCGCGCTGCAATATGTGACGCTGCTCGGGGCGGTAAATGTTGCTGGACGGATGGAGTTGCCCGGTGCCGACCAGCCCAAAATGACGTTGATCGAGTTGCTGCGGCGCGCCGGTGGGGCGACCCGCCTCGCCGACTTGCGTCACGTTCGCATCACACGGGCGCCCGGCGGCACCGCGGGCTCGGATACCCAGGTGGTCAATCTCGCCGATGTTTTGAGTGGCAAGACACCAACTCCAAGCGATCTCAAGTCGATCGAGCTCGAACCGGGCGACGTCATCACGATCCCGGAACGCGTACTATAAACCGACGTCCGCGGATCAGGACGCGGCGGCGGCCGCGGCGACGAGCATTGCTTGCAGCGTGGGCACGTCGGTGACCGTCGTCTTGGCGACGAATCCGCGGGCATGAACGAAATGCACGCCGGGCCGGCCCGCGATCCGCGTGAAATCGAGCCGGGGATTATCTCGAAAACGTTCGAGCCCGTAACCGGAGCCGCGGCGGTCCGGGCTGACGACGCTGACGACTTCGCTTTCGAGTCCGCGGCTTTGGATGAAACGATCGATGCCAAAGGAGGGGTCTTCGATCGGCGGATCGGTCCGCGGGAGAAAAAGGATTCGGCTGGGCCGGCCGGCGAGGTCCAGCGTCCAAAACGTCGCGTGCTGCGCGAGGAGCGCGAGCCGGGCCCGCAGCTTGTTCACATACTCGATGATATCGTCGCCGATCAGCCGCATCATCTCCCACAGCGGTTCGCCGGGTTCGATCCGGGCAGCGAGCGCGAAGCGGCGCAGGAGCGTGCCGGCGATGGGGGAGTTAAGTCGCGCGAGCGTTTCCGGCGTGGTGCCAAGCCATTTGGCCGTCTCGATCGGTCCGCGGGTGTCGAACCATTCCGCGGTTTCGAGCCAGTCGCAAAAGCGGCGGGCATCCTCGTAGAGTCCGAGGTGCTGCAGCACCAGCGAGAGCGCGCAAGTCGGCGGGTGGTCTTTCGGCAGTTGGTGGTGATCGAAATTGTTGAGGGCCGGTTCGTGGCGGTGGCCGACGTCGACGACGCAGGTATGCGGATCGTCGAGCTCGGCTGGCGTGGGATCGTGGCGAACGATCGCCACCGCGTGACGCGTAAGCAATAGACTGCACGCCAGAAACTCGTCGGTATGTGCACCGCCAGGGTGCGTGACGATCGTATGGAAATTGGCCATTGAAGCGGTTCAGGGTGTTTGCCCGTGCACGGCGTGCAACCGTGTTTCGACCGCGCCCGCTCAAACGCCCAGGGCGCGAGTGCGCTAACGGTGCCACGCTCGCCGACGTTCGCGCTGTTTTCAGTACCGAAACAGCGGGAAAAGCGCGGCGATCGCCGCCAGCATGGCCCAGTGCCGCCCGGATTCTTTTTGGGCGATCGAGTAGATGGCGGCGATGATGGCGCCGCCCGAACCGACGACCAGCGGCATGATCGTGAAGAAATCGCCATGCTCGCCGAAAAGATGGGCGGTCGGCGGAATGACGATCGCAAAAAGACTCAGCCCGACCGCCAGCTTCCACCGCGAAACATCGTCCGAGGATTCGGCGAGGTGGTTTTCCGCCGGCGACGATGCGGGCATCGGCACGCCTGGTTCGTCGGTCTCGAGCCGATCGAGCAAGGCGTGGATGAATTCTTCGCATTCGGCCCGTTGGTTGGGCTCGCGGAGAATGGTGAAGACTGGCCGGCCAAAATGATTTTTGAACACGAACCACTCGAACCGCGGGTAGAACTTGATTGCGGCCAGCGCATACGCGGCGCCGATAATGATCGGATACTGCAATAGAAAGTCCGGCAGGTTCGGATGGCTGAGGAGAAAACGGTAGGCCACGATGCACAACGCGACCGGGAGGAGCAGTACGGTCACCGTGCGCAAAGGCCGCGCCCCCTGTACTTCATACTCGGATGAAACGGACCGAATCGGAATTTCCGTTTCGCCATGCACGCCGAGCAGCCGCCATGTGATCTGGAGTACGTTGCCTCGGATCACGTAGATGTTCCGTCCCAGACGCGACCGCAGGATGAACACTCGTTCAACCGGGTGGGGCGGTGACGCGTTGGCGATGGAATCCGACATGAGTAAGCTGGCGCGTTTGCGCCCACGGGATTCGTCTTGAGGAAGTGACACGTCGCAAGGCGAATCGCGCAGCGCAAGTTTCCGCCCGCTGCCAGTGTCATCCATTACCTAGATTCCGAAGTTGGCGGAGAAAATTGCGTGCGCTGGG
>CBINOT010000360.1:0-3181 GCA_966252355.1 uncultured Opitutus sp. | reverse complement strand
CCATCCAGGTTAGCGTAACGGCGCGCGAGCTCTGCGAGTTTCACGACGTCTTCGCGTCGGCTGACTCCACCGCTCGCGATGACGTTAAATTTGCCCGCTTGGAGCATGGCCTCTTGCGCCGGAAAATTCGGGCCCGTCAACATGCCGTCGGTGCCAATGTCCGTGTGAATGAGCGTGCAGACGCCAAGCGCGCCCATCCGTTTCGCTAAATCGATCGCGGTCACATTCGCGGTATCCACCCACCCTTTCACCGCGACTTTGCCGTTTTTGGCGTCGATGCCCACCGCAACTTTCTCGCCGAACGCCTGGACGAGCTCGCCGACAAACGACTCGCTCTCGGCGGCTCGGGTGCCAATCACAACTCGACTCACGCCAAAGCCAAGCGCCCGCTCGACGGCCGCGCGATTGCGCAGTCCGCCACCGAGCTGAACCTTCATTCCGAGCGCCGCGATCGCTTGTACCACGGCGAGGTTTTGCGGCTCGCCGGCAAAGGCGCCGTCCAGATCCACGACATGCACCCACGCCGAGCCGGCTCGCTTGAATTCCTGCGCCACGTCCGCGGGATTTTCGGCGTAAACGGTTTCCTGGTCCGCGCGGCCTTGCGTCAGCCGCACACAACGGCCGCCTTTGATGTCGATGGCAGGATAGATGATCATGTCGAAAGGGACTAAGGGATGACGGACGGAGGGAGCCAGTGACAAGGCCGAACCGAAGTACTCAGCCGCCAAACATCCGCGGCACCGTGCTGGCCGCTTGCGCTGTTCGCCCAATCGCTTACTCCGTTGTCCCTCAATCCCTCTCATGAGCTACAGCGTTCCTCCTTTTCTCTCTGAACTTCTCCATTCGCGTTCGCCGTCGGGTGCGGAAGCCGAAGCGCAGGCAGTGTTCGATAAACACGTCAAACCAGCGGCGGACGAATACACCGGCGATGCCTTGGGCAACCGTATCGCAACGATCAATCCGCACGGCGATCCAGTGCTGATGTTTGCCGGACATATGGACGAGCTCGGGCTCATCGTGACGTACGTCAACAAGGAGGGCTTTCTGTATTTTGACACCATCGGAGGGCACGATCTCAGCGTCATTTCTGGGCGCCGCGTGATCATCCAGACGGCGAACGGGCCGATCAAAGGCGTGACAGGCAAACGCGCGATCCACCTCATGGATGACGAAGACCGAAAAAAGGTGCCGAAGAAGCACGAGATCTGGATCGACATCGGCGCACGTTCAAAGGCGGAAGCGCTGGAGCGGATCAGCATTGGCGATGTCGCGACCTACGATCACGAGCTCGAATTGATCAACGGCAGCATTGGCACGGCGCGCGCCTTCGACAACAAGGTCGGTGCCTATATTGTCGGCGAGGCGCTCATACGGCTGGCGAAAGAAAAGAAAAAGCCATCCGCCAAGATTGTCAGCGTCGCCACTTCCCAAGAGGAAATCGGGGTACGCGGCGCAACGACGGCGGCGTATTTGGTAAATCCACACATCGCAATCGCGGTCGACGTCGGCCATGCGACCGACCATCCGGATTGCGACAATCGGAAGTACGGCGAAACGAAGCTCAGCGGCGGACCGATCATTTGCCGCGGCCCCAACATCAACCCAAAGGTTTACAGCTGGCTCGTTGCCGCAGCGAAGAAAGCCAAAATCCCTTACCAGCTCGAAGCCGATCCGCGCCCTACAGGCACGGATGCGCGTGCGATTCAAACGGGCCGCGGTGGCGTCGCCACCGGTCTCGTAAGCAGTCCCTTGCGGTACATGCATACACCGAGCGAAGTGGTCGACCTGGAAGACGTGGAACGTTGCGTGCAACTCCTCGTCGAGTTCGCGCGGGCGCTCAAGCCCGGCGACTACGCGCATTTTTGAGTAGCGCGACAGCGTTTCATCTCGCGCCGCGACATGGCGCGCAGGCGGGAACTAGTTTTTCCAACGCATCCGCCAAGAATGCCGCCCGTTTCGCGCTGGCGGCGCCCTGCGATCGCGGCGCGTAATGTCGCGCAGCTCGACGAACATGTCATCGACCAGCCCGATCGGCTTCAAATCTGTGCCCGCAAGGGCATTGATCTGCTGCCGTACGCTGCTGCTCCAATAGCTCGCTCCGCGTGCGATGGCCCGAAACGCGAATTCGAGTTCCGGCAAATCGCTGTTGCTCGAATCGTACACGCCCGCGATCGGCAAGGTCCGAATCGCCATGAGCGCGGCCGAGTTCGCGTCGGGTGTGATCACAAGGACGCGAGCACGATTAGCATCATGCTCCGCCCAAACGCCGAGCAATGTCAGAATGTCGAGATCGAAACCCCGCAGGGCGACGATGAACATACCAATCGGGCGTTCGGCAAGAATCGCGGCTGCCATCGCCGGCTCGGTTTCTAAATGCACGTTCGCCCCAGGGAAAACGATCCCGGCGGTCTGCGCGATGACGGCACCACACAGCGGTTCCGGCTCGAGGATCAGCACCTCTTGAACATCGGTTTTCGGTGACATCTTGTGTTGATCGGGAATCTCCCTGACCACGCCCCAAGAATACCCTGCCGAACTCAGCAGTGGAAGGACGCCGATTACCGGAAATCCGGTAAATCGACGCCTTCTTAGAAGGCCCTACCGTCCGCCGGCCGTTCTGCCGTCGCCGCTATCGCTGCGCGGCCGAGCCGAAATAAAACGTCAGGCTACCTTGGTAAGTTCCTTCGGCGGTCGCGTATTGGCTCCCGGGACCCGCCCGTTCCGGCGGTTTACCCTTTGATCCGATCGCAGGAATGGCAGCAACGAACGAAATCTCGCCCGGCGGAAAATCGACGGTCGTGGTAGCTGCACTGACACGGGGCGTGCCGACGCGGAGATAGGTGCCGTCGCTCTCGTTGTTCACGATAAAGTCACCGGCATTGCTGGTGAACCGAGCCCAACGCCAATCCGCATAATAGCCCTCGAATTCCGGGTACTCCCACGTATCACCAGGTTGCAAATCGTGGCGGCGATGTTCGTACACACCAAAGGTCGTTCCGCGCAGACGGTTTTGGTACACGCGATACGGGCCTTCGCCTAACCACCGGAATGACGACAGGGCCGCTTCGGGATAATCGAAGGTGACGCCGTGATAAACAAAGCGCCCGGATAACCCATAGCCGTAATCGATTCGCAGCGCCCCGTCGCTTGCGAGCGTCCAGCGAAGCCGTTCAAGGCCAGA
>CBINOT010000359.1:0-3260 GCA_966252355.1 uncultured Opitutus sp. | reverse complement strand
CCATTTTCCAACCCATAGTGATCAATCACTTCTTTTAAAGTAACTTGAGTTTTGCCAATCAACATTGAATCGATACGCTGAAGTAATTTCTTTTTGTCTATAGCAAATTGATCAAATAAGGATTTTAAGTCGGCCTCACTGGATTCAGTTCCTCCTATGCCATCAGGGAATAGGACTTCGACCATCTCATCTTTTGAAGGACTTAGCTCCCAACGGTCAATTAAATTAATAAAAGGCTCATCCTCTATTTCAAGAAACGCCTCATCTTTCGTATTTGAATCTACAAGCGAAAGGGCTATTACTATATTTTCGCGCCGGCCGGCGGCGTAAAGGAAGGCTATCAGGCGGTTTTCCGCGCGAAAAACATTTACGGCCCTTACGAAACCCGGGTCGTGCTGGAACAAGGCAGCTCGCCCGTCAACGGCCCCCACCAAGGCGCCTGGGTCGACACGCCGGCCGGCGAAAATTGGTTTCTCCATTTTCAAGATCAAGGGGCCTACGGGCGGGTCGTGCATCTGCAGCCCATGACTTGGCGCGACGACGATTGGCCCGCGATGGGCACGGCTGCCGCGACAAAAGGCGAAAAGGGCGAGCCGGTCCTGACGTTCAAGAAGCCTAATTTGCCAGCGCGGCCGATCGCGGTGCCAACGACGAGCGACGAATTCGACGACGAAACCCTCGGGCTGCAATGGCAGTGGCAGGCGAATCCAGAACCGGCCTGGTTCTCCCTGTCGGCACGACGCGGTGCGCTGCGGCTCTTCGCCTACGCGCCGCCGAAGGCACCGAGCTTGTATGACGCACCGAATCTCACGCTGCAAAAATTCCCCGCGCCTCATTTCACCGTCACCGCCGCGCTCGATGGCGAGAAGTTGCGCGCGGGCGAGGAAGCCGGGCTCGTCGTGTTCGGTTTCAGTTACGCCTGGATTGGATTGCGGCGCGACGCCCATGGGATGCGGATCGTGCAAGCCCTCGATCGTGAGCACAGCCAAGTGCACTCGCCCGGGACGACGCGCAAGCCCTCGGAACTCACGCAGCCGCTCGCGACGCCCCGCGTCCTTTTGCGCGTCGAAGTGCAAGCGGGCGCGAAGTGCCGCTTCAGCTATAGCACAGACGAAAAGAATTTCAGCTCGCTCGAGGGAGCGCCCGAATTCGACGCCGAGGTCGACCGTTGGGTCGGCGCGAAAGTCGGGGTGTTTGCCGCTCGCACGACCGCCGCCGGCGCCACCGACACCGTCCGCGGTTATGTCGACGTGGACTGGTTCCACGTTTCAAAATGAGACGTCTCGAAACTAAATTTTGCCGTGCTCCGCATTCCAATTTCGCTTGAATCACATTCCCCATGAAACTCCGCCATCTCGCGCTTATTGCCCTCGTTCCCTTGGCGACGTTCGCCGCCGATAAATTCACGATCACCGTCACGCACGAGCTCGCGATCGCGCGTCCCTCCGAGACGATCGCGATTCCTTGGACCGAGGTAAACAAGGCCATGCCGCACGCGCTGATTCAGCACATCGCGGTCCGCGACGAAGCCGGCCATGTGATTCCGCACCAGGTGACCAACGTCGCGCCCGAGGCCAAAGACCCGAAGAACGAAGGCGTCGCCTATGGAGAATTGCTTTTCCAGCACGATTTCGCGGCCGGCGAGAAGAAGGCGATATTCACCGTGGAGCGAATCGACGACGTGGCGCCAGTGTTTCCAACCCGCGTGTTCGCCCGCTATGTGCCGGAACGGCTCGACGACTTTGCCTGGGAAAACGATCGCGTTGCCCATCGCACGTATGGTCCGGCGCTCGGCGCCCCGGACACGGAGAAACGCGGCAAGGAAGTGCTCGTCACCAGCGGACTCGACATCTGGTGCAAGCGCGTGAGCTACCCCATCGTCGATCGCTGGTACAACAAGGGCCACGACCATTATCACCATGACGAAGGCGAGGGCATGGACATGTATGGCGTCGGCACCTCGCGCGGCTGCGGCGGCACCGGCGTGTGGGACGGCTCGAAGCTGTATGTCGGCCGCAATTACAAGACGTGGAAGGTCATCGCCAACGGCCCGGTGCGCGCGATCTTCGAGCTGACGTACGACGCATGGGATGCCAACGGCGTCAAGGTTGACGAGGTGAAGCGTTTCACCGTGGATGCGGGACACAACGTCGATCAAATCGACAGCACCTTCACCGTCGAAGGCGGCAAAGAGATCACCGTGGCCGTGGGTCTCAACAAGAACAGCGGCGACAAGGGACAAGACGCAAAGGCGCAGATCACCAAGAACCAAGACGAAGGCTGGTTCACGCAATGGGAAGTGCAGAAGACCAACGGTTCGATCGGCGAAGGCATCATCGTTCCCGGACCGGCCTTGCAAGGATTCGCCGAGGACGCCGCGAATCAACTGGTGCTGGCCAAAGTTTCTTCGGGCCAACCGCTGCGGTATTATGTCGGCGCCGGCTGGACGAAGAGCGGCCAGTTCTCTTCGCAAGCCGATTGGAACGCGTACATCGCGACCGAAGCGGCGCGCGCGAAATCGCCGGTGAAATTCGAAATCGGCGCGGCGCCTGCCGAGTAAAAATTCCGTCCCCCGCTGCGACCGAACCAATGCAATTGCCACAGAGGACGCAGAGCTCTGGCACAGAGGCAGCGGAGGGCCAAAAAGCGCACGACCGTTTCGAGGTGAACGAATCTTGAACGCAGTGAGCTTGCGGGCGGAGGCAAAGCGATTGTCTCCGTGAACTCTGTGTCCGGGCTCTGTGTCCTTTGTGCCTCCGCGTTTTGATCGGGGTCGCCCGCTGCGATCCTTGGTTTACCGGCTAACGAATAATCTCTCGAAAATTCTCCGTGCTCCGCATTCGAATCCGTGATTAGCACTTCCTTTCCATGAAGCTCCATTACTTCCCGTCGCCGGAAGCGGCGAACACCTTGTCGACCGAAGAGCTGCGCGACCGTTTCATGATCAGCGGGCTCTGCCAGCCTGGTGAAGTCACCGCGCACTACACCGACCTTGACCGCATGATCGTCGGCGTCGCGGTGCCCACGACCGCTCCGCTCCCCCTGCCGAGCGCGAAAGAAACCGGCACGAGCTTTTTCCTCGAGCGCCGCGAGATCGGGATCCTCAACATCGGCGCCGCGGGCAAGATTCGCGTCGGCGGCACGGTGCACGAGTTGGGCAATCTGGATTGCCTCTACATTGGGCTCGGCGAAAAAGACGTGACATTCGAGAACGGCACGGCCGGCCAAGCTCAGTTCTTCTTCATCAGCACGCCCGCCCA
>CBINOT010000358.1:0-3299 GCA_966252355.1 uncultured Opitutus sp. | reverse complement strand
GGCTGCTTTCGACCCGTGGACAATCGCTCGGTAAACTCATCGTTCGGGTGCGCATCGTGCGGGCGGACAGCGGGGCGAAAGCGGGATTCGTCCGCGCCTGGCTCCTGCGGGAATTCGTGCCGGCGCTGATCGGGATCGTCCCGTTTGTCGGGCCGTTTTTGCTTCGGCCGCTCTACGTTTTGGTCGATTGCTGCTTTATCTTCCGCGAGGACCGTCGTTGCGTGCACGACTTGATCGCCGGGACGAAGGTCGTGAAAGCGTGATCGCATTGCGACTCGCGGCGGGGCAAGTCGGCCCGCGCTTCGAAAACGCTTTGCGCCCTGCGCTTGCGCAGCTGCCGACGCTCGTTTGTGTTAGCCGTTCATGATTTCGCTGCACGAAGGCAAAGGCGCCCGCGTCAAGAAGCCGCCGGAAAGGGTCTTCACGCTGCGGCTGACGGTCGTCGGCTGTCATCCGAAAATCTGGCGCCGGCTCCAAGCGCGCGAATCCATGTGGCTGTCGCGCTTGCATGACAGCATCCAAATCCTTTTCGACTGGTTCGATTATCAGACCCACGCCTTCAATCTCGACGATCTGCGTTTTGGAAACCCGTTGAAACGCGAGGAATTTTCGATCGAAGACGATCGCGATATCACTCTCGCGGATCTCGATCTCGAGCACCGTGAGCGCTTCACGTATGGCTACCACTTCGGCGAGGGCTGGCAGGTGGAGTTGAAAGTCGAGAAAAGCGGCCCGGTGGAAAAAGGCGTCCACTATCCGGTCTGCATCGCCGGCGAACGCGCTGGCCCGCCGGAGGATTGCGGCGGGCTCGAGGCGTTTCACGACATGCTCGCGTGCATCAAGGAGCCGCACACCGACTTGGGGCGAGAGTGGATCGAGTGGCTCGGCCCGGACTACAATCCGGACGTTTGCGACGCCGACAAAATCAACAAGGCGTTGCGCAAGCTCGGGAAGTGAGCCCGTGGCGCTAGGCGTTACGGGCGGGGCGTCGGCGTCGATGCGTCCGGAAAAAATGGCGCGAGCCAGTCGATGAACGGCTTGAGAAACGGCGGCTCGGTGCGCGTTTGGGTCCAGTGCAGCAGCAAGATCCCAAGCATCAGGAACAAGACGAACGCGACCAACGCGGGGCTGATGCTGCGGAGGAAACGATAGAAGCTCAGCACCATCACGATGACGAAAAACCCGCAAACGATCGTGATGAAATTATGTTCCGAAAAGAGCTGCTTGATCTGCACCCAGAGCGGATCGACCGCTTTGCCTATGACATCGACGTGTTGGTTTTTCATCCGGGGTGTGTTCCAGACCATGCACCGATAGAATAGTTCGGGTCAAACGTTGAGACCAATGGTAAGCGGCTTGATGACCTTTACGGAAAAATCACCGGAAGGGAGTTGCGGCGATCCCGGGATGGTCCTCAGTCCGCGTACTCAAATATCCGATGCGCGTTTCGTACCTTTCCGCGGGGTTGGTGGCCGTTGCCGCGGCGGCGTTGTTATGTTTCGATCGTCCGGCGCCGAGCGTAACCGCAGGAATCGACAGGGTTCCGACCCATCAGCAGGTTGCGTCGTTCCCGACCAGCGCAGTGACTACGGCCGACCGCTCTTCGGCTCGGGCGAAGGCTCGCGATAGCCTGTACCAATTCGTGGGCCCCGAAAATGCCGCCGCCCTGGATGCCGCGCTGCCGGCGCCGACGCGACAAATTCACTACGTCCGCATCGATCGTGCGGCGATCGAGGGCAAGGCATCTCCGTTCTGGCAAAGCGCAGGAGGTCGCGTGCAGCTGCCGCTGCCGGATGGCCGGACGCTCGCGATTGCCATCGACAGCAGCGAAATGCTGGGGGCCAACCGGTTCACGAGCACCGGACACATCGAGGGCGAGGCGAAAAGTCGCGTGGTCTTCGCTTACGCCGACGGATTTCTTACGGCATCGGTGGAGAACGAGCAGCACGCCTACGCGTTACGGCCGGCGAACGAAAGCCTGACGCAGTTCTACGAGATCGATCCCGCGCTCGTCCCGCCCTGCGGCGGCGTGCGTCATCCGCAGGTCGATGCCGCGGTATTGGCGGCTGCCGCCGAGCGAAAAGCGCGGCAAGCCGCCGCGACCGCGGGCACTTCGTCCGGCGCGGCGACGGCCCCCGCGACCGATGGCACGCAGCGCCCGGAGATTCATCTGCTCATGCTGTACACCCAGGCGGTGAAGCCGACGCTCACCGGTAACGCGCGCGTTTCCGCGCTGCAGAGCGAATTCGACGCCGTGACGGCCAAGGTCAACAACGAGCTCGCGGCCAGCCAGATCAACGCGCGGGTGAAGCTCGTGAAAATCGCAGAGACTCAATACGACGAGTCCGTGGGCGCTTCGAACCAAGTGCAGGATGACGCGCTGACTGCGGTTTCGAAAACGAACGACGGCAAAATGGACGAAATCCACGCGCTGCGGGATCAAGTCGGTGCCGACGTCGTGTGTCTCGCGCTTAACCGCTCCGACTCGTACAGCATCGGTTTGAGTTACGTGCTGGATCATCCAGCCGTCGTCGACTCCTCGTCCACCGCGGTCAATCCCTTCTACGCCTTCGCCGTCGTCCAATACGCCACCATGGCGGGCACCGACGTGGTCCCGCATGAGCTCGGTCACGTTTTTGGTTGTGCGCACGCGCGCGGCGATCCGGGCACGACGGGTGCCAATGACGGCGCCTATTCGTACAGCTATGGTTATCGCTTCTACGGTTCCGATGGCCGGCAGTACCACGATATCATGGCGTACTCGCCGGGCACCGCGCTTGGGTATTATTCGAACCCGCGGGTAACCGTTGGCACGCCGGTGAACGTGCCGATTGGCATCGCGGCCGGCCAACCGAACGAAGCCGACTGTGCGCGCACCATCGACCAAACGGCGTTCGAAGTGTCGACCTACCGACTGCAAACGCCGGCCGCCGCTGCTGGCACGCTGGTGAATGTCTCGACCCGCGCATACATCGGCACGGGAGACGATGTGCTGATCGGCGGATTCGTCATCGACGGAGCGCAGCCGAAGCGCGTGCTGATTCGCGGCATCGGACCCGCATTGGCAAATTATGGAGTGACCGATGCGCTGGCCGATCCGGTGCTCCGGCTGTATGCGAACGGCAGCGTCGTGGCGGAAAACGACAACTGGAGCAATCAGTCGAATGCGGGCGACGTGGCGGCGGCCGCGACGCAGACCGGCGCGTTCAGCTTTGCGTCGGGCAGCGCCGACGCTGCGTTGCTCGTGACGCTGCAACCCGGCGCCTACTCCGGCGTCGTCTCCGGCAAAAATGGCGCTG
>CBINOT010000357.1:0-3340 GCA_966252355.1 uncultured Opitutus sp. | reverse complement strand
CGAATTCGCGGTCTCTACGTGGTAGGCACCCGACGCGAGGGCCCAATTGAGCATGCGTCGGTTTTTGCGTTCGTCGCCAATGATGAGGAGTTTGAGGGCCATGTCCGTGAAGTTGGAAAGCGCAGGACTGGCCAAGAGTTTAGCTAGCCTACCCCGGCGCGGAAATCAGGGCTGACATGGGGAGACGACCCGGGAAACTTTCCGGCGGGTATCCGGAATGTTCCCGAGTGAAGGGTAAGGGGATAAGGTCGATCGCTCGCGCCGACGCGGACGTGCAGCGCGGACTTAACACTGCGGGCACGTCCGCCGGTCGTTACCTCATCGTCCGCTGGCGAACCAAAACATAACGGCTCCGACCAAGACGAAAAACAAGACGACCGCCACCATGGTGGCCAAGTTCACTTTCGTCGTGCGTCGGTGCAGGTCGAACTCGGGCACGCCCGTTCCTTGCTTGTCGATAGACATGAGAGGATGGACACCGACGGAGCGAGTGCGTTCGCCACGCGATGCGACGAAGACGAAGAGGGGCGGAGATAACTGGGATTCGTTTGCGGACGAGCGAGCAACATGGCGCGCCAGCAGCAGCCTCGCTGCCGTTCGTTCGTTTGGCCCCCTTTCGACGAGCCACGGAGGGCAGCCTCCTTGGCTGCGTGGTGACGGGCATATCCGCTTCAGGATCCCAATCGGGACGGCTGGCCTGCCAGCCGTAGGCTCGGCAGAGGCTGGTGGACGCTCCCGGACTCGAACCGGGGACCCCTAGTGTGTGATACTAGTGCTCTAACCAACTGAGCTAAGCGTCCGCTGTGGGGTCGAGAACGTGGAGGGCCCGGCGCGGCGAATCAATCCCGTTTTCGTGTTTCGCCGGCCGGCGACCTTCACTTCTTCACGAGACGCGCGACGGGTTTGCGTACGCCGCGTTTTTTCTCGCCGCTGCGCCGAGGAAACAAATCGCGGCACATTTCGCAGGTCGCACCATCGCAGCCCCGAGCGGTGCAATGCTCACGCCCGTAGTAGATGAACCGGAGGTGCAACTTGCTCCAATGCTCGCGCGGAAAAAGCTTCTTCAGATCGGCTTCGGTTTGCTCGACGCTCCGGCCGTCGCTCAAGCCCCAGCGCTCGGCCAGGCGATGGATGTGCGTATCAACCGGAAACGCCGGCACGCCGAACGCCTGAACCATCACAACACTTGCGGTCTTGTGCCCTACCCCAGGCAGCGCTTCGAGTTCTTCAAACGTGCGCGGCACCTGTCCGCCGTGCTTCTCGACGAGGATGCGGGACAACTCGGAGATATTCTTCGATTTGGTCGGCGAGAGGCCAACCGGCCGAATGATTCGTTGAATCTCCGCGACCGGAACGCGCATCATTTTTTCCGGCGTATCGGCGAGCGCGAAAAGCTCCGGCGTCGCGCGATTGACGGATTTGTCAGTCGTGTGCGCCGACAACAGGACCGCGATCAGCAGCGTGAACGCATCTTTATGGGCGAGCGGAATAGCCGGATCCGGATAAAGTTCGGCAAGGCGACGGTCGACGATAGCAGCGCGCTCGGCTCGAGTCATGGGTCAACGAGCGAAATTGCGGCACCGGAAAAAGGCAAATGGAGAGGCGCAACGACGCAGTGCAGCATGTCATCAAGGGCAAGGAAACGTAACGCCAATCGGAACGCAGCTCCGAGACCCGCGCTAGTCGGCGCCAGTCGGAAACTGGCGCCGAAACAGAATCCGGGTGCCGCAACGGCGCTCGGACGACGACGACAGCCGTTACGGCTGCCGCAGAATGCCGTTCGCGTTCACGACGAGCCGATCGGCAACGACGCCGCCGTTCAATGTGCTCCGGCTGTTGATGGTGACCGTTCCGTACGGCGCCACGACATAGCCATGGAACGCAACGTTGCCGTTCAACGTCAGTCCGCCCGACGCGATGTTGATCGTCAGCCATTCCGGCGCGGCTTCGTCGCCGACATCCGCGTTAATCGCGGCGCCATGGGCGAGGTTGATCACGACCGGTCCGACGACGCGCAATCCGGCGCCTCCATTCAGCGTCAGCGATTGCAGATTGTATACCGCAGGCGCCGCCGCACCGGCGGTGCCCAGCACGAAGCCGGTGCCGCCATTCGCGATGAGCGCCCCATATGTGCCTGCGGGCAGGCCAACGTCGCCCGCATTGCCCTCGATCGTCAGATCGCGGATCGTCGCAAAATCATCGATCACGGTCGTCGCCGAAGTGAGTTTGACGCTGCGCGTGGCGGTCGGCATGGGCGGAGCTGACACCGCCGGCAATGGGCGACCGTCGGTGCGGCGCACGAGCGTCCGCAGCACCGCATGTCCATTTAACGTCACTTGGTAATTCGACGGCATCTCGGCGCCGATTCCATCGATCACGCTTGCGAGCATGGGGAGCCCGTTGAAGCGGACCGTCGGTGTACCGGGCACCAGGAGATCGCCGGATATCCAAGAGTTGCCGTTCAAGGTGATGTTTTCGCCGGTCGTCACCTGCACCGAACCGTCGACTGCTCCGTCTAAAATCGACGCGTGGCGCACGAATGCAGTCGTCTCGATCGTCAACGTCGCGGTCGCCGTGGCGCGATAATTCGGCTGCGTCACGGTTGCCACGACGGTGTACGAGCCTGGATCGATCGGAAGCGTACTGCTGCCGTCGTAGGTGATCGCGACCGGCAGACTCTCTGGGGTCGTCGTTGCGGTCACGGCCTTCGGCTGACCGTCGTAAGCTTGAACCAAACCGCTCAGCGCAATCGTCGCCGTGGCCTGATTGATCGTCAGCGTCGCAGCGGCCGATCCGGTGTAGTTCGGCGCATCGACATTTACGCTCACGTTATAGGTGCCGGCATCCGCCGGCATCGTGGTCGAGCCGTTGTACCTCACGGTCGTATTGAGCCCCGGAGGCGTCGTCGCCACGTCTACCGACTTCGGCGCGCCGTCGTACGTTTGAGTGAGATGAGTGATGACGATCGCCGCGAGCGCGCGATCGACCGTCAGCGTGCCCGTCGCCGACCCGGTGTAATTCGGATCGGTAACGGTAGCCGTTACGGCGTAGGATCCCGCATTCGTCGGCGGCGTTGCTCCGCCGGCGTAGAGCACGGACGCGTTCAATCCTGCAGGGCTCGTGGTGGCGGTCACGATACGCGGCGAGCCATCGAAGACCTGGGTGAGACTTTCGAGCGCGATCGTCGCCGGAGCCGGCGCAATGACGAGGGTACCGCTGGCATCGCCGACATAATTCGGATCGTCGACCGTCGCGACGACCGCGTACGAGCCGGCATTCGTCGGCGCGGCCGCGCTGCCATTGTAGGTCACCATGACGCCGACACTCGCCGGCACGGTCG
>CBINOT010000356.1:0-3343 GCA_966252355.1 uncultured Opitutus sp. | reverse complement strand
ACGAACTCGATCGGCGCGATCAGGAGAGCCATGAAGAAAGGCGTCCCGTGCGGCACGAACAGGCTGAAGAACTTGAGGCCGTGACGGGCGAAGCCGACGATCAGCACGATCGAGAAGCTCAGCACGGCGAGCACGCCGGTGATGCTGAAATGGCTGGTCGTCGTGAACTGGTGCTGCCCGGGGATGATCGACAGCGGAACCAGGCCGAGCAGGTTCGCCGTCAGGATGAAGGTGAACAGCGAGAAGATGTACGGGACGAACCTCTTGCCCTCGGGGCCGATGTTCACTCGCACCATGTCGTCGACGAAGCCCGTGAGGCCTTCGACCGCCACCTGCCAGCGGCCGGGGACGAGCTGGCGCTTCATGCCGCCGAGCATGAACCGCCACCGGCTGCTCGCCGCCGCGCCCCTCCACCCCGCGCTGGTGGTCAGCCACACCTCGGTCCCGCCCGCCGCGTGATGTCGACCGCCGGCAAGATTGTCATGCTCGCGCTCGGCCTCGGCGTGCTCGTCGTCGGTATTGTGCTGTGGCGGATGTGGCGCCAGCCGCAAAACGAGGGGGAGGCCGCTTCGCTCGAATTGGCGCAGCGGATCGATGCGGCCGCCGGGGGGTTGCCGCCGATCGGCGACATGATGACGTGGTCGAAGGAGAAGCTCTGCGCGGTTACGGCGGCGTTGGTGGAGTTTGACGATTATGCCGCGCATGTGAGGCGCGGAGGAGGCGACACCGACATCGAGCTGCGCAAGCGCGGCGATGTGAACCCGCGTGTGCTCGTGTGTTGTTCGCCGGGATCGGCCGGGATCGTCGGCGCCAAGCGCCTGCGCGAGCTTTTCGGGACGCTGGCCGCCGAAGGCGTGGAAACCGGTTGGTTCGTCACGCCCGCGGGCTTCACCGCCGATGCGCGTGAATACGCGGCATCGCATCGCATCGTTCTCGTGCCGAGCGAGGGGCTGCACAATTTGATGCGGGAGGTCCCGCCGGTCTCCTTGCCGCGGGTGTTGGCCAGCGAGTAGCGCGACGATTCGCTTTAGGCTTTTTCTGCCGACCAACTCGGTTCCCGCGCCGCGTTGTGGCTCGATCTAAACAAAGACCGCGCCGCGTAAAATCGCGGCGCGGTCCAGTGGTGTGGGCGGCTACGAGACTGAAAGTTAACGCCCTTACATCGCCGCGGTTTCGAGCTTCCCCGTGGGGCGGTTCGGTTCGAACCAGTCGCCCGGCTCGGCGTCCGGCGAGAATTCCGGACACGCTTCGGCGAGGAGCGCGCGGAGATTGCCGCGGGCGCGCGCGATGCGGCTCTTCACGGTGCCGACGTTGATGCCGAGCGCCTGCGCGATCTCGTCGTACGAGCGGTTCAAGAGGTTGCGCAGGGTCAGGATTTCGCGGTGACGTGCATCGAGTTTCTCCATGCACACGGTCACCAACTGCGCAAATTCGTCGGTCGCCGCTTCGCGGGCCGGATTCGGTGCGGTGGTCGCCACCAAGTCCGCGAACGTGGCCTCGCTGTCATCGCTCAAGGCGCAATCCAGCGAGAGCGTGGCATGCCGGCGGCGGCGGAAGAAGTACCAGTAACGATTGCGCGCGAGATTCACCGCGATCCGGTGCAGCCAGGTCGCCAGGGAAGAGTCGCCGCGGAAGCGGGAAAGCCCGCGATGAGCGCGGATGAACGTGTCCTGCGCGATTTCTTCGGCGTCCGCGCGGTTGCGCAACAAGGCGAGCGCCACGGAGAAGATCTTTTCGCGATAGCGATTCATGATCTCGACGAAGGCGTCTTCGTCGCCGGCGTTGAAACGCTGGACGAGTTCGGCATCGTACGCGGCTTCCTGCTGCGACGCCGCGGCACGCGCGGCGCGTTCGGCAGCGTTGCGGTTGATACGAGGCGTGGGGAGGGGAGAATTTGTCATGGTAAGCGTGAGTTTGGGCTGTGAGCTGAACTTCGTGTGCCCTCCCTTTACCTCAGACCGTGCCAAGTATATCCGGAATGATATAAGCCGTCGTGTATAATTAAGTTAGATTTTCGTCGGTAGATCCTCCGATGACGGGCTCGGGAGCTTCATTCGTGCACCGTGCGCGATGCAATTTGCGCCACCGTGCAACATGCACCGTTGTTTTCGGCCGCCCCCTTTGCGGTGTGCGTAGTGACCGCGCCCTTTATGCCGCTGTAAGTTGACGATGCGCGCGGGTCGGAGCCTTGACTGAGAATTTCGGCAACGATTCGCTCAACGCACTCAAGTGCCGTCGCACTACGCCGACACTTACCAAGCAAACTACAACCTATGAAATTGTCTCAAATGATTCGGAGCGTGTTGGCTATTTCGCTTACGCTCTGTCTGGGGATTGCCTTGCGCGCTCAGGTAACGACCTCCGGTATCACCGGCGTGGTCCGCGATACGGGGGGTAAAGGAGTCGGCGGTGCCGCGGTGACAGCGGTCTACACTCCCACCAATACGGTGTTTACCGCGATCACGAGCCCGGAGGGCCGTTTCTATTTCCGCAGCGTGCCGGCGGGCGGACCGTACACGATCTCCGTGGCCGCGACGGGCTTTAACGCCGAGCGCATCGAAGACGTGATGACCCAGCTCGCGACCGATATCGATGTGAACGTACGGTTGCACGCCGAGGTGATGAAGCTCGAGAAATTCGTCGTCGAAGGTGAGCGCAATGGGCTGGATTCGAATGCGCAGGGGGCGAACACCTACCTGAGCAACGAACGGCTCGTGGCCAAGCCGACGACCCAGCGCTCGCTGGCCGATATGATCAGCGCGTCGAATTTCGTTACGCTGCGTTCGACCTCGGGCGATCGTGAAGAAGCGCAGATCAGCGCGGTCGGCCAAAACGCCCGCTTCAACTCGATCATGATCGACGGTGCCCGCATCAACGACCAATTCGGCCTCAACATGACCGGCCTGGCCTCGTTCTTTAACCCGATCTCGCTCGATACGATCGAGCAGATGACCGTTTCAATCTCGCCGTACGACGTGCGCCAGTCGGGCTTCACCGGCGCCTCGATCAACGCCGTGACGAAGAGCGGCACCAACCAGTTCCACGGGAGCCTGTATTATATTTTCTCGGGCGACCATCTCCTCGGCTTCCAGCTGCAGGGCGAAGACGTCCAGACGCGGGCGAACTCCGGCGTGAAATTCATCCCCAAGACGGAACGCACGACGAAGGGTTTCACCTTCGGCGGACCCGTGTGGAAAGATCATCTCTTCTTTTTCCTGTCGTACGAAAAGTTCGAGCGCATCTCCGCGCCGAGCAATGCGGGCTTCATTCCGCTGCAATCGGAAATCGACGCCATCAAGGCGCGCTTCTCCGCCATCAGCACGGCGGTCGGACGCACGATCGA
>CBINOT010000355.1:0-3400 GCA_966252355.1 uncultured Opitutus sp. | reverse complement strand
TGCTGCCGGCGTATCCTGGCGCGCCGGTCGTCGACGACTCGGACCGTTGAGCGGCCCCAATCCAGCCTTGGTCGCCCTTCGGCACCAAGTGCAACGCCGTGTTAGCGTCGGCCGTCGCCTGGGTGTCGTAGTAGAACCATTCGGCCGTTTCCGTCGGGCCGCTGGCCGGTTCTTGGGTCACGCGCGAAAGCGGACGACCCAGTCGGTCGAACGTCGACGTGGTGACGTTGAGATTCGCATCGGTCTGCTGCACCACCTGACCGAGCGCATTGTTCAAGTACGCCCAATTGCCCTTGTCGGGATCGTTGAGCGAAATCTGGTGACCGAGGTCGTCGTAGTTCGCCGTGATCGTCTGCGCCTGGCCTTTCAACGTCGTCGTCCGCATCCGGCCGAACCCATCGAGCGTGAAGGCAATCGATGGCGTCGATGTCGTCGTACCCTTCGTGTCGCTGAAGGTCGGCACATTGTCGGCGTTCCACACCTTGATGGTCTGCCCTTTGGCGTTGACGACGGTCGCGTTGGTTTGAGCCGGCAAATCGGTCGAGCCATATTTTGCCTTCACTTCGACGGACGTCGCGCGGCCATTGTAGTTGGTCGTCGTGACGGTGCCATTGGGCGCCGTCACGGTGCTCACGCGCCCTAGCGAATCGTAGGTCGTCTTCGTCCAATAGACCGTGCTATTCGTCGTCGGATAGGGCAGCGACACGGCCACCACGCGGCCGAGGGTATCGTACACGCTATCGGCGATCGCGACCTGCGAGCCGAAGCCGTCCTTGATCGAACGGATCGCGCGGCCGAGCCGGTCGTAATAGACCGTCACCGCCGGCTTCACCGTCGCGGTGGTCCGGACGGCGTAGCTCGAGGTGACCGTGATGGCATTGGGCACGCCGTCCGGAGCGGACACGGTTTGCGTTTTCTTCCAGTCGGACGCCGAAGCGCTCGTCCAAGCGAAGGTAGTTTCGCTGCTGAGATTCTTCAGCACGTCGGTGACCTTGCTCGCCCGACCCATCGCATCGTACTCGGTGGTTGCCTGCGCGCCGTTGACGTCGGTGACGCTCGTCGGCTGAGCGAAGAAGGGGTGATAAACGGTCGATGTGGTGTGCCGGTACGGCTCCGCGTTTTTAGTGGTCGTGGGGAGGTCGAACCGGCCATCGAAGGCATCGATCTTCGCGATCGAGTAATCGCCGATGGCCTGAACGCCAGTCGCGGCCGTGTTGGTGATCTTCGTATCGATCACCCGCCGCAAACCGCTCGCTTCCCGCGTATAGGTGGTCGTGAGATCGAGCTGATCCCCCGTGGCGTCGACGGTCTCCGTTGCCACCAAGGGCGTGGCGCCCTCGTAAGTGAATCGTTTCACCGGCGCGGCCTGCGTGCCATACGCGGTCGATTCGACCGTTGTCTGCACATTGTCGACGAGGCCCGTCAGCGAACCGACGGGGGCCTTGTATTCGGTTACAACCTTCTCCTTAAAGCCGTCGCCGTAGTCGGTCGAAAGCTGCTTGAGGTTGCCGTAGGAAATCTTCCGCGGCAGCGAGAGGTTTTGGATCGTCGAGTAGCTATTGACGCCGGTCACGGCATTGCCGCCGCTGCCATTGACATCGCTGGCATGGAAGACGCCAGGCAATGAAGTTTGCACCGCCGTCTGCTGATCGAACAACGACTCGGCCGTGATCGTGATGTGCGAACCATCCGGCTTGCCGAGCGGGAACAAGGCCTCCGATTGGGACGTTGGCGTCGCGGCGCCGAGACTGAATTGTGGTGTGTCGCTGTTTTCCCAACGCGATTCGACGGCTTTCGAGATAAACGGATAGACCGTGCCCCAAGGCGTGCTGTCGGTTGGCGTCTTGATGACCTCGTCGAAGACGACGGTGTTGTCGTGGGAACTCAGGAAACGGAAGTTGCCGGAACCCAAATAGCGGTAGGTTTCCTCGCGGTGCGCGAGCCCCGTCATCGGGAACGACTGCGTGAGGAACTGGTATTTGAACAGGTTCGTCTGCTCGTCGAAGGTGACGAAGCTATGGAACCCGAGCGGGCCGCGGCCCGAGAGATCGAAGCGATTGCCGGAATACTGATAGCTGAAATGCGCCGGGGTGCTGCCGCCCGAGTCGCGCCAGACATCGGACACGATGTGCTGCCCGCCGCGGCGTTCGCGGATCGGATACGAGACATCGACGCCCGCCGTGTAGATGGCGGTATTCGCCGTCGTCAGGTAATCGACGCGGGTCTCGGAACCGAGGCCGTCCTTCACCGAAGCCAGGCGGTCGGCGTGCGGCCCCGGGACCTTGGCAAGGACGGGACCGTAATACGTGTCATCGTTGTGCCGCGCCGTAAAGAGCAGGTCGGAGGCGCCGTCGCCATCGATATCGATCGTCTCGAGCGAAATGCCGCCCTCACGGGTTTCCATGTTGGTGTATGGCGAGGAGGGCCCAGGGAACGGCAGATCCTCGAGATCGCACAGCTTCTGGGCGGGACCGAAGCCATCCGCCGTGCCGTACTTCACCCACCAGCCGTTGGCATCCCAAATATCGCCGATCCCCCACACATAATCCGGACGTCCGTCGTGATTGATATCGACGATGAACATTCCCCCGGACTGTTCTTTTTCGTCAGTGCTGTACGAGCTTTGAATCCAGAACTCGCCGGGTCCTTCGATAAGCTCGTCGGTTATATTGGTAAGCTCGCTATTATACTCTCCATTTGTAAATGTTTCGGTGAAGGAGAATGTGTATTCGGTATGTGCGTCCTCAGTATAATTTAGCCCAACGACCTGATTCAATGTCTGTTGGTAATTTTGGTTATAAGTCGGAATGAGCGTTTCCCCGACCCAGTCACCGACGGACATGTACTTTTCAATTCGATCGAAGCCGCCAAAGCCATTGTTGCGGTATAGAGTCCATATGGTGCTACCATTCGGACGATACTCCTTGCCCAAGACGAGTAGATCGGTGAGCCCGTCGCCGTTAACGTCGGCCGGAATGCAGTTCAGAATATAATCCTCGGCGGTGATGTGTGGATTATGCCCATCGTTGTTCTGCCAGTGGATTTGGCTAGGTTCAGAGAACTTACGCGGCGTCCACGGCTGCGAGATTACCACCTGAACCGACAAATCGAGCGCGATATACGGCGCCGAAAAGTTGGGGGTCGCCTGCAAGACCGGATTGATGAAGGTTCGGCGGCACACCCACGCATAGTCGTCAGCTCCATCGCCATTGAAGTCGGCCACGATCGGTTCGATGGCCGCGTACTCGAGCCACGTCATAATCTTCGCCGAATCCGTAACGTCCTTAACCGGATTGATCGACTCGAACATATAGAGCGCGTCTGCACTGTTCGTGTTGCCCCATCTCGTGAAGGGATCGAATCCGTCACCATGGGAAAGCGCTACATAGAGTCCTTTCGG
>CBINOT010000354.1:0-3454 GCA_966252355.1 uncultured Opitutus sp. | reverse complement strand
ACCAACCGCCAAAGAAAGACCTCGCCCGACAATGTTGCGAAGGCTCCCTGACAGAACACCGCGGCCGAGGGCTGCGAAGGCTGATCGGGGCGAACCGGCTCAAATCGGCGACTGAAGATTTCATTTCGAACCGACCCGCCTACCGCAAGCCTGCCTTCGCGGAGGTAACGCAGGAAATCGTCGCGGCTCAGGGTTCTCGTCGGCCGCGTATGCGTGCGTTCGCACACAAACTGCCCGATCTGTACCTCACGCGGCACCGCCGCGAGATCGCGCAATCCGACCTTCGCGAACGAGCCCGACGCCGCGCACAATATCAGCGAAGCGACGAGCACCGCTTTCGCCGCTTGGCCAACGTAAACGATGCGCGACAACGCCGGTCCCAGGTTACGCGGTTTTGGTCTTTTCACGTAGCGTAGCTTCGAATTCCGCCAAGTCGCCCTCCAACAGCGGTCGCTTCTTGGAGATGATGTGAAATTGGCTCTCGGTGACGTAAAGAAACAAGTGACCCTTGGTGCTCACTGTCCGGTGATAGGCCGACCAGCGGTTCAGCGATTCGTTGTGGACCGTCGATTCCACGAGTCCGACGTCAGTGATCGAGAGCCGATGCTCTCCGAGTACGCCCGTATTCTTCCGCAGGAGAACCATCACGGATGTCAGCGCAAACGTGAGGCCAACGAAAACCGCGACATAGAGCGCGGCCATCACGAGACAAAACGCGATCTTGTAGCCCACCGTTTGTCCCGCGGTCGCCGGCTCGCGAACGGCGCTATAGCAGAGTGACGCGACGACAATCGCCCAAAACACCTGCAGGAATCGATTACGGACGATACTGCGAAATTGGCCGGCAAGCAGGTCGCCGCGAGTAGTGAAGTAACGAATGGTCATGAATGGTTGCGAGTGCGTTGCGCCAGCACGTGCACGTCAACGCACACGTTATCAAACACCGTAGAGCCGGAAGCGATGGGGCCGTGGGTCATAGCAGATATCGGCAGACATAGTACGCAGTGACGAGGACAAGTACAAAGCAGCCGCCGATCATGATCATGCTCTCGGGCCGCCACTCCGTGCAGCCCCACCGACGAATCCTAAACTCCCACCACCCCGCTTCCTCTTCCATGCCGAGTTCGGAATACGGAATGATAATCGCGCGTCCGAAGGTCAGCGTTTTTATCAGCGCGAAACCTATCCAATAGAAAGCCGGGAAAATGGCCACCCGGATCAACGCGTGCGATGCAAAATGCGACATCTCGTTTGCAGAAGCATATTATCCACGCGTTCTAGTATTCCGCCGACAACCACCGCACGCCGACAGCACTGTCTCGAGCCACGTGTTAGCGAGGTCGGAGCTCATCGCGAATCCATTGGGGATCACGTCGACAATCGAGCACTCGGTAAACAACCGCCTCAGGCCCGGACACGCGATAATACACGGCATACGGAAATCGTTTTGCCAGCAACCGATGGTAGCCGAACTGAACGCGATGAACGCCTCCGTAAAGCACAAGCGAGTCAATGTCCGCGAACAGACTGTCGAAAAAGTAGCCGCCAACACCTTCACTTTGCCGGTCGTAGAACTTACGACCAAGCGCGAGATCCTCGAGAGCCGGCCGGAGGATCCTGACCTTCATTCAAATCGCTTCCGCAGTTCTTTCTTCGCATCTTCCCAGTCCAGAACTGTCACCTCTCCCGCGGCAAGCTGAGCTTCCGTTTTGCGCAACTCGTCGGCGTGCCACCCTGGGCTCGCAAACGACTCCTCGTCCGCGGCAAGATCGCTCCAGAGCGTCTCGATAATCTTCAATTTCTCGTCGCGCGGAAGCTTACGGAGTTCAGCGATGCTCATGGAGAAAGACTATGCGTGGGCGAGACATCGGCAAGGGATCTCTTCACCCACCGTCAAGCAAACCGCGACGTTGCCTCCTTAGGGGCCGCCACGCCGGCTGCTGCGCCCCCGGTGAGACGATCTGGATCACTTTCGGTAGAGTTCCGGATTTCGTAATCCGCGTCATCGTGCGAACAACCGTTTCTCCCCAGGAATGCTCCAGGCCGTTGCGATCCGGCCCACCTCGTAGATCATTACGAGATCGAGTTCGCCTGGTCATTCAGGGAAGGTGCGCGTCACGCATTCGTCGTCGATGACCCTGGATCCGCAAACGATGCGGTGCCGCAATCGCGCGTGCAGATTCGGCTCGAGGAAGCGCTGCGCGAATCGCTCGCGCAGTTGACCCGATCAGGCCGCCAACAGCGTCGTCGGAAATTCGAACATCTCCGCCTCATCGGCGTAGACCGAGAGCAACGCCGAGACATCCCGCGCATTGAACGCATCCAGCTGCCGTTGCACGACGGCTTCGGGAGCGTTATGCTTCGATTCGATTTCGGTATGTGCCGTGGTCACCACGGCCGACGAAAGGAGCTTCGGGTGCCCTTACCTCTCGTTCGAGCAACGCAGAGGAACGCTGATCTGAAAACCATCAGCGCTGATTAGCGGAGGTGAGCTTTCCGAGCTTCCCGTGTGTATCTATCAGCGGGGGTCTCGGCCCCCAGCTCCACCAATTCAAACGAATGCGGCTCGATGCCGGCGATGCTATCGTTTCTCCGCATCGTACACGTAGTGCCAGCGGCCATCGTCCGCGAGATTGCCGTCATCGTCATACGTGAACGACTCGGTCGCTGGCGGTTGGATCATGCTGCGAATCTCGCTCAGGCTTTGGCCCGAGAGGGTCGACGTCGTCGTCACCTGTCCATACTGGCCGAAGGCGAGCGGCGTCACCGCATCGAAATAACTCCCCTGCCGCGAAGCCGCGGTGCTGCCGACCGTCACGGGCGCGTTAGCATTCGTGGTGCCGGAGACGCGGGTCCGCAACGTGCCGCGACTCTTGATCTGATTGAGGGCATTGCCGTCCAACTTGCCCGATCCGTCCGTGTAGGTTACGGTTTCCGTATCCACCGCGGCGGAGGTGCGATTGCCCGCGGTGTCGTAAGCGAAGCCAAGCGCCCGGCCGGCGAGCGGCTGCGTTTCGGATTGCGGATCGGCTCCCAGATAGGATGCCGCGGTCTGCACCTCGCCCCGGCTGTTGTAGGAATACTTCCAGTGGACGGCGTCGCCATAATCGGCGTAAGCCGAGACCCACACCGGCGGTCGGGGTGTTGGTCAGGCGCGTGTACAGCGGTTGGAGCATCGGGAGCGTCAGGGCCGGCGCAGGCGGGTGACTCGCCCACTCCGTCAGAATCGCGCGGATGCTCCACGCGAACTGCACGTCCGCTCGCACACCGGGGCGCTCGGGCTGAGCAAGCCACGTCGCCAAATCCGCGTCAGTGAGTGTGACGTCCGTCACGCTACCGGACAAGGGACGTGCCATGCCGATCGCACCCGGCATCGCTACGCCAGACAGGCCGGCCTCACGGAGGCCAGCTTGTAGCTTGAATTGCGGTCTAAGGACTGACCGTTCCCGATGGG
>CBINOT010000353.1:0-3458 GCA_966252355.1 uncultured Opitutus sp. | reverse complement strand
TTTCGGGTACGGGCGCAGTTCGTGCGAATGGCGGCAACACCTACACCGGCAACGATGCCGATGCGGGGGGCGGCGGCGGGCGCATCGCGATCTATTATGCCGATGCGAGCCAGTTCGACCTTTCCAAAGTCACGGCCTATGGCGGTTATGGCTATCAGGGGCCAACGGGGCCGTGCGTCGGTGGCACGGGCACGGTTTACCTCAAGGATAACACCGTCGGCACGGAGCAGCTGATTGTCCGCGGCGGCACGGGCACGAGCCTCTCTCCCCGCACCATGCTACAGACGTATACAAGCGGCGCGGTGACGGCATCCGCCGGCGATACCATCACCACCTCCGCGACCAACCATCCGACGACCGACTTTGCCAACGGCCTCAGCGGTCTCGCGGGCTTGCCGATCGAGATCAACGGGTCGCCGTTCGTCGTCGTCTCGAGCACCGCGAGCACGCTGAAACTGAAGAATATCGACGGTTCACCGGTGACGACTCCGATCCCGGTGGGAGCGACGTATTCCGATCCGCGTTGGAACGGGACGCTCGACCTGCGATTCGAAGCTCAGTCGAGTTGCGAGTTCTCCAGCGCGGTGGCCTTGCACACGATGACTCTCAGTGGCGCGACATTGTACCTAAGCACGCCGAGCAACTTGACGGTTGCGTCGCTCCTCTTGAAGAACGGCAGCACGCTATCCACGCCGGATACCACGACGTCCAAGGAATATGCTCTCTATGTGACCGCATTGGGCACGATGGAAATCGACGCGACGAGCAAGATCGACGTGAGCGAACGCGGGTACCTGGCGGGCTATCGTGGCGGACTGAGCAACGTAGCCCGCACCTACGGTAATGCGCCAGGAGCGTATCTGAATGCGGGCGGCAGCTATGGCGGTTTGGGCAGCACGTCGGCCAACAATGGGTGGGGACCCGCGCGCGTCAGCGGCGTATACGGAGACTATCGTTATCCCAACGAACTGGGTTCGGGCGGCAGCGGCGTGAATGGCAGCTGGCCGGGCGGCGACGGTGGCGGCCTCGCTCGGCTGACGGCGGGCAACCTCGTGCTCAATGGCAGCATTTTGGCGAACGGCGGTGGCGACGCATCGGGCTCGTATCAGCACGACGGTGGCGGCAGCGGTGGCGGCATTCTGCTGAACGTGGGATCGCTTTCGGGTACGGGCGCAGTTCGTGCGAATGGCGGCAACACCTACACCGGCAACGACGCCGATGCGGGCGGCGGCGGCGGGCGCATCGCGATCTACTACGGCGATGCATCGACCTACAACTTTGCCAACGTGACGGCCTACGGCGGCTATGGTTATCAGGGGTCGACGGGACCGTGCGTGGGTGGCACGGGTACGATTTACCTCAAGGATAATACCGTCGGCACGGAGCAACTGATCGTCCGCGGTGGAGCAGGCACGAGCCTCCTCCCTCGCACCATCATGCAGACTTACACCAACGGTACGGTGGCCGCGTCCGCTGGCGATACGATCACCACGTCGGCGACGAATCACCCGGCCACCGACTTCGTGAATGGCGTAAGTGGGTTGGCGGGGCTGCCCGTGGACATTGGTGGAGCGCGGTACGTCATCGTCTCCAGCACGGCGAACACGCTCAAATTGCGAAACCTCGACGGTACGGCGGTAACGACCGGTATCACGGTGGGCGCCGCCTATCGCGATCCGCGGTGGGATGGAGCTCTCGACTTGAATTTTGAAGGTCAATCGAGCTGCGAGTTTTCGAATGCCGTGAATGTCCGAAATCTGACGCTCAATGGGGCGGTCGTGTACCTGAGCACCCCGAACACGGTGACCGTAAATTCGCTCTTGGTGAAAACCGGCAGCACGCTGTCGACGCCGGATACGACCACGTCGAAGGAATACGCGTTGAATTTGACGGTGCAAGGTGCGGCGGAGATCGATGCGACAAGCAAGATCGACGTGAGCGAGCGTGGATATCTCGGCGGATATCGTGGCGGCCTCAGTGCGACCGCCAGGACGTATGGCAATGTGGATGGCGCTTTCTTGAATGCCGGCGGAAGTTACGGCGGCTTCGGGAGCACCTCGCGGAACAATTCTTGGGGCAGTGCTCGCATCGCCGGCGTCTATGGCGATTACCGGAGTCCGAACGAAGTAGGTTCCGGCGGCAGTGGCGTGAATGGCAGCTGGCCGGGCGGCGATGGCGGTGGGCTTGTACGGTTGTCCGCCGGAAGCCTGGTGCTCAATGGCAATATCTTGGCCAACGGTGGCGGCGACGGTTCGACCTCATACCAGCATGACGGTGGCGGCAGCGGTGGCGGTATTTTGGTGAACGTCGGCACCCTGTCCGGCGCGGGCGGCATACGCGCGAACGGCGGGAGCACCTACAGTGGCAACGATGCAGATGCGGGCGGCGGCGGCGGGCGCATCGCGATCTACTACGGCGATGCGTCGGCCTACAACGTCACCAACGTGTCCGCGTACGGCGGCACCGGATACCAGGGCACCGGCGGCACGACGAACGGCGGCGCCGGCACGATCTATTTCGAGCACACCGGGGTCCAGCTGGCCGGAGTCGGCGACCTGCTCTTGGACAATCGCGGCGCCCAGGGCCAAAACGCGACCGTGATTCGCGTGGTGCCGAGCGGAACGATCACCGCGCTCGACCTGCCCAACTACCGTTTGGTCGACAGTGCGGCTCATTTCACCCTCGATAACCGTGCCGCCGGCACCATGGGCCTGCTTGGCCTCTGGGTGCAGCCCGACATCGCTAACGCGTACTATTATCCCGTCCTCGCTAACGACGTCACGTCGCTGACGGTGTCGGATTGGGACGGAGCCTTCGGGACCATCGCGAGCGTCGGAGACAGCTATCGTGGCGTGACGATCGTCAACAATCTGCGCGTGACCGGCAAAGCGGTCGGCACGAGCACAGGGCCTCTCATTCTTCTCGGCGGTTCGCTGACCAAAGACGCTGGTAGCGATTGGATCGGCGCCGTCCAACCTGTCACTCAACTCAATCCGAAGTGACCGGCATCGTCCGACACCTCTTTACGAACTCCAGCCGCCTCGTCTTCCTTTCGATGAACAAGAGTTTTCGCGAATTTAGCATGTCTGGCGCGCGTACGACGCCGTGGCGCTTGGGCTCGAAACGATCGACCCTGGTGCGGATCCTCTCGCTCGTCGCCGCGTCGCTTGCCTCCGCGTCGGTGCACGCGGAAAACGCCGATCCGACACCGGGCACAGCGCTCGTCCGACACGCCCCGACACTCGACGGTACGGCGACCATCGACGGATCGGTTCAGCAAATGCTGCCCGAGTCCGTGACCTTGCGCAGCAACGCCGCGCTGACGGGAGATCTTTCGATTCCGGGCACGCCGACCATTACCGTCAATGGCCACGCCAGTTATGGGGGCACCTTGATTGGCGATGGCGCGGCAAGTCCGACTAACCATCAAGTGACGCTCAATGGAAACGTCCGCCTCG
>CBINOT010000352.1:0-3458 GCA_966252355.1 uncultured Opitutus sp. | reverse complement strand
CGAACGATCTTCGCGCGAAGGACCACCTGCTGCGGCGTCCCTCCAGCTCGAATCCCACCATGCAGCTCCTTGGTGTGCTCAGCGGTCAATTCTATGGACGCACTTCGACGAGGCATCCTCTCTCCTGACCCGCTCCCCGAATAAAGGCACTTATTTGAGGGACACTACACTAGGAGGCCAGCTGCACCCCGCAGAATCGCTCGTTGCTTCGCGGAGTCGCGGCATGGTAGGTCACGGGTCGGCCGCCGTGATCAATATCCATCACCTCGAACTCTTCTATTACGTCGCCAAATTCGGCGGCATCAGCGCGGCGGTCCGGCAAATGCCGTATGGCATCCAACAGCCGGCCGTCAGCGGGCAAATCCTTCAGCTCGAAGAGAATCTCGGCGTCACTTTGTTCGAACGTCAGCCGTTTCGGCTGACACGGGAGGGCGAGGAGCTGCTGACGTTCATCAGGCCGTTTTTCGACAACGTCGAGCAGGTCGGCGAACGGCTGCGCAAGAGCTTCGCGCCGCAGCTGCGCATCGGCGCCGCCGAGCCGGTCCTGCGTCACCATCTGCCGACGGTCATCCAGCGCGTGAAGGAAACGCATCCGGGTTTCCGGCTGGTCCTGCGATCGGGTTTTCAGGTCGAAATGGAAAACTGGCTGCGCGACGGGGAGATCGACCTGGCGGTCGTTCCGCTGCGGCGGCGTCCGCCGGCGCATACGCGGGCGCTGCGGCTGGTGCGTTTACCGCTGGTGCTGCTGGCGCATCGGAAAGCGAAGCTGAAGTCCGCGGACGAACTCTGGAAACGCGGTACGATCGAGGAGCCGTTGATCGGCTTGCCGCCGGATGAAGCGATCAGCGAGGTGTTCCAGGCGGAGCTGGCGCGCCGGCGCGTGACCTGGCCGGTGTCGACCGAATCGAGTTCATTGGAATTGATCACACAGTACGTCGCCAATGACGGCGCGTTTGGCGTGAGCATTCAGCTGCCCGAGGTGCTGAAGCATCGCGACGTGCGCGTGCTGCCGTTGACGGGTTTCGAGCCGATCGAGCTAGGCGTGTTGTGGCGCGGCGAGCCGACGCCGCTCATCCGCTTGGCGCTGCAACATATTCAGGCGTACGTGCAGGAGACCTGGCCTGAGGCGGCGATTCGGGAAGAGGGAAGTTAGCGGACGCGCGGGCGGCGGGAGCGGACGCGTTGCCGGAGGTGCGGTTGTAGGGCGTCCATCTGGCGGACGCCGTGCGTCGATGGCGAACGATCGCGCGATGACGGTGCGGAAGAGGCGTCTGCAAGTCAGACGCCCTGGAGGGGGCGGAGTCGGCGGTGCGGGGGCGGTGGAAATGGCGACGAGAGGCCGGCCTCTGGGAGGCCGGCTACAACGGGCCGCTGGAGAGGTGTGACATTCTGTCTACTCAAAATTGAGTATTTGGGAAATTTGACGGAGGAGCCGTGATTTTCGGTCAATGCGTTCATGTCGAGCCGAGCTGCGGACTTGCTTCCTCCCCATGATCGCCGAGACGCCACCGCGAAGGTCGTGGCGTTCTTCGTTTGCCCAGGCGCCAAGGAGGTCGCGATTCCGCACGCGGTGTTTCCCTATGGGAGCGGCTGCAGCCACATGGAGCCGTGTCCGCGGCGGGACGTCTGCCTCTGGTACGCGTCGCACGATCTCGGCGGCGAGCTGGAGTTCAGCGACGTGCCCAGTGGCGCTCAACTCACGGCCGAGTTCGCGACCGGCCCGTTCTCGTGTCGGCGGTTCGAACTGATCGAAGAGACACGGAAATAGCGGCCGAGCCGCTCACGTGGCTGAACCGCTGACACGGTTGGTCAGTCGGGGCGCGCGAAGCAGACGATTTCGTTCTGCTCGCGATGATTCGTCCAGAAATGCTGGCCGTCGAACGCCAGTGCGCGCGCGGCGAACGGGATGTGCGCGATGTCCTCGATTTTCGGCGTGGCGAAGCGGAGGTCGACGCGGGTGAGCCAATACTCAGTGGTTTCCTCGTCGTCAGTCGTCGCGAGATAAAGGGTGCCGTCGATCCAGACTTGTCCGCAGATCCCATGCGGCGCGGCGATCGTGCGACCGGGCGTGCCGTCGTCGGCGAGCGCGATGACTTTTTTCGGGTACCACTGGCTGACGTGCAGCCGCTGGCCGTCGAAACCGAGCTGCGAGCCGGTGTCGTCGGGACATGCGATGCCCCAGTTGGGGTCGAAACCGCGCTGCGGGAGGCAGCGCCGAATGATGCGGTTGTCGTCGATTTCGCCGCAGAGCACGCGCAGCTCGCCGTTCACGACCGTCATGCCGTAGGGCACGCCGGGCGCCTCGGTCTGCCAGCGCACGGTCCAGGTCGCCGGATCGAGCGCGAAAATCTGCCGCGTCTGCCGCGAACCCATCCACAGCAGCGAGCCATCGCAGGCGAGCGATTGCGGTTTCGGGGCGGGGGATGCCAGGCGCTTCAGTTCGGTGATGCGTTTCATGCGATCAGCGGTAGGCATAAACGCGCAAAGGGAAAGCGCGGAGTCACGGCAGCGATTGACGCGACGAACCCGAACACGTTTTGGACGGGGGGACGCGGGCGAAGCGGAAAGGCGGGCTGGCGTCTGCAAGACAGCCGCCCTACAGGACAGATGCCCTGGCGGTCAGGGCGATGAGCTGAGCTCGCTGACGATGCGGGCCAGCTCGCGATGATTGATTTTGCCGGTGCCGAGCTTGGGGATCGAGCGGACCGCGACGATTTCGCGCGGAGCGCAGAGGTTCGAGAGGCCTTTGGCGCGGAGCGTCGTGCGCAGGTCGGCCAGCTGCAGCTTGGGTTCGTTCGTCACGGCGATGAGCGTTTCGCCTTTCTCGGCGTCGGGGCGCGCGAGGACCGCGATCTCGCAGCGCGGCCCGTACTGCGGAAAAGCCCCGGCCAGCGCGTCCTCGACCGCCGTCAGGCTGACCATTTCGCCGCTGATCTTGGCGAAGCGCTTCAGGCGTCCGCGCAATTGCACGAAGCCCTGCGCGTCGACGGTGGCGATGTCACCGGTATCGTACCAGCCGCCGAGCGCTTGGAAGCGTGCGTTGGCGTCGGCGTTGACGTAGCCCTTCATGATATTCGGGCCGCTGACGAAAAGCCGGCCGCCGTCGGTGACGCCGTCCACCGGCTCCAGCCGATACTCGATCCCGGGCAACAGCCGGCCGGCCGAGCCGACGCTGGGCTGGACCCAGGTGTTGAGGCTCAGGATCGGACTGCACTCGGTGGCGCCATAGCCCTCGAGGATGCGCACGCCGAATTTCTTGGCCCAGGCCTCGAAGGTCGCGGCCTGCACTTTTTCGGCGCCGGCGATGAGATAGCGCAGCGTGCGGAAATCGTACGGGTGCGCCTTGCGCGCGTAGCCGTTCAAAAACGTGTTCGTGCCGAGGAGCACCGTGCAGTCGACCGCCACGCGCATCGACCTGCCGCTGCGATTGGTCGCCGCTTCAAACGAGACTGGTGATG
>CBINOT010000351.1:0-3477 GCA_966252355.1 uncultured Opitutus sp. | reverse complement strand
GGAACGCCGTCACTGCCGTGCGCACCGACGAATCCTGCGCGTAACGTCCGCGGGAGAAAACCGGCCAGTCTTGCTCCAGCACCTTCGGCGTGTCGCGGTGATAACCGTCGATCACCGCACCGGCCGCACCGCGCGTGCGCGCCGTCGCCGTGAGCAACTCGCCCCAGTAGGCGCAACGCATGGCGCCGCCGCCGCAAACATATACCTCGCCGGGCTGCAACGCGTCGAGCGCCTCGGTCAACAGACCGAACGGCTTTCGCTGCGGACCGTGCACGTCGATCATGAGCACCGGCATCGCCCGGCCGGCCAAAACCATCGCCTCGCGGAGCGGCTGCACCGGCTGGGGCAAGAACTGATGATACCGGCCGAGCGCGTCCAGGATGTCACCGACGACCGGAGTGTAGAGCTCCCGCCGCATCAGCGCGAATAGCTCATCGTCTGATTTCCATTCAGGCATGTTTGAAAACGATTGATAACTGCGTGTCGCGGGCGCGCTGGCCTTGCCAGCGTGGGAACATAGCGGCGGCGCGAGGAAAAATTCTCATGGGGGATTGGCGCCAAGCTGCATTGGTTCGTGCCGCGGGTTCAACCAGTGAATCAGCGCCAAGGCGACGACATAGGTGCACGACGCGAGCACAAAGACGGGAAGGTAGCTGCCGGTCCATTGGAGCAGATAGCCGACGAGCTTCGCGTTGAACATGCCTCCGATGCCCGCCGCCATGCCGCCAATCCCAACGATCGAGCTGGTGGCAAATCGCGGCGCCGTATCCGAGACAAGCGTGTACAGGTTCGCCGCGAAACCTTGATGCGCGGCGGCGGCCAGCCCGATGAGCACCGTGGCAACCCAAGCATTCGCCGTTAGCGCCGCCACGAAAACGGGAACGACGCACAAGGCGCAGATCAACATCGCGGTCTTCCGCGCGCGACCGACCGGCCAGCCGGCGCGAATCAGCCGCGACGAAAGCCAACCGCCGCCGACGCTGCCGACGTCGGCGATGAGATAGATCGTGAAAAGCGGAAGACCGAGCTGCAGCAGATTCAACCCGTGCTTTTCGTGCAGGAATCCAGGCACCCAATAGAGATAGAACCACCAAATCGGACTAGTCGTCAGCATGCCCGCAACAAACGCCCACGTTTGCCGATGCCGCAGCAACTCCAGCCAGCCCACCCGCACGCTCGGATCGGAGGGATCGCTGCGAATGTAGGCGAGTTCCGCGGCGGACAAACGGGGATGCGCCGCCGGCGAACGATACAGCCAGAACCATCCGGCGAGCCATATCAGCCCCGACGCCGCGAGCGCGAGAAATGCGTTGGGCCAGCCGTAACGCGCCGTAATCCATGCCACCAACAGTGGCGTGATCATGACGGCCACATTGCAGCCGGCATTGAAAATACCCGTCGCAAGCGCGCGCTCCTTCTTCGGATACCACTCCCCGACCGCTTTGATCGCGGCCGGAAAATTTCCGCCTTCGGCCAACCCGAGCACCATGCGCATCGCGGCGAAGCCCGCGACCGAATGCACGAAGGCATGCCCGCCCGCCGCGAGGCTCCACGCCAGGACACAAATCGCGAGGCCGAGGCGCACGCCGATCCGATCCATCAGCCAGCCGCCCGCCGCATACCCGATCGCATAGGCCGCGGAGAACGCGAACACGATATTGCTGTAGTCGATTTCGTTCCAACTCAGCTCGCTCATCAGCGTCGGCTTCAGCACGCCGAGAATTTGGCGATCCATGTAGTTGATCGTCGTCGCCGCGAACAAGAGCCCGCAGATGACCCACCGAAAACGGCCGACGCGATTCGAGCGCTCCGCGGACACGCTACGATCCGGGGAAGCGCGCTCGGTTGGGATCATACCGGGGAGTCGTGGGCGTCGTTCGCTATGCCCGCCACATGCTCGCGAACGAATACGAGCCGGAGCCCAGCTCCACGATGGCAAACTCCGCGTCGCGCCCGACGATTTTCGCCCCGTCGGTATCGACCGTCGTATTCGGCTCGCTGGGAATATACGCACGCGCCGTGGTATTCGGCGGCACGCGCACTTTCCATTCGAGTTGGTCGCTCAGCCGGCGCCATTCGCTCGTGATTTCGCCATGCGCCGTTCGATAGCTGCCGCGCGCGAAGTCCAACCCTTTGCGCACGAAAGGCCGCAGCACGAACCGATCGAAACCCGCGACTTCCGGGTCGAGTTCGATTCCCGCCACATGCCGGAACAACCACTCCCCGATCGACCCAAGGGAGTAGTGATTGAACGAGTTCATGTGCGGATTGAAAAAACCGTCCTCGTGCGTCCAGCCGTTCCAGCGCTCCCAAATCGTCGTCGCACCGTGCTTCACCGGGTAGAGCCACGAGGGAAAACTGTCCTGCAGCAGCAGGCGATACGCCACGTCCGCGCGACCCGCGAGAGTCAGCGTCGGGTTCAAATGGCTGATGCCGATAAACCCCGTGCTCAAATGCCAGTCGAGCGCTCGAATATTTTCGACGAGATGTTCGGCCGCGCTCGCCCGCAAAGGCTCGGGCAATAGGTCGAACGCCAGCGCGAGCAGATAGGCCGTTTGGGTTTCCACGGCGAGGCGGCCGTCAGGGCGAACGTACTCCTGCTGGAACGCTGCCTTCACCCGCTCGGCCATCGCTCGAAAGCGCTGAGCGTCCGCCTCGCGGCCCAGCTCCTTTGCCATACGTGCGAGTTTAGCCGCGTCGTCCGCCCAATACGCCGTGGCCAGCAGCGTCTTCATGGGCGAATGCGTCCGGAACGTCGTGTCCGTCGGAATGCACAGCCAATCGCCGTAGTTGTTGCCGAGCACGTTCTCGCGAATACCGCGGGGATTTTTGCTTTCGATCCAATCGACCCAGGCAACCATCGCGGACCAATGCCGCTCGACGATCCGGCGATCGCCATACACGCGCCAAATCGTCCAGGGCACGATCACGCCCGCATCCGCCCAGCCGGCGGCACCGCACAGTCGATCGAGGCCGACGAAACGAATGTGTTCGCGCACCCGGGGCGCCACGTCGGGGAAGATGCCGTCGGCAGTCTGCGCATCTTCGACGTCGATCATCCATTTCGTGAAAAACGCCGCGACGTCCATGTTGTAGCTGGCCGTCCGTAAAAAGACCTGCGCGTCGCCCATCCAGCCGAGCCGCTCGTCGCGCTGCGGGCAGTCCGTCGGCACCGACAAAAAATTGTCGCGCTGCGACCACACGCCATTCAGCCACAGCCGATTCACGCCGGCATGCGAGCACTCGAACCGTCCCGCCGGTGCCGTCGCCGAGTGCACGACGCAACCCGTCACGGTCGCGAGATCGGCCGCGGTGAGTCCGGTGATTTCGACGTATTGAAAACCGTGAAACGTGAAATGCGGCTGCCAGACTTCGTCGGCCTCGTGCGCGGCAGCAAACGACGCGATGCTCGACTTCGAGCGCCGCTGCGCCAGTGGATGACCGGCACCGCTTTGGGAGGCGCCACCGCGCGCGATA
>CBINOT010000350.1:0-3486 GCA_966252355.1 uncultured Opitutus sp. | reverse complement strand
CATACGGCTTTCAGGGCTGGGCGTCGATGCACAGGGCACGGTCTGGGCGAGCGATAATCGAACGCTCTATCGGTCGAGGGGCGGGGAATTCGAAACGATTCCGGTCGATGCGTCGATTGGCGTATTGAGCCCTCTTTATATCGATGCGACCGGCGGGGTGTGGCTGGCTGGGCCGGGCGGTGCGGCGCGTTTCGCGGAGGGGCATTGGAGCACGTATCCGGCGCCGCAGTCGGCCGGCGGTCAAAACGCGCAGTGCGTGTTCGCCGACACGGCGGGCGATATCTGGGTGCTGCACGACGGCCCCTCGCTGGCGCGCATTCACGACGGACAACGCCGAGACTTTCCCTTACCCGCCGAGTTGGGACCGCTGAGTTATCACGGGGTGGGATACAAGGACGAGCTGTGGGTAAATGTCCGGGCCGGCATCGCGCGCATTTCGTTGCGAGAACTTGCGGCGGTGGTTTCCGGCGCGAAAACGGTGCCCGCGGTCGTGCTCTACAACGAGGCCGACGGCATGCGCAGTCGCGCGCCCAACATTCCCGCATCCCCAGGCGCCGCGCAGATGAGCGACGGCAGCCTATGGTTCGCCACCAGTTCGGGCGTCGCCATCGTGGATCCCACCCGGATTCGGACGAACCCACTCCCGCCGAATGTCGTGATCGAGCACGTTTTCGCCGACAAGAAGGAGCTTGTCGCGTCGGAGCTGGCGCGGATCCCGCCGGGACGCGGAGAACTCGCATTTCAATTTACCGGGCTGAGCTTCGTCTCGCCCACGCAGAATCGCTTCAAGTACCGGCTGCACGGCTTCGAAACCGAGTGGTCGGCGCCGACGGCGCGGCGCGAAGCGCATTACGGCGGCTTGCCGTCCGGCACGTATCGCTTCGAGGTGATTGCTTGCAACAACGAGGGCGTGTGGAACACCGCCGGCGCCGACTGCACGATCGTCTTGCTGCCGCATTTCTACGAGCGATGGTGGTTCTTCACCGCGGCGGGTCTGTTCGTCACGGGGGCGGGGGCCGGCGTGTACACCTGGCGCAGCCGCCACCTCAAACGGCGGGCCGAAGCGCTGCAGCGGCAAAACGCGGAGTTGGAACGGTGCATCGCGGAACGCACCGCCGAACTGCGGGCGTCGTACGAAGCGCTGCGCTCTTCCGAATATTTCTACCACTCGCTCGTCGAAAGTCTGCCGCAGGTCATCGCGCGCAAGGACGCCGGGGGGCGCTACACGTACGTCAACGCGGCGTTCGCCGAATTGATCGGCCAACCCATCGAGGCGATCCTCGGCCATACGGCGAGGGAATTGATGCCCCCCGAGGCGGCGGCGAAAATCGAAGCGGACGAACATCGCATTCTCGAGCAGCGCCAGCCGATGGAGTTCGAGGAGATTCGCGAGCACGCGGGCAAGCGCCGGTATCTTCATGTTAAAAAATTCCCGCTCGTCGACGCCGAACGCCGGATCCTCGGCCTGCAAATGCTCTGCTGGGACATGACGGTGTTTCGCGAGACCGAGGAGAAGCTCAACACGGCGCAGCGCGAACTGGTGGAAATTTCGCGGCTCGCCGGCATCGCCGAGATGGCGACCGGGGTGCTGCACAATCTCGGCAACGCGCTGAACAGCGTGAAGGTTTCGACCGAGGTCGCGCTGCGAAAGATGCGCCAGCTCAACGTCGCGCGCGTCGCACGGGTGGGGCAGTTGCTCACCGACGAAAAGCCGCGGCTCGTGGAGTTTCTGACGAAAGACGAACGCGGGGCGAAGACGCCCTCGTATTTGCTTTTGCTCGGCTCCGAGCTGGAGCGGGAGTGCACGGCGGCGGTGCAGGAGATGAAGACGGTCGCCGACGGCATCGAGCACATCGCGCAGATCGTTTCCGCGCAGCAAGAGCATGCGCGCGTGAGCGGAGTCGTCGAAGACGTTTCGCCGGCGGAGCTGCTCGAATACGCGTGCCGGATGAACGAGGCTTCGCTCGCCCGGCATCGCGTAAACGTCACGCGAGAATACATGCCGACTCCGAATGTGCGGGTGCAGCGTCAGAAAGCGCTGCAGGTGCTGATCAATCTGATTCGCAACGCGAACGAATCGCTGACCGAGTGCGGGCGGCCCGACAAGAATCTGGTGCTCGGCGTAAAGCTGTCGGAGGGCGGCCTCGTGCAACTTTCGGTGGCGGACAATGGCGTGGGCATCGCGCCGGAAGCGCTGGGCCGGATTTTCGAGTTCGGCTTTACGACGAAGAAAAAAGGGCACGGTTTCGGCCTGCACAGCAGCGCGCTGGCGGCGAAGGAGCTCGAAGGAAAACTCTCCGTGCATTCGGAAGGCGTCGACAAAGGCGCCACGTGCATCCTCGAGTTGCCGGCCGCGGTTTGAAGCGGAACCCGGTCGCGCACTTTTCCGTTGTCGGGCGATTGGTTTGCCACTGCTCTGCAGTCGCGCCGTGTTTCGGCCCTAGCGCTCTCGTATCATGATTCACTATCACGTCTGGTTTGACCTGAAGCCGCACGTTAACGAGGCGGAGGGGCTGGCGGTGGTGGAGCGCTTCCTCGCTCGTCTGACCGATGACGCAGAGGCGGCTCGGTTTCAGCTGCTGCGCAACCGAGGCGCCGCGCCACGCTCGAAGCTCTCGCGCTATCACGCCTTGATCGAGTTCGAAAGCGACGAGCATCTCGCCGCCGCGATGCGGCAGCAGGCGGCGCGAGGGATTCATGCCGGTTTGCACGGAGCGGTGATCGACGTGGTGACGAATTTTCACGTCGAGATCTTTTCCGCGATCGTCGCGACGTCAGCCGACCGCGTGCTCGGCTTGCAGGCTTGCGAAATTTGATGACGGAGCCGCTGCGCGTTCTGTTCGTGTGCGCGATGAACAAGCGCCGGAGCGTGACGGCGGAGCATTTGTATCGGAACGATGCTCGCTTGCAGGTGCGGTCGGCGGGATTGCGCGCCGATGCACCGAGGCGAGTTTCCGCCCGCGATCTCGAGTGGGCCGAAATCGTATTCGTGATGGAGAAGGAACATCGCGCTTTGCTGCGGCAACAATTCGGCACTATTGATCTGCCGCCCATCGAGGTCCTCGATATTCCCGACGAGTACGAGTGCATGGATCCGCAATTGCAGGAGATGCTCCGCCTCACGCTCGATCCGGAAATCGCCGCCGGCGTTGCCGCGAAGGCGGCCAACGACACGAGCGAACAGTCGGACCTCTGACCCACCGGCCCGTCATCCTGAGTGGAACGAAGGATCCATCCGACGCGCGCGGAACCCGTAGCGGACGGGACCCAATCCGTCCTGATATGCCGCCGCACGGATACGGCCGCGAACGATGGCAACTAGCGCGTGCGCTCCCACAGCGTCACACGCGCGGCACGATCGGTTGGCGGATAGAACGCGAAAGAGCCCGTGACGAGCGCGACCGGGCCGTTCGGTTTCATCGCGCCGGCTTTGGCGACGACGAGATGCGTCGGCGCGTGCGCGAGCGGGCGAGGCGCCCAGCCGCC
>CBINOT010000349.1:0-3655 GCA_966252355.1 uncultured Opitutus sp. | reverse complement strand
TCCTCGAGACGATGGCCGAATCTCGCTGGCACGTGGATCGGTTTCTCGCGCCGACGCCGATTCGCATCGTGGCGGACGTGCGAGGCAACGACCTCACGTCGGATCGCGATCCCGCGTCATTGGCCGGCTACGTGGAAGATGCGGACATCCATCGTTTCCTCGAACGACCGGCCTTCACCGGGGCCGTGTTGAAATCCATGCTCGAGGCCGCGACCGAAGCCGCGGAGCGGCAAGCCGGCGAACGGAAGACCGCCGCGGCGGCGCAAGCGAATGCCGCCTTGGGGGCGGAACTGCAACGGCTGACCGACCTGCAGAAGATCAACGACCACGTTCGCGGCGAAGAAATCGCGCTCGCCCGCGAGCAGCTCGAACGCACCCGCGCCGCCGTCGCGCAAGCGAGAGTTCGGCTCGATTCGATTCGGTTGATTTTGGAAGGCGTCGCAGAGGACTAAGCGCGACGACGCCAAGGAACACGAAGCGAAGGTAGGGCGGATTTTCCCTAATCCGCCGTGCATACCGCTTCAGCCTCGGAGCGAGCGTCGCTACGCCGATTGCGTTTGGGTTTCCCTCTAGCCCGCAAATTTCACCATTCGACGATCCCAAACGCTGGGGCACAGAGTACACAGAGCTCCGACACAGAGTTCACAGAGACTAATCCACGAGGGAAGACTTTGCCGAAAGGATCCATACGCCTCAAATCCCACACGGAGCTTGCGGCCTCCTGCTGCCTCTGTGTCGGAGCTCTGTGACCTCTGTGGCGATGGCTCGGTGTTGGTTTTGCAGTGAAATATCTGGGCTAGAGAGGGGTGCCCGCAGGCCGAGGTGTGTTCTGGCTACTCCCGATAGTGCAGGGCGAGCCACATCGCATCCTCCGAGCAGACGTCGACGCGATGCTTCTTGTGCGCGGGAATGACGAGATAGTCGCCGGCGCGCAGTTCCAGCCGTTCGCCGGCTTCGAACCGCAGCGTCGCCGTGCCGCGAACCAGCATGACCCATTCTGGATCGGCCTGATCGTACCACTCGCCCGCGCGCGTCGGCTGTCCGTGCGACACGATCTGTTCCAGCCGACAGCCCTGCGCTTGAACCAAGGGAATGAACTCTTCGATTCCGGAGGCGCGACCGAGGCCGGCATACAAATTGGAGATCGTCATGAGATAGAAATCGTTTTGCCCGTCGCTCAGCGGGTCATCGCGTAGGTGTAGATATTGGCGATTTGGCGGAGCGCATGAGGGACTTTGTCGGCTTTCGTGAACCACTCGCATTGCAGATGCTGCAAGCTCAGGACCGCGAGCAGTTGGCGATCGTCGTACAGGCCGTACAACGCTTGCGGCATGTCTTTCCAGCGCAGGTCGTCCGCCGTCGGCTCGATCAGCGCCAAATTGGCTTCCGCGACCGCGAAGCGAGCGCGATGGATGCGATGGCCCGCGTCGAATCGCCGCAGGGCGATTTGCGGGAAAAGCTTTCGCAGCCAGGCGACGTGCGACAGGACGAACGTGCCGAAATTCCGCGTCACGCGGTGGTCGAGGCAGCCTTCGATGTACAAGCACCCGCCGCGTTGCAGGTATTCCTTGATGTTTTCGATTGCCGCCGGGTCGGTCACGGAGGTCAGCCCGTTCGTGAAGATCACCGGAAACGCCGTGAGCTCGCGCAGATTCGCGGGATGGACGGCGTAACCCGTCGGGTCCAGGGCGAGATTTGCCTCTTGGCTCAAGAAGGTCGCGATTTGCGCGTCCTGTTCATTGTGCAGCAGCCAAAACGGATTCGGCGTGATCAGCCGCGCCCAGCCCGCTTGCGACCGGATCGGGAGGCTGTTGACCGCCGCTCGCCCGCGCGGCGCGGTCACGCAACCCGTGGCGACGGCGGCGGCGCTCCACGCGAGCGTGCGCAGGAACGAGCGGCGGCTGTGGCTGGAGTCGGAGCGGAGACAGAGCTCACACATCGGCGTCAGTGGGTTCGCGAATACAGGTAAATATTCGCCATCTGCTTCATGCAGGGCTCCACGAACTCGGGATGTTCCGGCCATCCGCAAAACAGATGGGCGAGACTCACCAGCGCGACCATGCGGTTGTCGTCGAACACGCCGTAGTACGCGCGCAAATCTTCCGGTGGGGTTCGATTGTCGGGCGGCAGATCCGATACCTGCATCCGGTAACGCGTGCGATAAATCGGATGATCGGCCGAGAGCCGCCGCCATTCCGAGGCGGGCAGGAGCCGCGTCAGTCGTTCGAGGTGGTCGCGCCGGAAACGCGTGATGTCGCGCGCGACGTGCACGCAATTATCGAGGTAGAGAAAGCCGCCGCGGTACAGGTATTCCCGGATGTTCGACCACGCCTGCTCCGATCGCAACGAGGCCATCTCGAAGGTGAATAGAAACGGCGAACGGCAGAGGTCGGCCAAATTCGTCGGGTCGACATGATAGAACTCGCCGCCGTACTGCAGCTGCGGGTCGTTCGCGAAGAAATTGAGCAGCTTGGTTTCGCGCTCGCTGTGAAAGTCCCATTCGCGATGCGGCGTGATCAGCCGCGCCCAGCCGGACTTGGCCGTCGCGGTCGGCATTTGCTCGGCCGCCGCCGCCCAACGCGTCGCACCGGCCAGCCCAACGGCGGCCGCCGTGCAGGCCATGCGCTTGACGAAGCTACGGCGCGTTTCACTGGAGGAAGCGGTCACATCACAAGCGTGGCACATAAGAGGGGATCGGTTTAGAGCAGTTGCCAGCGGCGGCGCAGGATCAGTTCGATACTATACACGGCGAGCAGCGCGGCAAAGATCCACGTGCGGTCCCACAGCGGCTCGCGCCGTTCGCTCAACAACTGTGCGGGCGGCAAGGGTCGCGTCCACGAGGCGGGTGGCTCGCCCAAGATCGCGCCGCCGGTTTCGTCCGCGAGCGCGCGCAGCAACTCTTCGTCCGGCGCGGCCGCCGGCAGCTCGGCAATTTTCGGCGCCGGTTCGTCGACCGTGACCCACATGCGCGAGCTCGTTTTATCGGTGTCATGCGCTTCGATCTGCCAGAACCCCGCGGCAGGCGGAAGCCAACGAAAAGCCCGATTGCCGTCCTCGCTTGGCACTTCCACCAGTGGCAGCTTTTGGCCGTTGCGCGTGGCCTCGACCGGCAGCGACTTCGCTTTCGCTCCGGCGATGCGTACGACCAAATCCTTGCCGACGGGTGCGTGCACGGGAGGATGGTCGAAGTAGAACCCGGCTTCGCGGTCGCGATTCAGCCAATCGAGCAAGGTCGTCCAAAAACCCTCGGCCGCATGACTCGCATGCGGTTGCTCCAATTGCCAGCGCCACAGCGCATCGGTGGCCAAGAGGACGCTTTTGCCGCGGCCGTAACGCTGCACCGCGAGCAGCACTTCGCCTTTTCCATCGGGACCTCTTGCCTGCGGATGGCGCGCGAGCGGTTCGGCGCCCGGCTTCAACCGGCCGAGGTGGGCGTACGACGCGAACGCCGGCGTCATCGGCGCGTCGCCAAAAATCTCGCGCATCCGCGCGGAGTTTTCCCAAGAGAAAGGCGTGAGCTCGGGAACCACGGGCCGCACCAGGCCGGGTCTCGCCACGGCGACGGCCGGGTCGCCGATGCCGCTTGGCATTTCGGCGGGAAGCGTCTTCTCCAGCTCGCTCCCGGCGAAACCGGCTGTGGCCAGCGTGTCGGGTG
>CBINOT010000348.1:0-3765 GCA_966252355.1 uncultured Opitutus sp. | reverse complement strand
CTTCAACGCAGTGGCCTTTGCTCTGGACGTAGCGATCGCGCGTGGGCGAGTCGAGCTCGTCTCGAAGGTGTGGCGCGAGTAGGCGGCGAGCCGCCGTGGGCACTCGGCGCTCCCGAAGAAGAGCAGGTGCTCACCAACATGGATCAGCTTGTGGTTGAGCGCCGCGGCGTACAGCCAGGGCGCATGCCAGCCGCCGAAGACCAAGAGGAAGATCAAGGCGCAGGCGAGCGGACGGGTGAAAAAGCGAGCGGGTCCCACGATCCCGCGCTGACCCAGGACCGGGTCGATCATCCAGGATGGAATGCCGAGCAAAAACAGAATCGCCGCCGGATAGATCAGCAGCTGGTGCTGCAGCATGTGCGCGCTGAGCAAGTAGCCCTCCGCGATCTGATCGAGCGGCGATCCGACGGCCAAATAGAAGATCGCGAGCGCGGAGTAGAACTTGATCGCCGCGGTGCGAGGAAAGACGTCGGCCGTCGTCTCGCCGGCGGACGCCATCAAGCGCCGGCGCAACGGTCCGGCGCAAACCGCCCAAAGCCACCCGAGGAACACGAGACCTCCGACGAGGATGGGTTCATTGTGCCAATGCCGCCAGTCGATCATGGATTTGGAATCAAGGCAGGTTTTGAAACAAGAAACCAGGAATCCTGCAGGAGCCCGTCGCTAAGGCGCTGAGGGGCCAAGTTGCGCCCAAGACTGCGGGCGACAAAAAAGGCGGCCCTTTCGGGGCCGCCATGGGTCGTGGGATGACCGGGAAAAATCACATCGGGAGCGGCTTGCTCGCCTCGGCACCGAAAAGTTGAAGGAGCGCCCACATCGTCCCGCCGGCGAGGGTGAGCCCGATGAAAAACAGGATCGTGCAGAAGGGCTTGTCCCAGCGCAGGTGCATGAAGAAGAAAATAACGAACAAGAACTTCACCGCGGAGAAGAAGACCAGGGCCGAAACGAGGATCCAACGGGCGAACGGCAAGTACACGCAGACGATCTCGATGCCGGTGATCACGGCGAGAAGCATCGCGATCTGCACGTAAATCTGAAACTTGCTGATTTCGTGGCCGTGCGAGTCGTAGGCCGACATGCCAGTGGTGTGAGCGTCACTCATGGGAGGAAAGGGGAAAGACGAGAGGCGAGGGACAAGGGACTCTGCGGACCAAGGTCTCTCGACCCCGGCCGATGGTCCCTCGTCTTTTTAGATGTATTCCAGCAGGTAAACGGCGGTGAAGATGACGATCCAGACGATGTCGACGAAGTGCCAGTAGAGGCCCATCGATTCGACGTCGATCGCGTTGGTCTCGTCGAACTGCACGGCACCCCGCGGGCGGGCGAACCAGACCAAGGCGCCGTATGCGGCGAGCGCGAGCGCGATGTACACGAATTCGGCGCCGACGAAGTGCGACAATCCTGCGCGCACGGTTTCGCTTTCTTGGAGGATGAACACCAGGCTGATCACGACCTTGAGCGAGAGCAGCAACGCCGCGACGAGCGCGCCGGCGTGCAGCAGATTATGCGAAAGCCAGGACTTCTGCCACGGGTTGCCCGCCGCCGGTTTGAAGGAGCGGACGTACATCAACCCAAGCCAGAGCACGCCGATGGCGACGTGGCAGCCGTGGGTGCCGGTGAGCGTGAAGAACGTCGTGCCGAGGAGGCTATTCGAGATCGTCATGTGCTTCACGTGGACGAACTCGTTGAACTCGTACACCTGGCAGCCGAGGAAGATCATCCCGAAGAAGATCGTCGTCAGGAGCGACCAGCGGCAGCTCTTCACATTGCCCTTTTGGATCGCGGTGACGGCGAGCGCCATCATCAGCGACGACATCAAAAGGATGAACGTGGAGAACGACGTGAGCTCGGGCGCGAACACATCCTTCGGCTCCAAGCCGCCTGCCGGCGGATGCAGGCGATAGATGAGGTGCGTCGAGATCAGCGCGCCGAAGAACATGCAGTCCGACGCCAAGAAAGCCCACATGAGGAGCTTTTTGTGGGGAATGCCCGTCGATGTGCTCGGGTCGTGATGATGATCGATCGTGGCGGCCGCAGTGGACATGGGGAAGTTATTTATGATCTATGATGGATGATCTATGATTTGGAACTCACCCGGGCGGCGAATTTGCCGCTCAAATCGTAATCCAAATCTTAAATCATAATTGGCTTAGTGTTTTGCGTGGTCGCCCTCGATCACGTGGCCGTTTTCGTCGAGATGGAGGTGGTAGCCTTCGTTGCCCTCGAGCGACCAGAAGTACACGCCGAGGAACATCACGACGCCGCCGACCAGCGTCAGGCCGAGCTTGAGGTGAATGCCAGGGGCCGGATTCGAGTCGATCGCGCTGATGCCGATGGCGCCGATCAGAACGCCAACGCTGGTGATGAGGGGCCAGATCGATTGGAAAGGCATGTGAATGCCGCCATGCGCCTCTTCGGCTTTGGCGTGTTCGGCCTGCTCCTTCTTGATCTCGTCTTGATGGTGTTTCTCGTACCACCAGGCGTCGCGCGCATGCACCGTGGGGATGACGCGATAATTGTATTCCGGCGGCGGATTCGGCAGCGACCATTCCAGGGTGCGGCCGTCCCAGACATCGCGGCCGACGCGTTCGCCTTTGAAGTACGTGTAGACCATCACGGCGAAGTAGATGAAAACGCCGATGCCGAGGACGTAGGCGCCCATCGTCGCGACGAAGTTCGCGGTGTTCCAGCCCATGTTGCCGTCGTACGTGAACGTGCGGCGGGGCATGCCGTTCAAGCCCAGGAAGTGCATCGGGAAGAACGTGACGTTGAAGCCGGTGAAGATGACCCAGAAGGAGAGCTTGCCCCAGAACTCGCTGACCTTGCGGCCGAACATCAGCGGGAACCAGTAGTGAATGCCGGCGAGCAGGGCGAAGAGCGAACCGCCGATCAGTACGTAGTGGAAGTGGGCGATGACGAAGTAGGAGTCCTGCTGCTGCGCGTCGGCCGGAGCGGCGGAGTGCATCACGCCCGAAAAGCCACCGATCATGAACATCCAGACGAAGCCGAGGGCGAACATCATTGGGGTGCGCATTTGCAGATGGCCGCCCCAAATCGTGCCGATCCAGTTGAAGATCTTCACGCCGGTCGGCACCGCGATTGCCATCGTCGCCATCGCGAAGGCAGCGGTCGCGACCGTGCCCATGCCGGTGGTGAACATGTGATGGCTCCACACGCCAAAGCCGAGGAAGCCGATGCAGGCGCCGGAGAAAACGACGATCGGATAACCGAACAGCGGCTTGCGCGCGAAGGTAGGCAAGATTTCCGAAATGATGCCCATCGCCGGCAGAATCAGAATGTAAACCTCGGGATGGCCGAACACCCAGAACAAGTGCTGCCAGAGGATCGGCATGCCGCCGTTCGAGACTTCGAAGAAGTTCGTGGCGAAATTGCGGTCCATCATGAGCTCGACCAGCGCGATGGTGATCGCGGGGAAGGAGAGCACGATGAGGAACGACGTTACCAGCGTCATCCACGTGAACACCGGCAGCCGCATCATCGTCATGCCCGGAGCCCGGAGATTGATGATCGTGACGATGAAGTTCAGCGACGCGGCGATCGAAGCTACGCCGAGGAGCTGCAGGCCCATCACCCAGTAATCAATCGAGTGTTTCGGGATGAACGTCTTCGAGGTCAACGGAGCGTAACCGAACCAGCCGCCATCCGGCGCGCCGTGGGTCGCCGTCGGGAGGAACCAGCCGATGTTGAGGATGATCGCGCCGGCGACGAACGTCCAAAGCGAGAACGCGGTCAGGCGGGGGACCG
>CBINOT010000347.1:0-3807 GCA_966252355.1 uncultured Opitutus sp. | reverse complement strand
GGGCGAAGTGGTGCGGCCGGAAATCGTGAAGTTTGTCGAGGGCATCATCACGGCGGCGCGTTCCGGGGCCGGCGGCGTCTTCGGCGCGATCTCCCTGATCCTGATCGTGCTTCTGCTCTTCAAAACGATCGAGGATGCGTTCAACGACATCTGGGGCGTCCGCGTCGGCCGGTCGCTCGTCGTGCGCGTCGTGTTCTATTGGACGATTCTCACGCTCGGAGCCGTGATTTTCTTCGCCGCGATCGCGCTGTTAGGCGCCGGCGCCTATGTCAACGTGTTCGATACGTCGATGGCGGAAGTCCCGGGCGGACGCGAATTGCTCAGCCTGTTGCGGTGGTCGCTCCCGCTGATCTCGATCATCTTGTTGATCGGGTTGCTCACGCTGGTTTACCGCTTCATCCCGAACACCCGCGTATTCTGGACCGCGGCATTTGTCGGGGCGCTGGTCGTGACGGCGCTGCTGCTGCTGAATAACTTCGTGGCTTTGCTTTATGTGCGCCGCGTGATTCTCACGCGCAGCCTTTACGGCTCGGTTGCATTGCCGCTGGTGCTGATGCTGGGACTCTACATCTTCTGGCTCTACGTGCTTATCGGGGGCATCGTCAGCTACGCGGTCCAAAACGTCCATTTCCGCAATAGCCAAGCGGCCTGGAGCACGCTACCGGAGCAAACCCGCGAACGGCTTTCGCTCGTGGTGTTCTTAACGATTTGCCGGCGGTTCCGCGAATGTCTCCCGCCGGTCTCGGCCTCGCACCTCAGCGGCATGCTCAAAGTTCCGACGCAACTCGTGAACGAATGTCTCGGTCGACTCGAGCAGCTCAAGCTCGTCACGCCGTTGCGCCCCAGCGGCGCGGAAACCGACAGCGATGCGCCTTACCAGCCGGCGCGACCGCTGGGTCGACTTACGCTTTTCGATTTCAAGACCCTCGACGAGACGTTCGGCGATAACCCGCTGGGCAGCTCGCTCGAACATATCGACCCCCTGATCGCGCTTTACGACGCGGCCCTCGCCCGCCTGGGCGAAAACGAGTTCTTCCAGAAGGACCTCGACCAGCTCATCGCCGAACATCCGATCGACGCGTCACGGCCTCCCTTCGCCATGGGCGAGCGCAAGCCCGCAAATTGACCCGGCGGGGCGCGTTGCCGGTGGCAAATACCCGGCCAGTCCGCGCCTGCGGCGCCCCCATTGCCAGGGCGCAATTCACCCTTGCCACATCCCTTCGCCGACCTAGCGTCGCCGTTTTCCCCGATGATTTCCTGGATTCAGCGCTACTTCCAGCACCACTTCAAAACGATCTTCGCGGTCCTGCTGGCTGTCACGATCGTCTCGTTCATCTTCACGATCGGCGCCGCCCCTGGCATTGGTCGCGGCGACCGTCGTTACGTTGAACACAAGTTCTTCGGCTACAATCTCGCCCTTGGCGACGACCAGCAGCGGCTCATGGGCGACGCCTCGCTCAGCGCCAATTTGCAGCTCGGCGCGATGGGCGGCATCGACGAGGAGCAGGTGAAGCAGTACGCGTTTCAACGCGCCGCCAGCCTTTACCTCGCGGACCAATGGCACATTCCCGCCGCCACGCCGACGGAGATCAAAGACGCCATCACCAAGCTGCGCATGTTCGCCGGCCAAAACGGCGAGTTCGAGGCCAAGGCGTACGCGACTTTCCGCGACAATCTGAAGAAGAACCAGAGCGCCCGCGGCACGACCGAAGGGGATATCGCCCGCGTGATTGGCGACGACGTTCGGATGGAAAAGGTCAACAAGCTCCTCGCGGGCCCCGGCTACGTTCTGCCCCGCGATGTGAAGTCGCAGCTCGAACGCATGGATACGACGTGGACGCTCGCGACGGCGACCGCCGACTACGCCGCGTATAAGCCCGAGATCAAGGCGACCGACGCCGAGCTCACGAAATTTTTCGAAGATAACGCATTCCGCTACGAGATTCCGCCGAAGATGGTCGCGTCCTACGCTGACTTTCCGTCCGCCGAATTCGCGCGCAGCGTGAACGTCACCGAGGCGGAAATCCGCGCATTCTACGACGCCAATCCGGCCCGTTTCCCTAAACCGCCGGAGGTGAATCCGGCCGACGCGAAGACCCCCGCGACGCCGAAGCCGGCCAATCCGGAAGCCGATTTCGCACTCGTCCGTCCGCAAGTCGAAGCGGCCCTTCGTCTGGAGCGCGCGCAAAAGCTGGCGATCAAGGCCGCGAGCGATCTCGCGCTGGCGATCTACGAAGCCAAGGTCGACACGCCTGCCGCGCTCGAAGCATTTCTCACCGCCCGCAAGGTGCCGGCCAAGCCGCTGGCCCCGTTCACGCACGACGAAGGTCCCGCCGAACTCGGTCATTCGCCCGAAATCGCGCAAGAAGCCTTCAAGCTCAACAAGGAGCACTTCGTTTCCGACGCTCTGCCCAGCGCGACGGGCGCGGTTGTGTTGTTCTGGAAGGACCTCCAAGCGGCGCACAAGCCGCTGTTCGCCGAAGTTCGCGCGAAGGTTCTTGCCGATTATGAGGAGAACGAGAAGCGCAAGCGTTTCGTCGAACTCGGCAAGACGGTGAAATCGCAGATCGAAGCCCGCTTGAAGGCCGGCGACACGTTCGACAAGGCCGTGGCGGCTGCGGCGTCGGCAAGCGGGCTGAAGCTGGAGGCCAAGACGCTCGCGGCGTTCTCGGTTCGCACCCGCCCGCAAGACGTCGACTATTCAATTCTCGGCACCTTGGAGCACCTCAACAAGGGCGAGGTCTCGGACATGGTCATTAACGCCGACAAGGGCATCGTCGTTTATGCGCAGGACAAGAAGCTGCCGGACATGAGCGAGTCCAACCCGCGCTTCGTCGAAACGCGAAATCAGCTGGCCAGCCTCTCCTCCCGCATCGGCGGAAACGCTTACATTTCCGAGCTGGTCGATCGCGAGTTCAAGCGGTCCGAGCCGAAGCCGGAATAAGCCGCTCGTCCTGATGTCGCTCCGTTGATCCGGCAGCGGCACCATTGTTCGGCGGAGGCTTTCCTTCTCCGCCATTCTCGGCATCAGTTAACGCGATGCCGTCGAGCCATTGTCCGTCATCCGAGCCTGCGTCGGTCTCACTCGATACGACGTTAGGATCTTTGTCGCGGCCGCGGCGTGCCGCGATACGAGGCAATCGCTTGCCCATGACGCGTTCAACTCGTCGTCCCCGCCCCGTCGTGGCGTCCACAGATTCCTCGAAACTTTCCGCAATAGTCTCCGTCTCGCGGGCCAGCCAGTCCACGGTTTCGCGACACCGAGCCGAGGGAGTCGAAATACCAGTAACTTTCTCGCGTACCGCGTGTTCTAACCAGCACTGTCGTCCCAATTTTTGAACGTCATGTCTCGCTCTTCAGTTTGCGTCCTCTGCATCCTTGGCCTTCTCGCCAGCTCCGCTCTCCGCGCCGAATCCGCTCCGGCGCCCGCCGCCCCGGTCGCAACGCCGGCCAATGGAGAAACAACCGCGCAGCAGCAGACGAATGTACAGCAAACGACTCCGCCGCCAGCGCCAGCCGAGCCGCCGCTGACCCTCGAAGAGTGCATCGCGCTCGCGATGAAGAAGAACTTCGATCTCCAGATTCAGGGATACAATGTCGAGCAGGCGCGCGAGTCGCTTAACGTCGCCAAGGCCGATTTTCTTCCGACGATTACCGGCTCCTCGACGCGCACGCTCTCCCGGTCGACGACGGTGGTGGTGCAACCGAGCGACGGCACGACGATCATTCTGCCGCGCGACACGAACAGCACGACTTTCCGCGCCGGAGTCAGCGAGCGCATCCCGCAGACCAACGGCACGCTTTCCG
>CBINOT010000346.1:0-3981 GCA_966252355.1 uncultured Opitutus sp. | reverse complement strand
ACTATCTCGACGTTCCGAGCGGTGTGCAGCATGGAGGCCGCAGCGATCGGGGCTGCGGGCGACATGGCTGCCTTATCCGACGGATGGAATAAGCGCGTCCATGGACAGTCGAAAAATTACGATTGGGGCGAGGATCTGAATGACGATGACCAGCCTGAGGACTCTGCAATGCGTATGCTTGCGCGCTGGCATTTACGCACTTTTGGGCAAATCGCGAAGTGGAACGGACTCGAACAACTTGATTGGGATGGTCCCGACAGAATTTCGATCCGTTGGTTTTCCGGGTGGCTGGAGCAAAAGGCCGATCTCCCGCTCGCCAGATTTCTCGAAGACTTGCTCACTCAATTCGTCTTTACCCAGCATCTCCGCGTCGCGATGGGCCGCTTTGATGGCCGCGATGTTCAACGACTCCGATTTTGTCTCGATGATAGCGGCATCGTACGCACTGCCGCCGTCGCACACGAGGAACCGCTTGAACCCAGCTGGATGGCAGATCGCTTTAACGCGTTTGTTTCACTGCTTTGCGATTTGGACATTGTTCGTGAGACAGACGGAAAGCTCTCGCTCGGTCCGCTAGAAGAACTTGTGCCGCAGTTGGATTCGGAGAAATAGCTCACGAGAAAAAGCCCGTTCCGCCGAACGGGTCACGCAAAAGGTGCGGCGTAATTGTCCGACGTACTAATTTACGGCGATGGTGCTCCCCGTGTTCTGTTGTAAGGCGATAAAGTGACGTCGCGCGGCATGATGTCATAGGCGCTGAGAGGAATCAGCGCCCTACCCTCAGCACCACGCGATTTTGGACGTGGCAAATGGCCGGGGTCTGGGACCCCAGCTACATCGAACGATGGCCGTCAGGGACGACGGCGCTACCTCAGGATCATTCTCTTTCTCGTAGTCGTTCTTGTTCTGTCGCGGCGAAAAGCCGCGATACGATGTCAACAACGCTCCACTACGCATTCGTCCAACGGGTACAGTGTCGCCGCACCAACTTACGTCCGTACCTGCGAAGCATTCAGCCCTTTGCGGGCCTTCGGATGCCTGAAAGTCTCGATCTAGAACGAAGAATCGCCATCACGTAAAATCGGGCACCGGATCAACCGGAATGTCGGCAAGAATAGCGGCCTCTTCGCAGTAGCGGAGGAAAGTTTCGGTTATCTCAAATCCTTCGATCACCTGTGAGACCGTCACGGGCTTCCTAGGGTGCTCGTGCACAAGTTCATTTCGAAGCGCCACCAAAGTTCCATAGGGCTGAGCCAACTTAAGGGCGATTGCACCGGTGGCGACTTGAGGCCGACCCGTTGCCGTGGCGATGCGTCGAATTAAAATCTGCGGCGCAGCATCGGAAGCGCGTCCGGCAGCTTCTGAGATCAATTCGGCAAGCAACGTTTCGCGGCTTTTTGCAGCAATTACCTTTTTTAGCGATACGACTGGCTGCCGTTCGCCTTGAGTGAAGTAGGGAGCGATACGCGCCGGATTTGCCTCGAATGCCCGGCGAAAAAATTCGCACGCGAACACTTCAGTCAACGTTACTTGATAGATGATCTGTTGCCGGCTCAAGAAATCCGCCGTTTCTGCGAAGCTCTGACGCCTCGTCGCACGAAAAAACTCCACGACCGGGCCCTTCTTGATCGTCCTGGTTTTCGCGCGGCCGCCGCTGGTGGATGTTACTTCGCTCACGTGTGCGGCGATGGCGTCGGTGTCGGTCAAAAACGCATGCGCTTCTGTGAATCGTCCGAGCGAGAATATGATTTGGGCAAACCACGTTGCGGCTGGGTATCGTGAGTCGTCAGGTTCAACATGGGGCGGCTCCGGTTTCGCAGCCAACATATAACGTAAAACCGAATTCAATGTCGGCGGCTTCCCCAACCTCCACGGCTGCCGGGGTATCTCCGGTTTAGCGGCAGATCTCGAAGAGACGAGTTTCCGTGGGTTCGGCATGGCAACGACATTAAGCGGTGACTCGCCCGGTCAGTCCAGCATCAGGTACGCAAATGCGCTGGATGCTTCGTCAACGTACGGTCGAGGCGACTCACGTACTGTGGCGCGACGTCATTGTCCGGACGTACTGACTTACGGCGACGGCGCTGCCCTTGTTCGGTTGTACCGCAAGTCAACGGTTGCTGGCTTGGGTCGAAGCCTTCAGGCGCGCCGTAATCTCCATGGATTAGGAACCCTCTCGCTCCCACTGAGCCAAATAGCGACCGATGGCGTCGAGGCGAGCCGTCGGAAGGTCGGCCTCTGCCGCGCGCGGTTCGGTCGAGAGCTGTTCGCAGAGCTGGAGCAAGTTCGCGTCCGCCAAGAGGAGCGCGGACGACTTGAGGTAGTGCGCGAGGCGGCGAGTGCGGTCGCATCGCCGGCACGAAGCGCGGCTTCCGTTTCGCCGCGCAGCCGCGGCCACCTCGCGGAGGCGGACCGCGCGCGTCGCGTGTCGTCCGCTTTAAAAGCTATCGGGGACTTTTAAAATTTAGCCCCCATTTTTTTCAAAGCTCGGATGAATTTACGCGGGGCATTCGAGAACTGCGGCCTAGTCTGGCTCGGATCATCTGGCGCGCTTACGAGCCAGCTTTCGCAATGCCGCCAACTCGGCGCGGCGCATCTCCCGGAACCGTCGCTGGCGTTCCGCGTTGGTCTGTCGTTTTTCCTCCGCGGATTTCGTCGGGCGGCCCGCGCGAAGCCTCAATGGAAGATCGACGGACGGGGTGAAGATATTTCGGCGCTTGAACGCCAGCGGCGCGCGGACGAGCGCGAGAGTTCGTAGCGTAGGCGTGCTGCCGTCGTCAAAGATCGGATCGTCGGAGGTGCGCCACGGGGCGAAGGCCCACTCGGGCGCGATCGTGCCGAGCTTGCCCGCCAAGTGTTCCGCATAGGCGGCTAGCCAGGCGTCGGCGACCTCCCCTTGCGGAAATTTGTCACGCAACCGCGGCGGCTCTTCAGCGATGGTGCGCGCGGCCTGCGGACGCGACGAGGCGTGCCGCAACTGATGCAACCAGTCGCGGAGATGCCGGCCGAAATCTCCCATCGAATCGGAGCGTTCAGCGATCTCTTTCAACGTGGTGGGACGAAGGCTCATGGGGGCGGTGGCTGAATGGCACTACGGACCACTTCTTTCGCGGTGGCCGAAAGAGCGTCGCGCGGGAAGAATTTGTCATGGATAAGCTCAGCGGCTTCCACGGACGTAATCCCCATTTTTTTCACCAGAAATCGAATGTCGCCATAATCGCCGGAATACCCGGGAAGTGGCGGTCGGCAGGCGCGCAGCTTCATCGCGAGAAGATAGGCCGCCGTCGGAACGGAAATGCGGAGACCTTCGCCAAAGTCAGTCTGGTTGAGCAGCCGCTTCGCCTCTTTCTCGGCGAGGAATTGCTTCACCTGATCGTTGAGCCAGTCCTCGGGCAGACGGAGCTCCTTCGCTACTTTCACGGCTAGCTGCTTGGCGACTTCGCTCGGACGCACGACAGCGTCCACGTCCTTGGTCGCATCGCGCGATCCGTATACCAAGGTGAAGACCGCTCCGCCGTAGAGTGATACTTCCAGCGTGACTTTTTGCGCATACGCCAGCTCGCCCAAGCGTCGCAGCGCTTCAGCGATCTGGATTCGAGTGAAGTTTTCGTAGGGCACGATAAAACGTTACGTAACGATTTATTAGTTTCAACCGAGAAACCATTTCTTTATCAGCACCAGGCGTTTGGGGACATGGCGAGGGCCGGGGTCAGCCCGAATATTTAGGGTACAACCAATTCAAAGCCATCGCCACAGAGGACACGGAGCTCAGACACAGAGTTCACAGAGACAATCCTTCGAGGCGGGACCCCAGCTACAGGCTAACCGATGGTCGGGGGCGGTTTGGCATTCGCGTCCATTCGTGTCCATTCGTGGTTCACTCGGTTTGGGGCATTGCGAGGGCTGGGGTCTAGCCCGAATATTTCAGGGTACAACCAATTCAAAGCCATCGCCACAGAGGACACGGAGCTCAGACACAGA
>CBINOT010000345.1:0-3984 GCA_966252355.1 uncultured Opitutus sp. | reverse complement strand
CCGTACGTGTGCGCCACGAGGTCGCGCGCAAAGTTGAAGTCGATCATCTGCCGCACCCGACGCAAGGGATGGTCCGCATGGATCCGACGGTCCAAATCCACCGCGTAGCTGAACAACTCCTTCTGCCCGGCAAGTTGCCCCATCATAGTTGCCGGCGTCAGACGCACGTCTGTCACCAACGTTCAACTACGCCGTGATTTGGGCAACAGGCCCTTGACTATTGACAGTGCTTGTCGCGCAACTCCCGGGCTGGCATCCGCTTGCCTGCCACCTACTGCTTCAGCTTCAGAGTCCAGACGCAGCGGTCGTTCAACGTCGCTCCGTTGCGGTTCGCTCGGGCTTCGATGACGTTTTCGCCTGGCTGTAGCTTCAGGTCCTTCCACCGAAACACGGCGTTGCCGTCGCTGGTCGGGGTGCCCTGCGAGGCGCCGTTGAGCAGCAACTCGACCTGGGTGGCGTTCGAATAGATCTTCACCTCGGTGACGGCTTCCGTGCGCTCGGTGTGGCGCCGGCTGGCGATATATAATGTGCCGGTGTCCGACCAGTTCGCTTTGTAGTAATAGAATGCGTCCTTCCGCGTCTGGCGATCGGCGGTGACGAGACCTTTGTCGTTCAGTCCTTTTTCGGCGCCTTCCTTGCGCCACCAGCTGGTGAAGTCGAACATCACCCAGACGAACGTACCCCAGATATAAGGCGCCGACTTCAATTGCGGCCACGCAGCTTCGTGCAGCAGGCTCTGATACTCCTCGGGATGCCACGGGCCGTCGTTCTTCGGCTTCTTTGGATTCTGCTCGTGCTGGTTCGTTGCGCCGCCTGCGCCGTATTCGCTGACGCAATAGCCGCCCGAACGGCTGGTGTAGCGGTACGTCGCCCGCATCGGATCGTAATCGGAAAGCGGACCCCAGTCCGCATACCAGCCGTAATAGACGTTCCAACCGAGTTGGTCGGGGATCTTGTTCAACTGCGGCAGTTCGGTCGTGCACGCCGCCGCGATCGTCGGCCGGGTGGGATCCTCGCCTTTCGCGACGATGTTCAAATCCTGCAGCAGCCGGTGCGGATCCGCGCTGCGGGGCCGCAGCTCGTTGAAGAGGCTCCAGCAGAAAATCGCCGGGTGATTCACATTCTGCCGAATGAGGTCCAGCAGTTGGCTGCGCGACGCTTCGGCGAACGCGGCGGAAGGGCCGATCCGGTCGACCTGCGGAATCTCCGCCCACACCAGCAGCCCGGCGCGGTCGCACAGGCTATAAAAATACTCGCTGTGCTGGTAATGCGCGCAGCGAATCGCGGTCGCACCGATCTCCTGCAGGAGCGCCATATCCGCGTCGAGGTCCGCCTCCGTCACCGCCCAGCCCTTGCCGCGCCGCTCCTGGTGCAGGTTCACGCCGTGCAGATGATAAGGCTCGCCGTTGAGGAAGAAACCTTTGTCCGGATCGAAGCGATAGGAGCGCAGGCCGAGGGGCTGCTCGACCGCGTCGCGGACGCCGTTGGCATCGCGCAGCTCGACGATCGCGCGGTGGAGATAAGGATCCTTGCGGCCGTGCCAGAGGTGCGGCTTCGGGATCGTGACCCGCAGCGAGAACGGCTCGGTGAGCTCCGGCGAAACGGCGATTGGCTGTTCGCTGCTCGCGACCGTCTTGCCGTCGGCATCGAGCACCCGCGCGACGAGCGTGAGCGGAAGCCGTTTCTTGGTGCCGTTGGAGACCTGCGCTCGGACGTCGATTGCCGCCTCGGCGGCCGAAACGTTCGTCTGCAGCCAAGCCACGCCGGGAGAGCCGTGGTCGACGGGCGTGAAGCACGCCGCGTCGGTCTCGAGCAGTTGCACTCCGCGGTACAACCCGCCGTAAACGGGGAAGTCGCCGCTCACGGGCGCGATCGTCGTCGTGTCTTCGTTGCTGACCCGGACGGAGACGACGTTGGGGCCGGCCGCCGTGAGCTGTTTCGTGATTTCCACGCCAAACGCCCCGAACCCGCCGCGGTGCGATCCGACCGAGGTGCCGTTGACGAACACCTCCGCCTCGATGGCCGCAGCGTCGAAGCGCAAGAAGTACCGCCTTTCGGGTTTGGGCACCACGCCGTCGAGCGTGCGGCGGTACCAGGCCGTGGTGCGCAGCGGCCGCTCGCCGCGTTCAGCCTGCTCCTGGCCCCAGCAGTGAGGCAGGTCGAGCGTCTGCCAGCCCGAGTCGTCGAACGGGCCCTGGTGGGCCTCGGCCGGGGCGCCGGCTTGAAAGCGCCAGCGCGCATTGAGCGGAGTCAGCTCGCGGGCAGAGGACTGCGCGGCGAGAGCAAGGATCGTCAGGAAGAGCGTGAACAGCGATGGGCGCATGAAAGGAAGGGGGGCGCTTGCAGCGCGCATCCCAACCGCGGCGCGCGCCGGTTCCAACCAGAAACCCCGCGCCGCTACCTGCGCCCGACGATTACCGACCAAGAAGACGGCCGAAAGGGACAGGTCGGACACGACGTTGTCTGCGGCCGTTGATGCGATCGAGAAAACCCACGGCCTTTTGTCGACGTTCACAGTGGCCTAATGATTGATTGGCGTCGTTTGCGGGAAAACAAAACCGGTCGAAGACCGGTTCTACTTCGCTTCAGTTTTCGTCCTGTCGCCCGTCGATTGAGACAACGCGCCGGTCCTGATCGCGGTTCGCATGGCCCGGTTGCGCTCGATCTCCAGTTTGTCGGAAACATTCACTGCACGCTCGCCCGCGCGTGACTCACCTCTAGCGTTAGCCTGAGCACACCATGGGAACCTGGGGACTAAAAGCGTTCGAGAATGACGGTGCCGCTGATTGGGCGTGGTCGTTGCCGAAAGACGGATTACGAGCCATCGAAGCAGCGTTCGATGCCGTGCTCGACGGCGAGAAGTACCTTGAAGCGCCTGATTGCGAGCATGCGATCGCGGCAGCTGAGGCGCTATGCGTCCTTGGTGGACAGCCAGGCGCTCAGGTTCCGAACGACGTCACCAAATGGGCGGTCCAAGAAAAGGCGCGTCCTTCATCAGCGCTCATCGATAAAGCGAAGCGTAGTCTCCAGAAGATTCTGGCGGCATCGGAGCTGAAGGAGCTTTGGGCGGAGTCGGACGAGAGCGTGAAATGGGAAGCGGAGATCAAGGGCATCGTCAGCCGCCTGCCTATTACACCACCCGACAAGAAGCCTTTTTGGAGAATCTGGTGATGAAAAAGGGGCTTCTTCAACCAGCCATAGAGCCAACGCCGGGACACATCGGGCGTTGCGAGAGTACACGGGTGTCTCGATAGCCGAGATAGATAGCTCGGTGAGTGAATTCTACGTCCGTGATGTTCGATCGAACTTCGTACGCACTGCATCCGCTACGGTGCGGAAACTCGCGTTGCAGCACGGTATCTCAGACTTAGTCGTCGTCGAAGAGCAGACGGTCTAACAAGCGCACTCGAGCCGACGGCCACCATCGGTCCTTCTGTCACATGACTGCTGCGCATCTCGCTCCGTCCTCAAGCTCGCTACTCGCTACCCGCTACTTCTGCTGATCGGGCGAACAATGCACGGATCCTTCGCTGCGCTCAGGATGACAGGCGAGGGGGGACCTGCGGCACGCCTTCGGGAGCAGTCGTGGGAGCTAAGATTGGGGTGTTTGCTTCGCCCAAAACGTCGCCGGCTGCTTCGCGGAATGGGGCGCTTTGGCGTCGTCTTGGGCGGCGGCCCTGCGCTTCGCCAAGGCACCGCCGGAGTCCGGGCAACGGCCCCGCGTCGGGTGAGGCAGACGCGGTGTTGGGCATCCGTCGGGCGCCGTCTGGGGAACGGTTTCGGGAGCGTGTTCGGGAACAAGGTGGGGAGCAGTCGCGGGAGCTAAAAGGGGAGCGTTTGCTTCGCCCAAAACGTCGCCGGCGGCTTCGCGCAATGGGGCGCTTTGACGTCGCCATGCCGGTGATGGCTTGGGTACCCAGATACTCGTTCGTAACGACCGAGCGGCACGAGCGGTGGCGTCGTTGGGTGCCGGCCTAGGTCGTC
>CBINOT010000344.1:0-3988 GCA_966252355.1 uncultured Opitutus sp. | reverse complement strand
GAACCTCTCCGGTCACGCTGACCGGCCTGACCTTCCAACCACGTAACTTCAGCCCGCCGGCGCCGAATTGGTATATCGCCGTGCCTGATCGCTCGGCGCACGAATTTATGCACGGCCACGACAGCGCGGGCCACGACATCCGCGACTACAACGGCCGTTGGAACTACTGGCAGGATCTCGCGCCGAATTTCGGCAAATTCGTCTACACGGTCGGCACCTCCGGATGGTACCAAATGCCCTTTACCCACTATGGCGCCTTCTATCCCGGTTTGTATGCGGGAGTATACGGCGGCTCGACCTCCGGCACCAACGGCTACGATTACATTACGCCACAATACGTGATCGACGGCGCCGCGGCCCAAGGCAAGACGCCCGCCGCCTTCACCCCGCCGCCATGGGAAGTGCACTTCAAGACGACGGCGACGCAGAATGCACAAGGTGCGTACGTGCTGGTGTCGATCAATCTCGCCGCCTGCGATACCGCGAGCCTTCAGCTTCAGCTCAACGGCACGCATAGCCGCACGCTGCTTTGGTACCCGCGGCTACGCAGCAATCCCGAGGTGAGAAGCGGCGTCGCGGGCTACAATAACTACGCAGTCTTTCAGTTTAGCACCTCCGATCTACGCCCAGCCGGAACGGACAACGTGCTTACGCTCTATGCATCGCGCGCGATCATGTACGACGCGCTGAAGATGGAGATCAGCGCGAATTCCGCCGATCCTGCGGTCACCAGGTGGCCCGAGTACGACTGGGTGCACTACGATCCATTGACCGACGCGACGGTGACGCAAACCGCCGCGGCGCCGTAAAAACCGTATCGAAACCTTTGGGATGCGAAAACGTGGCGGTGCGTTGGGGCACCGCCACGCCATCCGAGCGTCACGACGATGAACATCCATCAAGCCATACACGGAGTCGGAGCGTACGGCTCCAACGTGGTCGCGCGGCTGCTTCGTGGTCGCGCGGAACTCGCTGCCACTCAAGCGCGCCTCGGGACCCCCGAGGAACGGCCCGACGATATCGAACGCGCGCAAGCTTTGGCGCACGAGATCGCAAACATGTTGACCGTGCTGGCATTGACTGCCGCCCCCCACGCTCAATCGACGCGGATCTGCTCGCCGCGTTTTCCCGTCGTAGCGGAAGCTGTGAGGATTTCGTAGCGCCGGAATGCTCCGCGTTCTCTTCGCCGCGGAAACCGCGAACGCATCTTCGTTACGCGCCGCCCCGTAAATCATGTTCTCGGTTCTTGGCTCTGCGCGCTGAGCTCGGCTGGAACTGCACCACGGCGTGATGCGCCGCGAACGCCTCCTATAAATCAATTCCATCTTCCCTCAATAAACCGGAAGTGTCGCAGGGATTCCCCATTGGCAGGCCAACTCCTGCCGCCTGGCGACAAACCCTAAATATGAAACTCACAAAACTAACCTCCCTCGTTGTTGCTGGTCTCGTTGTATGCTGTGGCCTCGCCCGAAACGCGTTTGGATTCGTTAAAGGCGCGGACATCGGCTGGCTGACGCAGATGGAGGCCAGCGGCTACAAATTCTATAACGTCAGCGGCACGCAAATGGACCTGTTCCAGCTGCTGAAAGGCTACGGGATGTCAGCGGTGCGCCTGCGCGTCTGGGTCAACCCCTCCGGCGGGTGGTGCAACACCACCGACGTCGTGAACAAGGCGGTGCGTGCGAAAAACGCCGGTATGCAGGTGATGATCGATTTTCACTACAGCGATTCCTGGGCCGATCCGGGCCAGCAGAACAAACCGGCGGCTTGGGCGACCCATGGTATCAGCGCGCTGTACACCGATGTCTGGCAGCATACGCATGATGTCATGGTTGCGCTGCAGAACGCCGGTGTGACGCCGGCTTGGGTGCAAGTCGGCAACGAGACGAACGACGGGATGCTGTGGGAGGACGGCCGCGCTTCGACGCATATGAGCCAATTCGCCGGCCTCGTCACGAGCGGCTATAACGGCGTGAAGCAAGTGTTCCCGAACGCCGTCGTCATCGTCCACCTCTCCAACGGCTATGACAACGCGCGGTTTCGCTGGATGTTTGACGGACTGACGGCCAACGGCGCGAAGTACGACGCGATTGGCATGTCGCTGTACCCGACGACGAGCAACTGGCAGACGCTCGATAGCCAGTGCCTCACGAACATGCAGGACATGAAGTCGCGCTATGGGAAGCAGGTGGTGATCTCCGAGATCGGCATGGATTGGACGCAAGCGAGCACGGCGAAGTCGTTCATCCAAGACATCGTGGCCAAGGCACAGTCGGCTGGAGCGATCGGCGTCTTCTATTGGGAGCCGGAGTCCTACAATGGCTGGCAGGGCTACACGATGGGTGCCTTCGACAACTCGGGACGTCCCACCGTGGCGCTCGACGGCTTCATGGGCGGACCGCTCGCAAACGGCACTTATCGTGTGAAGAATCGCGCGAGTGGCCTGTATCTCGACAACATGGGTTCAACGGCGAACGGAGCGACGGTCGCGCAATGGGGCGGCGGCGGCAGCAACAACCAGAAGTGGCAGGTTACAAGCCTTGGCGGCGGCTACTACAAAATGATCTGCGCCACCGGCAGCATGCGTCTCGACAGCCTTGGTCACTCGGGCAACGGCTCAACCGTAGGCCAGTGGTCGGATGGCACGAGTTACAACCAGCAGTGGACGATCCAGGATCTCGGGACAGGTTACTACAAGATCATCAACCGTAGCAACGGCCTGCGCGTTGACAGCGGCGGCGCCACGACGAACGGCTCCGTGATGGTCTTCTGGGGCGACAGCACCAGCTGGAATCAGCAGTGGCAATTTGGCCCTTAGTCCGCGCCTGTAGTGTACGACACGGTCGGGCTTACACCCCGGCCGTGGTTCGGCCCTCGGACTTTTCCCTGTTTAACGTTTCGCTCTTTTTTCGGGTTCCACCTTAGGTCGAACTCGCGCGGGGTTTTAACGCTAAATCAGAAATGCCGCTGCGTACCCCCAACGCATCGTAGAACCCCTGCGGCGCGAGCATCGGCATGCGTAACAAGAACCCGATTAAACCAACCATGACTGCTATTCGTACCAAGACCTCCGTCCGCGCACTGCGACTCGCCGGACTCCTCGCCCTCGCCGGAACCACCGGCGCACTGGCCCAAAGCTGCTGCACCGACGGCTGCACCGTCGACCTCAACTCCACACTTTACGTGCTGAATAACCAATGGGGGAAAAGCAGCTCCCCCTCCGGCTATTCCCAGTGCGTCACCAAAAACGGCAGCAATGCGTTCACCGTCGATTTCAATTGGCCGGCGTGGGCGAGCGGCGACAGCCGGAACAACTCCGTGAAATGCTACCCGGCCGCGATCCTCGGCTGGCACTGGGGTTGGCACTTCAGCAACACCGGGCTCCCCGTGCGGCTCGATGCCTCCTACAGCGCGAGCAGCACGTATTCGTACTCCGTGAACTTCGGCAGCGGCGGCGTCGGCAACGTGTCGTACGATCTGTGGCTCACGACCACGGCCACGCCCGACTCGTCCACGCAACCGACCGACGAAGTGATGATCTGGGTGAATGCCACCGGCGGCGCCGGCCCGTGCGGCGCTCCCTCGCGCACCGGCATCAGCCTCGAGGGTGGCACGTGGGATCTCTACGAGTGCCAAATCCCCAGTTATCAGTACGTGTGGTCGTTCAAGCGCACGAGCAACTCCAGCTCCGCTACGCTGAACATCAAGGCGTTCATGGATTGGCTGCGCAGCAATCGAGGCCTCAGCTCGACCAAATATCTCGCCAGCATCCAATTCGGCACCGAGGTCTTCCACGGCGCCGGCTCGCTCAACGTCGGCAACTACACGTGCTCGGTTTCGACCGGCAGCGGCGGCGGCACGTCGAGCTACGTCAAGTTGAAGAACCGCGCGACCGGCTTGTTCGTCGACGGCATGGGCAGCACCACGAATGGCGCGAACTGCGGACAATACGCGGGCGGCACCAGCAACAACCAGCAATGGACGCGTG
>CBINOT010000343.1:0-4000 GCA_966252355.1 uncultured Opitutus sp. | reverse complement strand
CCACCTCGAACGAAGTTTCATTCTTTCTCAACGGCCAACCCGTCACCATCAAAGACCCCGCGCCGGATCTGCTGCTGATCGATTATCTGCGCTCGCCTGACGTTGCGCTCGCCGGTCCAAAAAAGCCGTGCGGCCAAGGCGGGTGCGGGGGATGCACGGTCATTCTTTCCTGGTGGAACGAGACGAGAAAAAAGCCCGAGCATCGGGCGATCAACTCGTGCCTTCGTCCCGTATGTGCGCTCGGCGGCCTTGTCATCACGACGGTCGAGGGCACCGGCGCCGCGCGAAAGCCCAATCCGGAATTCCTGCAACACGCCGCGGCCGCTTCGCGCGGCGCCGCTCCGGCCGACCGGCCCGATCTGCCGGCCCATATCGAGGCAGCGCAAGAAGCCGCGGAGAAACGCGAAACCGTCGCGACGGACGTCAAGCGGGCGCTCGGCAAGGACGCCGCGCCAGCCGTGAAGTTGATTGAAGATCCGGAGGAACATCCGTCGGAGCTTTCGCACAGCGGCGTGAACCCGGTCGCTTATCAGCTCGCCGTCAACAACGGCAGCCAATGCGGTTACTGCAGCGTCGGCTTCGTGATGAACATGTCGGAGTTCATCACCAACTATCCCAAGGCGACGAAGAAGGAGATCGAGGACGCGTTCGACGGAAACCTGTGCCGCTGCACGGGCTATCGCTCGATTCTCACGGGCATGAAGACCTTCGCCTCCGACTGGTCCAAGGAGGACGAGGCTCACCGCATGAAGTGCCTGACCGAGGACGGTTGCAGCCAACAGATGCCCGGCGCGGTCGAAATCCCGTTTCCCGCCGAGGCTAAAGCGCCGGCCGAACCGGTCTCTTCCTCCGGCGACCGCCAGGAATGGCGCACGCCGACATCGCTAGCGGAACTCGCCCGCCTGCTCTCCACGAACCGCGACAAGAAGGTGCGGCTCGTCCACGGCAATACGTCCTACGGCATCTATAAGGAGGAGTTTCCGACGACGAAGCTGTTCGTGGATATCCGGCTCGTCCCCGAGCTCAACCGGGAACCCGCAGTAAAAGCGGGCGAGTTGGTATTGAGCGCCGGCGCCACGTACGACGACTTGCTGCGCGCGGCTGCGGTGCAGTTGAAGATCCGTGGGCTCGACGAGACTTCGCCGCTCGGCGCGATCGATTTCATGGGACGCCGCACGGCGGGCCGGATCGTGCGCAACGCCGCCTCGCTGGGCGGCAACACGATGCTCGTGCTGAAACACATTCCCATGGGCACGCTCGAGCCGTTCCCCTCGGACGTGTTTACTGCGCTCGTCGCCGTCGGCGCGAAGATCACGTATCTCGGTTTGGATGCGACGGGGACGTTCCGCTCGCACACGAGCACCGCGGGGGAACTCGTCACCGCGGTGGTGAAGGACCCGAAAATGGCGGACGACATCGTGCTGGTCTCTTATCATCTGCCGCTGGATGGCGCGAAGGATTCGGTCCTCGCCCAGAAGGTCGCGCTGCGCGAGGTCAACGCGCATAGCATCGTGAACTCGACGTCGCGGTTGCGCTTCGCCGGCAAGCTCCTCGTCGAGGATGCCGTCCTCGTCTTCGGCGGGATCGCGCCGTTTCCGTGGCGCCCACTGGAAACCGAACGCGCGCTCACCGGCAAGAAGCTCAGCCTCGAGCTCGTTCCCACGGTCACGAAGATTCTGGAGAAGGAAGCGCGCGCGGAGTTGAAGCGCTGGGCGGCGCGCTGGGCCGAGGTGCCGAACGAGGGGTTCACCGTCGAGTACAAGGTGCAGCTCGCGGTCTCCTTCCTCTATAAGGCGATCGTCAATGCGCTGCTCAAGCAGGGCGCGCCCGTCCCCCCCGAAATCGCGTCCACCGGCCTCATCACCTGGGGCAACTGGCCGGTGAGCGACGGTCGGCAATACTATGTCACCGAGGGCTGGAAGAAGCCCGTCGGCCAACCGTACATCAAGTCGACGGCGATTTATCAGACCTCGGGGCAGCTGCACTACACGCAGGAGTTGCCGGTGCCGCCGCTGACGGTGAATGGAGCGTTCGTGCAAAGCAGCCGCGCGCTCGCCACGTTCCGTTTCGTCGTCCCGGGCAGCGATCGCACGGTGAAGCCGACGGTCCTGCGGGATCACCTGACCGCCTATGCCGACTCGTTCGTCGACCTGATCACCGCGGAAAACATCACCCAAGGGGGGATCAATTACCAGGGCATGGGCATGGACCAACCGCTGTTGGCCGAACAGATGGTCAACTTTGTCGGCCAAACGATCGCGATCGTCCTCGCGACCACTCAGCAAGAGGCGGAGCGGCTCGCGAGCTACGTGACGGCCAACTGCATCGCGTACGGCCCTGTGCACTGGCCGGCACCATTCGACAAACCGATCCTCGACCTCGAGGAGGCGATCAAAGCCGGGAGCATTTTCCCGGACACACCGAAGTCCGCTCCGTACGTGCAGCACATCTGGAAAATCACGCGGCCGGGCAGCGAATTCGGTTGGGTGCGGCAAAAAGACCCGCTCGACCGTCGCATCAATGTGCGCAAGGCGGACGTCGCGGGGATCGACTGCGTCGTCGTCGAGAATACGCAGACGAGCGGCGGCCAAGTACACTTCTACATGGAGACGCAGGCCTGCATCGCGCTGCCGACCGACGAAGGCCGGCTGATCGTGCATCCCTCGACGCAAAGCCCGATGGAAATGCACCAGACGACGGCCATGGCCGTGGCCTCGCAATACAACCTGATCGACGTGCAGGTTGCGCCCGTCGGCGGTGGCTTCGGCGGCAAAACCGAGCAAGCCCGCTTCGTCACGGGGCCTACCGCCGTCGCAGCGAAGGCCACCAAGCGGCCGGTGCGCATCGCGCTGCCGCGCGACGAAGACTCGAGCCTGGTCGGGAAGCGTCACGCCTATTACGGCCAGTATCAGGTCGCGATCGATCCGGGCCTCGCGCGCCCGCGGGACCGCGGCATCATGCGCGGCTTCCTCGTGAAGCTCTGGGGTGACGGCGGCGCGTTCTACGATTGCTCGTTCATCGTGTCCAATTGCGTGCAGCTCCGCACGGACAACGCCTATCGCATCGCGAATTTCGAGAGCCAGATCGACGTGTGCCGCACGAACACCGCGCCGAGCACGGCATTTCGGTCGTTCGGCGACGTGCAGGGCAAGAACATCGTCGAAAACGCCGTCGATGACGCCGCGTTCGCCGTGAAAATGCTGCCGGAAGAGGTTCGCGAAAAGAACATGTACGATCGCGGCGACGTGACACCGTTCGGCCAAGCCCTCTCCTACTGCTACATGAAGCAGGTGTGGGACTATCTGAAGAAAGAAGCCCGCTACGAGGACAAGCGGCGCGACGTCGACGAGTTCAATCGGAAGAACAAATGGCGGAAGCGCGGGCTCGGCATGATCCCCGTTAAATACGGTTCGGGTTATAACCTGAAGATGCTCGAGCAAGCGCAGGCGATGATCGCCATCAATCAGGCCGATGGCTCGATCATCATCCATCAAGGCGGCGTGGAAATCGGCCAAGGACTCGCGACCCAATCGCTCCAGGTCGCTTCCTACGTCCTCAACGTGCCGATGAGCATGATCCTCATCGACGGCGTGAAGACCGGCATCATCCCCAGCCCGACGAGCACCGGCGCGTCCACCGGCACTCCCTACAGCGCGGAAGCCGTGAAGCAAACCTGCCAGGTATTGCGTGAGCGGCTGACGGAATTCGGCTATCGACTGCTCAAGGATAACGGCAGCGAGTGGTGCAAGAAGCAGAATATCGATTTCTGGAACTACGGCGAACAAGGCTGGGCCACTCCCGTCGACGTCGGCGGCCGCAAGCTGCTCATCTGGCAAAACCTCGTCCAGCTGGCGTACCAGAACCGCGTGAATCTCCTCGCGGTTTTCACCGCGAAAATCCGCGGCGGCGAAGTGCCGGTCCCCGCCATGGGCTTCAAGCCGCAAGCCGAGCAGCCGAACCTGCCGGGCATCGAACGCGCTACGAACGCACCCATCGGCGG
>CBINOT010000342.1:0-4252 GCA_966252355.1 uncultured Opitutus sp. | reverse complement strand
CAACATGCCGACCAGCGCGCCGACGCACGCCAGCGCCGGCAGCGCGAGCGAGGCCCTTCGGCGCGGGCTGGCCAGGAGCAGATAGGCGACGCTCGGCACGATGTAGACGATGGCGAGCAGGTGAGCGGCGAATACAAGGGCGAAGTCGAAGAAGCGTACTTTCATGTTCATGCTTGGACGGTCAATATCTCCATGCCGCCCAATGAAGAGTATATCCGGTTCCGCCACACGACCGTTTCGACCTGTCAGTCCGATTCCGCGCGCGGCGCCCGACGGACCCTCATGACGCGGATAAGCCGCGACACATCCCGGCGAATCGCGGCCCACGACTCGTACTCGTAATCGTGCTCGGCTCCGGCGTTTGATCGGTCCGCAGGGGCGTCCGCGGACCACCCGCGCCGGCGAGGCAGCCGAACATTCCGGCAAATCGTCGATTTGCTTCGTCCCCACGCGCCGACACGTCTGTAGCCCGCACGGCGTTGCCCGTCGTCACATCCCCTCACCACCGCGCCTCACCTCGCGTGCGTCGCGCCGTCCCAAGTCTCTCTCGCTGCTTTAAGCGCCCGCCACGCGGGCCGCGGTCGTGCAAACAGCCGCCGTCTCACCCGTGGTGACCGCGGGTTCCCTTTGGCTAGTACAAACCACAACCACAATAGATAGCTAGCGATAGTAATAGATAGGTCCCTATATGCACCACACCCTGCGAAGCATAGCGATAGCAGCCGCGCTGGTCGGCCTTGGTTCATCCTCGTTTGCTCAAGCCCCGACGACGAAATTCGCCGTCGGCTTGCGGATCTACAACTGGACCCGTGGCTCGCGCACGGTTCAGACCTACATTTATTATCCCGCCACGGGCACTGCGGGTGGGAGCATCGTCACCAATGCAACCGTCGCCCCGGGCGTGTTCCCGGTGTGCGAGGTCACGCACGGGTCGGGCGGCAGCCCGTCCGCGATGTTGACGGTGATCAGACCGCTGGCGGAGGCCGGCTTCATTGTTCCCGCGCCGGTCTTCACCAACGCCAGCATCAGCGAGGCTTACAGCGGGGACTTGTCCAAGGATGTCTCCCAACTCCTCACCAATACGATCGCGCTCAACGGCAGCGGCACGCCCTTCACTGGCCATATCAACACGGCCATGATCGGAGTCTCCGGCTACTCGATGGGCGGCATGACCACCAATGGCCTGTTCACCGCCTGGCCCGATTCCCGCATCAAGGCGGCCATGGCTATGTCGTGTGTCCGCATGGGAGCCCCGAGCAGCAGCGTGAAAGCCAACATCCTCTTCATCCACGGCGATCAAGACCCGACCTGCCCATATTCCTCCGCGCGCGAGTCCTACTCCGAGCTGCCCCCCACGAAGGCCTTCCTCACCTTTATCGGTGGCACACACACGTCGTTTTGGTCGAATGCGATCTGGCCCCAGGAGACGGTGGATTGGATGCGCTGGAGCCTCTACAACGACACGGCCGCCCACGATCGTCTCGCGAGCGACGCCACGTCGAGCCAGACGAAATGGGAGATCGTCGAGGCGCCCAGCACGCCGGGTGCGATTCAGGCCGAGACCGCGACCTTGGGTGGCGGCGCGTCGGTCCAGACGACGAACACGGGTTACAACGGTTCGGGCTACGTGGACTTCCCGACCACCGGCGGCACCTGCACGTTCAACGGCGTGAACGGTGGCACGGGCGGCACGTATCAGCTCGCCATCCGCTATGCGAACGGCTCCGGCGCGTCCCGCACGGGCGCGCTCGTCGTGAACGGCGGGAGCAGCAGCCTCGTCTTCCCCGCGACATCGTCGTGGACGACGTGGTCCACGGTCACGGTCAACATCTCGTTGAGTAGCGGCACCGGCAACACGATCTCGATTCGGTCGACCGGCCAAGACCTCGCGAATGTCGACCAAATCGTCCTGACGAAGATCAGCACGCCGGATACTTACCAGGCGGAAAACGCGACCCTCGGCGGCGGCGCCGTGGTGGAATCGACGAACGCCGGCTATACCGGTTCGGGTTACGTGAACTTTCCCACGAGCGGCGGCGCGCTGACCCTCATCAACGTCGACGGCAATGGCGGCGGCGCGAAGACGATCTCGATCCGCTACACGAACGGTTCCGGCGCTTCGCGCTCCGGTGCGATCGTGGTCAACAGCGTAAGCGCCAACGTCACCTTCCCGGCCACCGCGGATTGGACCACTTGGGCGACGCTCAACGTGAACGTCACGCTGAGCAACAGCACCTCGAACACCCTCTCGCTGCAGTCCAACGGCCAGGATCTCGCCAATATCGACGCGATTACGGTGCCCTGAGTTCTCCGGCGCCTCGCTGACTCTCTAGCCCGCAAATTTCACATTCCAAACGATCGCAAACGTGGGGTCACAGAGCACACAGAGCTCTGTGACCTCTGTGGCGATGGCTTGCGTTGGTTTTGCGGTGAAATTTCCGGGCTCGATTGCGATCTGCCCAAGTTGGGCAGATCGCACCCCATTCCGTAACCGGCACCCGACGCGGTTGCGCCGTCAATTCAGGACTCCGGCGTAAATGAAGCCCTGACCTCGGACGTCACTGGCGCATGCGCAGGGCCTCAAACGACCGCAGGCCGACTTTCACCTTTCTCCCCATGACAATGAATCCCCATCACGAAATCATCACCCTCACTCCGCTTCGCGCCGACCGCTCCCGCTCGTCGCTCAAGCGTCGATTCCACTTGCTGTGTTTCGCCGTCGTCAGCGCCTTCGGCGTGGCGACCAACGGCGTGAATGCCTTGCCGACCTTCTACACCGTCGGCGACTCCACCGTGCAAAACTGGAATTCCGGCTATTACCCGAAAGCGGGTTGGGGGCAGGTTCTCCCGAAATTCTTCGACTCGACTCGCGTGAACGTCGTCAACAAAGCGGTCGGCGGCACCAGTTCGAAGAGCTTTTACGATCTTTATTGGTCGGGCGTACGGAGCTCGCTCGTGGCCGGCGATTACGTCTTCGTCCAATTCGGCATCAACGACTCCGCCGCCGATTCGGCGCGCCACACCGATGCGTCGACGACGTTCAAGGATTACCTGCGGAAATACGTGGACGAAACGAAGGCGCGCGGGGCGTTTCCCGTGATCGTCGCGACGCTTCGGCGCAATGCATGGAACTCGGATGGCGTCACGGTTTACGACGCGTATCACGGTTATCCCATCGCGGCGCGAGAGGTGGCCGCCGAGAAGAACGTGCCTTGTGTCGACCTCGACGGGATGTGCAAGACGCTCATGGAATCCCTCGGCAAGACGTACTGCACGTACTACTGGTATATGAACTTGGCGTCCGGCGAGTGGCCGAATTACTCGAGCGGCCAGGCGGACAACGTGCATTTCCAGGAGGCGGGGGCGATCGAGATGGCGCGGCTCGTCACCACGGCGATTCGCAGCAGCACGTATACGAGCATGCAGAACCTCGTGCCGGCGCTGCGGCCCGCGGCCACCGTCACGTTCAGCCAGAACAATGCGAACGGCGTCGTGACTCGCACGCAGGCGTTCCCGTCTGGGCTGACCATGACCGCGATGGCGCGCCCCGATTCCGGTCAGAGCTTCCTCAGCTGGAGCGGCTCGTTTTCGAGCACGCGGCGCATTGCCCAGTTCACGATGGGCACCGCGGCGATGAGCGTCACGGGGAACTTCTCGGGCGGCACCACGATTCCGCCCGGTTCTTACCAAGCGGAAAGCGGAACGTTGAGCGGCGGCGCGAGCGCCGCATCGGCCAACACCGGGTATTATGGCAGCGGGTACGCCGATTTTCCGACGACTGGCGGCGCTTGCACGCTGAGCAACGTCGACGGCGGCAGCGGCGGCGCGAAGATCGTGTCGATCCGGTACGCGAATGGCTCCGGCGCGGCGCGCACCGGCGCCATCGTGATCAACGGCGTTTCGACCAGCCTGACGTTTCCTGCGACGTCCAGTTGGACGACGTGGGCGATCCTCGACGTGACCGCGACCCTCAACGGCGGCACGTCGAATACGATCGCGTTCCAATCCACGGGCCAGGACCTCGCGAACGTCGACCAGATCGTGCTTTCGGACGCGCCGGTGGCCGGCGATACGTACCAGGCCGAAAGCGCCGCGCTTGGCGGCGGTTCGTTCCTCGAAACGACGAATACGGGCTATCACGGCTCCGGCTACGTCAACTTCCCGACGACTGGCGGCACGCTGACGTTCAGCAACGTCGACGGCAATGGCGGCGGCGCGAAGAGCCTCGCGATTCGTTATGCCAACGGCGGCA
>CBINOT010000341.1:0-4365 GCA_966252355.1 uncultured Opitutus sp. | reverse complement strand
TGGGGCGCGTTACTACCAAGGCGACATCGCGGAAGTCATCGTGTACGATCGCGTGTTGACGGACAGCGAACGTGAAGCCGTGCAGCTTTATCTGGGTCGCAAATACGGCCTGGTGCCCGCACCGACGGTGCCAAGCGCGGTGACGGCGATCGCCACGAGCGGATCTACCGTGACGGTGAGCTGGTCGGCGACTCGCACCGACCCAGTCTATTACACGCTCGAACGCAGCAGCGACGGCGTGGAATGGTCGAAGGTAGGCGAGTCTCGCACCTTGAGTTTCACGGATTCGGGTCTGTCGGCCGAAACGATTTACCAATATCGCGTGCGAATGATTGCCGGCGGCGAAGTCGGCGATGCATCGTCGGCCGCAAGCGCGCGTACATTGGCGGCAAACGTCTCGGCTGTCACGACGAGCGGCTTGAGGCTGTGGCTGGATGCGGGCAACATTCAGGCGACGGCAGGCAGCGAAGTCGGCGTCTGGCCGAGTCGTTTGGTCGCGGCGGTGAATGCGACCCAAGGCGGGGCGTCTAATCGGCCGAAGCTGATGGCGGGCGTGCTGAACGGCAACTCGGTGCTGCGCTTCGACGGCAGCAACGATTACTTCTCGCTGCCGAACTTCATGGCCGGCGCGCAAGCGGGCGAAGTGTTTGCCGTCATGCGCAGCGACGTGGACCAGGGCGCCTTGCGTGGCCTTTGGCGGATGGATGCGGGCAATATCGGGGATTTCGGCGACAGCCGGTATCCGTCCGACGACGGCAATATCTACGAGAGCTTCGGCCGCAGCGGCGCGCCGGTCGTGGTGCCGAACCCGCCGGTGGCGCTGACCACGCCGCACATCCACAATGTGGCGAGCCAGGCTGGCAGCTACGTGGTGCGGCAAAACGGGATGGTGGTCAGCTCGACCGCAGGAAATACGGTTGGATTCCGCTCGGATCCGACGATCGGGTTGGGATCGAATTATTTTGGGGCGCGTTACTACCAAGGCGACATCGCGGAAGTCATCGTGTACGATCGCGTGCTGACCGATAGCGAACGAAACCTCGTCAACCTGTACCTCTTCCTCAAATACAACGTGGGGTCGGAAACGCTGACGTATTTGCCGAACGCCGGGCTTTACGATTCCCCGCAGCAAGTGACGATTTTTTCGGGTGTGGTCGGCGCCGACATCTATTACACGACCGACAATACCGCGCCCGTGCGGGGCGTGTCGCCAAAGTACACAGGGCCGATCACGGTCAGCCAATCGACGAAGATTCGGGCGAAGGCGTTCCTGGGGACCACGTTCACCAGCAACGAGGTCACCGCCTTCTACGCGATCGGACGTCTGCCCGAGCCGATCACCGGCTTCTCCGGTTTGTCAGCGACCTATTACCAACAGGCCGGATTTACCGGTAGCAGCACTCGCCGCATCGACGCTCAGCTCAATAATCCCGATCCGGCCACGCTGCCAGCCGGCTGGCAGGGTAGTGCGGTCTCCGCGCGCTGGGATGGCGAAGTGGTTCCGCAATTCAACGAGTCGCATACGTTCACCGTGAACACCAACGGCGGCGTACGGGTGTGGTTCGATAACAGCTTGGTGCTCGACGATTGGTCCGGCTCGGCGAGCCGTGCCCTGACGTTTACGAAAACTTTGGTCTCTGGCACCCATTACCCGGTCCGCGTCGAGTATCAGCGCAAGAGTTCCTCCGCCATCGAGTGCAAGCTGCAGTGGGAATGTTTCTCGATTACGAAGCAGCCCATACCGCAGTCCCAGCTCTTGTGCGGCCTGACGAATGCCGCGATCGTCGCTACTCCCACGGCTACGCCGGCCAGCGGATCGATCGCGAGCGGCACGCCAGTCGCTTTGACCGTCTCGAGTCCGTCGAATGCGGCCATCTACTATACGCTCAACGGCGACACACCGAGCATCGCATCCACGCTGTACACCGGCCCGATCCCACTATCGCAGTCCATGACGTTGAAGGCTCAGGCGTTCGCGACCGGCTATACCGAAAGCGGCGTGCTGATCGCCCCGTACGCGATTCTGCCGCTGATCACGAATCCGCCTGCGAATACGACGGTCAACGTCGGTCAAAGCGCCGCGTTCGCGGTGACCGCGACCAGCGAGACTGCCGTCACGTATCAGTGGCGAAAGAATGGCGGAAATATTTCCGGCGCGACCAACGCCACCTTCACGATACCCGCCACGGTCATCGGCGATGCCGCTTTGTACTCGGTCGTTGTCACGAACGCCGCCGGACCCACCACGAGCGCCGCCGCGACGCTGACGGTGAATTATCCGCCCTCGATTACCACGCATCCCGTCAGCCAGACCGCCAATATCGGTCAGAGCGTTTCGTTCTCGGTTGGAGCTGCCGCGGTACCTGCCCCGACCTACCAATGGAAAAAGAACGGCGCCGATATCGCAGGTGCCACGAATGCGACGTATTCGGTCGCCTCGCTCGTTGCCGACGACGCGGGGACCTATTGCGTCGTCGTCACCAATTTCCTGGGGTCGGCCACGAGCAAGAACGCGACGCTGACGTTGCTCGATCCAGCGACGATCACGATCACCACCAATACCACGCTCTTCGCCGGCTCCATCCGCCCGACCGATAATGTGCTGGTGAGGGGAGCCACGCTGACCCTCGTCGGTGCCCACACGATGAAGAGCCTGAATCTGATCAACGGCGCCGTGGTCACTACTCCGGACACCACCACCGGGCAGGAATATCGGCTGGATTTGACGGTCGCGGACGCGGTAGCGGTCGATGCCACGAGCAAGATCGACGTCAGCGAGCGAGGTTACTTGGGTGGGTATCGCGGCGGACTCGGCAACACCGCCCGCACGTATGGGAACCTGGCCGGAGCTTATTTGAATGCCGGCGGCAGTTACGGCGGGCTGGGCTGTCTCTCTAACAACAGTGGGTGGGGGCCTGCGCGCGTGAGCGGCGTATATGGAGATTACCGCAATCCAAACGAGTTGGGCTCGGGCGGCAGTGGCGTGAACAGCAGTTGGCCGGGTGGCAACGGCGGCGGTCTCGTGCGAATCACGACCGGTAAGCTCGTGCTTGACGGCGGTATCTTGGCCAATGGCGGTGGCGACGCATCGGGCTCGTACCAACATGACGGTGGCGGCAGCGGTGGCGGCATCCTCCTCAACGTGGGCGCCCTGTACGGTGCCGGGGTTGTGCGCGCCAACGGTGGCAGCACTTACACGGGTAACGACGCCGATGCCGCCGGCGGTGGCGGACGCATCGCGATTTACTACACCGACGCCAGCGGTTTCGACTTCTCGGGTGTGACGGCTTATGGTGGCTATGGCTATCAGGGACCGACGGGACAGTTCCTCGGCGGCGCCGGCACGATCTACATCAAAGACAACGCGTCCGGCACGGAGCAATTGCTCGTCCGCGGCGGCACCGCGACCGTCATCTCGCCCCGCACTCTCCTGCAGACGTATACAAGCGGCACGGTGACGGCATCCGCCGGCGATACGATCACCACGTCCGCGACGAACCACCCAACGACGGACTTTGCCAACGGCCTCAGCGGCCTGGCTGGCTTGCCCGTCGAGATCAATGGGTCGCCGTTCGTCATCGTCTCGAGCACCGCGAGCACGCTGAAACTGAAGAATATCGACGGTTCACCGGTGACGACTCCGATCCCGGTGGGAGCGACGTATTCCGATCCGCGTTGGAACGGGACGCTCGACCTGCGATTCGAAGCTCAGTCGAGTTGCGAGTTCTCCAGCGCGGTGGCCTTGCACACGATGACTCTCAGTGGCGCGACATTGTACCTAAGCACGCCGAGCAACTTGACGGTTGCGTCGCTCCTCTTGAAGAACGGCAGCACGCTATCCACGCCGGATACCACGACGTCCAAGGAATATGCTCTCTATGTGACCGCATTGGGCACGATGGAAATCGACGCGACGAGCAAGATCGACGTGAGCGAACGCGGGTACCTGGCGGGCTATCGTGGCGGACTGAGCAACGTAGCCCGCACCTACGGTAATGCGCCAGGAGCGTATCTGAATGCGGGCGGCAGCTATGGCGGTTTGGGCAGCACGTCGGCCAACAATGGGTGGGGACCCGCGCGCGTCAGCGGCGTATACGGAGACTATCGTTATCCCAACGAACTGGGTTCGGGCGGCAGCGGCGTGAATGGCAGCTGGCCGGGCGGCGACGGTGGCGGCCTCGCTCGGCTGACGGCGGGCAACCTCGTGCTCAATGGCAGCATTTTGGCGAACGGCGGTGGCGACGCATCGGGCTCGTATCAGCACGACGGTGGCGGCAGCGGTGGCGGCATTCTGCTGAACGTGGGATCGCTTTCGGGTACGGGCGCAGTTCGTGCGAATGGCGGCAACACCTACACCGGCAACGA
>CBINOT010000340.1:0-4370 GCA_966252355.1 uncultured Opitutus sp. | reverse complement strand
TGGCGAACGCCGGCGGTGCCTGGGACAACGCGAAGAAGATCGTCGAGGTCGAGCTTCGCCAGAAAGGCACGGACCTTCATGCCGCCACGGTCGTCGGCGACACGGTCGGCGACCCGTTCAAGGATACCTCGTCGGTCGCGATGAATCCCGTGATCAAGTTCACCACGCTCTTCGGCCTCCTCGCCGTGGAGATCGCGGTTACGATGAATAACCAAACGACGAAAAACATGATCGGCGGGTTCTTCTTCCTCGTCGCCTTGATCTTCGTCTATCGGTCGTTCTACGCGATGCGCATCCCTGAAGAAACGAGGCGCTAAACGCCCAACGATGTCACGAAGCCGCGGCCACAACCGCGGCTTTTTTGTCGAATGCCGCATGTACTTGCCGCTTCGGAAGATCATCGGAAATGCACGTTTGTGCGGCGTGACCAACGTCCCACTAGGCGTTTTTCTTGGTGGCCACGGCGGATTTCACGCTTGGCACTTCAAGTAAAATGATGCGCTGTCGCTCATTCGACCATGGGCACCGATCGTAGCGTCTCACTCCACGTGCCGCGTTACGCGCTTTGGCTCTTTGGTGTCTTGATTCTCGCACCGTGGTTGGTGTTCGGCGTTTGGATCATGCGATCGCCTGCTCCACCAAGCGTGTCGATGCGGGCTCCTTCGACGGATCGGTCTCGTATCTTCGCAACGAGCAGCGGCCGCGGCACTCCGCCCGAAGTGACCCGCACGAAAACCGGTCCTTGGGGCAGCATCGAATATTTCCGCATTCTGCTGGAGCCGCCGGAAGAATTCATTTTGAGCGACTATACCAACAGCGAGATTCGGCCTTGGGTGTTCAAGGGTTATTCGGACGACCGGCTCGCCGAGTTATGGAAAGCGGCGGCGCTGGACGATGCCCAGTTGAAATTCGTTTCCGAGCCAAGTCGTCGCGAGCGGCGGGCGGATAGCATAATCTTTCAGCCGACAAACGACTTCATCGTCAGTTTAAGCGCGGACGCACGCAGCCAAATCTACGTCGCGCTCAGCGAATATCCCGAAAACTTCGCGCAATATAATCCGTATCGCTTGCGCACGTCAGCGGCGAGCAACTGGCTGGAAGACTCCGATATTCCGGCCGACGTCGTGGCGCTGACCAAGCGCCTGTTCTATCGACGCGGCACGGCGACCTGCTTTTCCGACGCGGCCATCGTGCTCCCGACCATCCGCGATCCGGCCCAGCGGGTAAAATACATCAAGGCGTTGTCGCGGAAATCGGGTTTGGTCGTGCAACTCCACATTGCGCCGGGCCAGGACGTAGCGCCGCTCGTGGAATATTGGGGCCGTGGTGGACGCAGCAAGGATCTGACGCCGCTGCTCCAATCGATCGCCCGCCTGCCGAACGGCGGCTCGCTCGACATCGTTCACCTCGTCCCACGATTCGCCCGACTGCTCGCCTACACCTATCCGCTGCCCTCCGAGCGTCCGATGGATGCGAATCACGATTGCCACTGGACCGCGTTCAACTTCCAGAACGATGAACCCGACGAGCGTTTCTCGAACATCGACTACGTCCGCCAGGTTTTGCTCGAGCAGTATTATCGCGTCATGGGCGAGCCTTTGCTGGGCGATCTCGTCATCTTCGTCCGCAAGGACGGCGTGGTCGTCCACTCGTGCGTTTACATCGCCGACGACATCGTCTTCACGAAAAATGGACCCGCGTTTTCGATTCCGTGGCTGTTCGCATCGCTGGCCGACGTGCAGGCGTTCTACGCCGCGACGCCGGGCGTCGAGATGCGGCGCTACCGGGCGAAGAACCTGTAACGCCCCAAAGGCGTCGCCCCCTCACGGCTTTGCCGGGGAATCGTCAGCCGGTCGATAAGGCGTGCCGGTCGTCAACGTCCAGCCACAAGAGTCCGTCACTTCCGTGCGCCCCTTCTTTCCTAGAACAAAAAGCCGATTCGGCCCCGGGCTGAGCTTTACGTCGGCCCAGACAAAACGCCGGTCATCGGACGTGCGCTGGCCGAGCGATTCGCCGTTGACCCAGAGTTCAACCGTGTCGCAGTTCGAATAGACTTTCACCGGCGTCGACGGCTCGAGGCGTAACGAATCGCGACGCGAGGAGATGTAGACCAAGGGTTCGTCGGTCCAATTCGCTTTATACCAGAAAAAAACATCCTTGCGCGTACGGCGGTCGTACGTGACGAGTCCTTTGTCGTTGCGGCCGGCGGTGTCCCCTTCTTTGCGCGAATCGACGCCGAAATCGAACATGTTCCAAATGAAGGCGCCCCAGACGTAAGGCCGGGACTTCAACGTGAGCCACGCGTGCTCGTGGTATTCGTTCTGCCACTCCTCGGGGTGCCACGGTCCTTTCGACTGAGTCTTCGTGCGGATCGGCGGGTTTTGCTCGTGCTGATAGATGCTGGCGCCGGCGCCATATTCGCTGATGCCAAGCGGACGCGTGGGATGCTTGGCGTGCCAGTCGTCGAGCCAGCGGTCGAACTCCGCGTAGGACGAGCCGTACCAGCCAAAATAGCGGTTATAGCCGAGGAGATCGGTATGAAAATTCCGCGCGTCCTCGTTCGGGTGGTGCGACGCGTAGGTGGTAAAGCGACTGGCATCCTCTTCCTTCGCCACCTTCGCCAGTCGCGCGATCAGTTCGTCCGACGACCCCGAAGTCTCGTTCCCCACGCTCCAGCAAAAAATCGACGGATGGTTGTAGTTTTGCCGAATGAGCTCCCTCAGCTGCTCGACGGCGTTGTCCAACCCTTCCGCGGTTCGCGGCACTTGGCCGACGAATCCGACTTCGGCCCAAACCGCCAATCCGTCGCGGTCCGCGAGTTCGTACGCATAATCGTCGTGCTGATAGTGGCACAGACGAACGACCGTCGCGCCAATCTCTTCGATCAACGCGAAATCCTCCCGCTGTTGCGCCGGGGTTATCGCGAGACCGACGTCGATCCAGTCTTGGTGGCGATTCACCCCATGCGCGGCGAACGGCCGGCCGTTGAGAAACAACCCCCGTTCCGGATCGACCGTGAAGGTTCGCAGGCCGAGCGGCTGCACCACGGTGTCGAGCAGCGTTTGACCGGAGCGGAGTTCCACGGTGGCGGTATACAGATACGGATCCGAGCGCCCACCCCAACGATGGGGTGACGCGATTCGCAGCATCTGCTCCACCGCGGGCGTTTTACCAGGCTCCAGACCGCAGGGCGCGGTCGCGTCGGCCACCACCGTGCCTTTCGCATCGCGGACCACGACGCGAATGTCGGCGGAGCCCGAATGCTCGCGTTGCGCTGCGACCAAGGTGCGTACGTGAACATCGGCATGATCGTCATCGAGGGCGGTCGTCGTGAGATACACGCCGGGCGACGCATGATCGGAAAGATCGATGTGCATCGGCGGCACTACGATCAGGGTGACATTCCGATGCAGTCCGCCCCAGAACGTAAAATCGCCGCCGATCGGAATCAGGTCGTCAGCCGCGTTATTGACGCGCACCGCGAGGACGTTGTCGCCCTCTGACCGCAGCGCGTCCGTCGCTTCGAATCGAAAACGTGAATACCCTCCCCGATGCTGTCCGAGTCGTTTGCCATTGAGCCACACCTCGGCGGTACGGTTGGCGCCGGCGAAGTCCACGAAGACCCGTTGTTGGGCCCAATGGGGATCGGTGGCGAAATGCCGCCGGTACCAGCCGTCTCCTTTTTTGTAGTCGCCGCCGCCGTCTTCGCCGTCCGTGGCGTTCCACGAATGAGGCAGGTCGATGGTCGTCCATTCGCGGTCGTCCAGCTCCGCGGTCTCGAACGCCCGCCCGGCGGGCTGAAAGGCGAATCGCCAGCCGGTGCACAAGGAAATTTCTTCGCGCGCAAAGCCGATTACACCGGCGCAAAGCCATAACACGACCGCCGGAACGACGACACGGCAGAGCGAAGGTCGAGAGATCATCGCCCTCACGTTGCCGCCCGAGCCCCGACGGTTCGAGCGGAAAGAGCATACGCACGGGACACGATTCGCCTGATTCTCCGGCAGGCGGCGGATCGTCGCGCCGCAATTAACCGAGGACGCGACCCAAGCGATCTCGTGGGTCGCTCGCGCGCGCCCTAAAACACAGCGGGCTCGCCAGCGCTAAGCGCCAGCGAGCCCGGACCAACCCCCTAACGCGGAATCCGCGTCAGAATTTATAGGTGACGGAGCCCTTCAGGTACCGAGGATTACCCTCGACCATCGCCGTACGGCTGCCGGCGGCCAAAACGTAGTCTTTGTCGAAGGCGTTTTCGACCTGCACCCGCGCCGTCCATTGCTTCGTCCGATAGCTAAGCCCGATGTTCACGAGCGTGCGACCGGCATACTTATACGTCGCTTGGTTCGCGACGAAACCGGGGGCAACGCCCG
>CBINOT010000339.1:0-4401 GCA_966252355.1 uncultured Opitutus sp. | reverse complement strand
CGCCTCTGGTCCGATGAACGCCGTGTCGGCAATGCCGGTCGACTGCAAATAGGCCTCCGCCTTTTCGGCCACGCCACGCGGGTCGCGATCGTATGGCTCGCGGGTGATCGGGTCGACAATCGTGCAGATCAAACTGAGGGTCGGTTCCGCATTAAACACGTCGATCCACGCCGTCGTGGCATCCGGAATCACCAGCATGTCCGAGGCATTGATCACACGCCAACCGCGGATGCTCGATCCATCGAAACCGAGTCCGTCGGTGAAGATTTCCTCATTGTATTCAGTGAGCGTGGTGGTGAAATGCTGCCACGTGCCAAGCAAATCCGTGAACTTGAAGTCGATCAATTTCACGTTGTTGTCTTTGATGATTTTGCTGACGTCGGAAGGAGTTTTGTCTTTGGCCATGTTGGGTTGGTTGAAACGTTAAAGGGTTGAACAGTTAATGAGTTGAATTGTTAAAATGTTTCATGCCACGTCGTCAAATTCTAGAACGGTTGAACGCATTCACGTTTCAACGCTTCAAGGAACGACGCGTACCGCCGTCACACCGCTTTTTCGCCGATTTCTTCAGTGCGAATGCGCACCGCGTGTTCCACCGGGAGCACGAACACTTTCCCGTCCCCGATTTTTCCCGTCTTCGCCGCGGCCACAACCACATTCACCGCTTTTTCAATTAAGTCGTCTGCCATCACGACTTCCACTTTTACCTTCGGCAGAAAATCCACGGTGTATTCGCTTCCCCGGTAAATTTCGGTATGTCCTTTTTGCCTGCCAAAACCTGCGAGTGCTTCTTTGACCTCCTCGAGCTTGAACGGTTTAATGATGGCCTCCAATTTTTTCATGTCGCAGTAACCTTGGCATCGTGCGGTGCCTTGCCACCTCGCCGCAATGCTTCACAAAGCGATACAGGCGGGTCGAAAGCCAACCGCAGCACGCGCTCTCATAGCAACAACATGAAAGCGATGCAAGCATCGTTTTCATGTTCGTTAAAATCGTCGAACCGTTATAGCGTTGAAACGATTCCAGGCCGTTTGGTAATTCCGCTTCAGCGTTTCAATCTTTTAATGCTTCAACGCTCCGCACGAAGGCAAATTTGCCAAATGTTTTTGACGTTCAATACTCAAAATTGATGCCTCGCGACTCTTTCGTTCACCTTCATCTGCACACCGAATATTCGCTGTTGGATGGAAGCATTCGAATGAAGGAGCTGATGAAAAAGGCCGCGGAGTACCACATGCCTGCCGTGGCGATGACCGACCACGGCAATTTGTTTGGCGCGATCGAATTCTATCAGGAAGCCCAGCGCGCCGGGGTGAAACCGATTATCGGCTGTGAGGTTTACGTCGCGCCGAAATCGCACAAGGACCGACCGCCGTCGCGGCGGGAATCGGCCTATCACTTTACGTTGCTGGCCGAAAACGAAACGGGTTACCGCAATCTGGTGAAGCTGGTGACGGCAGCGCATCTGGATGGATTCCATTATGCGCCGCGAATCGACAAGGAGATGTTGGCGTCGCGCTCGGCTGGTTTGATTGGATTAAGCGGCTGTCTTGCAGGCGAAATCAACAACGCGATTCAGGCAAATAACATCGAGAAAGCAACGCAGAGCGCCGCGGAATATCGGGATATCCTTGGCGCGGAGAATTTCTTCGTGGAATTGCACGACCACGGGATGGAAGAACAAAAGTTGTGCAATACCGCGCTGGTTCAGATTGCGCGAGATCTGGGGCTTGGCTTGGTAGCGGCGAATGACGTCCATTTTCTCCGCCGAAGCGATCACGACGCGCACGATGTGATGCTTTGCATCGGCACCGGCAAAATGGTGCAGGACGAAAGCAGGATGCGGTACCTGCCGGAATTATATTTTAAATCGCCGGCGGAGATGCGGCAGGTGTTCGGCGATTTTCCGGAGGCGATCACCAACACACTGCGTATCGGCGAACGTTGTCTGCTCGATCTTGAATTTGGGCGTTCGAAATATCCGGAATATCCGGTGTCAGAAGGCAAAACGCGGGAGGAATATTTGCGCGAGCTTTGCTACCAAGGCCTGCGGGCGCGCTACGGCGAACGCGCGGTGGCTGATTCGGAACTAACCCGGCGCCTCGAGTACGAACTCGGCGTCCTGGAAAAAACAGGGTTCGTCAGTTATCTCCTCATCGTTTGGGATTTCATCCATTTCGCGAAGGAAAAGGGGATTCCGGTTGGTCCCGGACGAGGCTCGGCTGCGGGCTCGATCGTCGCGTTCGTCCTTGGTATCACGGACATCGATCCGCTGCAGTTCGGTCTGATTTTCGAACGATTTTTGAATCCTGATCGCGTTTCGCCCCCTGACATTGATGTAGATTTCTGTGAAGCACGCCGAAGCGAAGTCCTCGAATACGTTCGACAAAAATATGGCGAGCGCCGCGTCGCGCAGATCATTACCTTTGGCAAACTCAAGGCGAAAAGCGTTGTGCGCGACGTAGGCCGCGTCCTGGGTTGGAGTTATCGGGATGCCGATCGCATCGCAAAAATGATTCCCAACGAGCTGAACATCACGCTCGATGGAGCGGTGGCAAAAAACGCGGAGCTGAAAAGAGCGGTCGCCACGGAGCCGGCTACACGGCAGCTTTTTGAGCACGCGAAAGTTCTTGAAGGTTTGTCGCGCAACGCCGGTGTACATGCTGCAGGTGTAGTCATCGCAGATCGAGATTTGTCCGATTACATCCCGCTTTGCCACGACGTAAAGGGCAACGACGTGATCAGCCAGTACGCCATGGGTCCGCTCAACGATTTGGGATTGCTGAAGATGGATTTCCTTGGGTTGAAAACCCTGACCGTCATCGAAGATACGCTGGCGCTGATTCACAAGCGCGAGCCCAACTTTTCGCTGAAAAATATTCCGCTGAATGACGCTGCGGCTTTCGGGCTCTACAACCGTGGCGAAACCATCGGTCTGTTCCAGATGGAATCCGGCGGAATGACCAGTCTTTCGAAGCAGTTCGACGTCAAAAAGCTCGACGACATCATCGCACTAATCGCGTTGTACCGGCCCGGCCCGATGGAGCTAATCCCCGAATACGTGAAAGCGAAAAAGGGGATCACGCCGATCAAATACTTGCATCCGTTACTCGAGGACATCTGCGCCGACACCTACGGCGTGATGATTTATCAGGAACAGGTCATGGCGGCTGCCAGCAAACTCGCCGGTTACTCGCTTGCGCAAGCCGATCTCCTTCGACGCGCCATGGGTAAAAAGGATAAGGAGAAGATGGCAAAAGAGCGCCGAAACTTCATCGAAGGTTGCGCAGCCACGAACAAAATTCCGGAGAAAAAAGCGAACGCCATTTTCGATTTGCTGGAGAAATTTGCCGGTTACGGATTCAACAAGAGTCACAGCGCGGCGTATGGCGTGATCAGTTATCAAACCGCCTTTCTCAAGGCGCATTATCCGGTGGAATTCATGGCCGGTTTACTGAGCAACGAGATTAATAACACCGAAAAAATTTCGGTCTTCGTAGGTGAATGCAAGCGGATGGGGATTGCCATTCTGCCGCCGGACATCAACAAGAGCAGTTTGAAATTCACGCCGGAAACTCAAGCCCGCATCGATGACGCGGGCGCCGGGATCAGCGATTCCGGATACAAAGCTATTCGTTACGGTCTCGCTGCTATCAAAAACGTGGGCGAGGCTGCGATGGCAATCGTCATTCGTGAACGAGATGAACGCGGCGAGTTCAGTTCGCTGGACGATTTTTGTACTCGGCTCGACTCACGCGTCGCCAATCGCAAGATGCTGGAAAGCCTGATCAAGGCGGGGGCGTTCGATTTCACAGGGCGAGATCGCGCCGAGCTCTTCGCCTGCATCGAAGAATCGTTGAATGCGTCGGCAATAGCGCAGCGCGATCGGGCAGCTGGCCAGGTTTCACTTTTCGATGAGGAAACGCACGCGGCCACCGCTGCGAAGCGCCAGCCCATCAAACCGTGGAGCGAACATGAAAAGCTTTCTTACGAAAAAGAGCTCCTCGGGTTTTACGTCAGCGGTCATCCGCTGGATGCGTATGCCGATTTTTTTGCCACCAAAAAATACCGGTCGATTGCCTCGTTAGGCACACTGGACGATCGCGCGCAATTCAAGATCGCTGGAGCGATCGCGGAGGTCGAAAAGAAATTCACCAAGAAAGAGGGCAAGCCCTTCGCAGTTGTATGGCTCGAAGACCTGATGGACGCGCTCGAGGAAGTGGTATGGAATGAAGTTTATCTGAAGGTGTCGGACATTCTCGTGCCCGGGCGGGTTGTCGAACTGAAAGCAACATTGGACAGACGCGACGAAATGGTTCGCGCTACGGCCGTGGAAATCAAGCCGCTGGCAGCGGTCAGAGGGAACGGTGCAACCGTGCGATCGGAAGAGACATCAGGGAT
>CBINOT010000338.1:0-4425 GCA_966252355.1 uncultured Opitutus sp. | reverse complement strand
CCATGGCTCATTGCCTGAAAAAGGCGTCAACGCCTTGGAAAAAATGTCCGCGCTCGTTCTCGCGCTCGAGGATTACAAGCAACGTATTGCGCGAACCACGTGGGAGACGCCCGAGGGCAAGACGATGCGCCCGACCGTGAATCTCGGGGGCGTGTTTCACTGCGGCACCGGCGGCAAGGTCAACACGGTGCCGGCGCTCGCGAGCTTCACGATCGATCGGCGGGTGCTACCGATCGAAGATCACGCGCGCGCCGAACGCGATTTGCGCGCTTTCCTCCTCGGTGCCGCGGCAAAGATCCCGCAGTGTCGCATCACGATCAAAAAGATCTCGGAAAACTTCGCCTGTTTCTCGCCGCCGAAGAACCCGTTTTTCGCCGCGACGGCCGGCTGCGTGACTCGCGTGCGTGGCGAACCGACCGTGTTCAACGTGTCCACCGGGTTCAACGACATGCATTTTTTCTCGCATCACCTGAAGATTCCGACCCTCGGCTATGGCCCCGGCGGCGAGAACTATCACGGGGTCGACGAGCGGGCCAAAGTGAAGGAACTGCTCGCCACCGCGAAGATTTACGTCGAGCTGCTGACGACGTTCGCCGGGTAGCGCCAATCGTCGTTCTCGTTCTCTTCCGTCTCTCACCGAGAGAACGAGGAGCACGGGGCTCACCCGCCCTTCAGGCCTTGCCGGATCATGCTCACGGCGATCGCCGCGAGCAGCATGGAGATGATTTTCGAGATCGCCCGCAACCCCGTGGTGCCGATCGCGCGCCCAAGCTGATTGCTAAATGAAAAGGCCAACACGACCAGCACAAGGTTCGCCACCAGCGCCGCGAGCGCGATTCGCACGCCGATGGTTTCGGCGAGCAGGATGAGCGTCGTGATCAACGCCGGGCCCGCGATCAAAGGCATGCCGAGGGGGACCACGCCGAAATCGCGCGGCAGCTTCTCGGGATGCGCCGCGGGTTGAATCATTTCGCGCGCGGCGAGCAGGAACAGGATGAAGCCGCCGGCGATTTGGAAATCCGTGCGCGAAATGCCCAGGGCTTTGAAGATGTTCGCGCCCAAAAATAAAAAGAGCAGCGCGACGCCGCCGCCGGTCAGCGTAGCCTGACGCGCGATGCGTTGACGCTGCTCCTGCACGACGCCCTGGCCCAAGCCGAGAAAAATAGCGGCGAGTCCGACGGGATCGATCGCGACGAACAACGGAATGAACGCCTGCAGAAACTTTTCCATTACCGCAGCCATGCGCTTAGGATGGATTCGCTTGGCCGTGACGCAAGCGACCGCGCGCCGCGCAATTGCTTGCTTGTCGGGCGGGGTCTCCGAACCCCGCCGAAACGGTCGAATGTCCGAGGGGTGGCTTAGCACCGTTGCACTCGTGCCTCCAAGTCGCGACGGCGGGGTTCGGAGACCCCGCCCGACCATCAAGCCCGCGCGGACGCGCTTCGTGTAATCCACACGATGCCGGGAGTTGCCGCTGGCTCAGCGACTCCTAACGTGACGGCCTTCCCACATGCCTGCCACGCGGCTCAACGTTTACGATTTCACGCGCGATCAACTGCGTGAACGCTTCGCGCAGTGGGAGCTAAACCCCGTGCATGTCGGGCTGCTCTGGAATTATTTGTATCTCGAGCTGGCCGAGTCGTTCGAAACCATGGCCGAGTTGCCGGCGCGCGTTCGCACCCGGCTTGCCGCCGAGCTGACGATTGGCGTGCTGCCGATTGCGGCGGAAACCGATTCGAGCGACGGCTTCACGCGCAAATACCTGCTTGCGCTGCCCGATGGCGAGCGCATCGAAACGGTGTTGATGCGTTTTAACGGCCGCGTGACCGCCTGCGTCTCCAGTCAGGTCGGCTGCGCCATGGGATGCGTTTTCTGCGCCACGGGCCAGATGGGTTACACGCGTCATCTCACTCCCGGCGAAATCGTCGCTCAAGCGGTTCACGTTTCGCGGGCGCTGCGGGCGCCCGAGTTCGCCGAGCAATGCCGGCACGCGCCGGGCGTTGCGCCGCGCTTGCGCAATATCGTCCTCATGGGCATGGGCGAACCGCTGCACAATTACGACGCGGTGATGCACGCGATAGACGTCCTCCGCGATCCCAGCGGACTGGCTCTGGCGGCTGAGCGCATCACCCTCAGCACGGTCGGCGTGGTGCCCGGCATCCTTCGGTTGGCGCGCGAACAACGTCCGCTGCATCTCGCGGTCTCGTTGCATGCCGCCAACCAGCTCGAACGCGCCGCGCTGGTGCCGGCCGCCAAGAAATGGCCGCTCGACGAGCTCATGGCCGCCTGTCGCACCTATAGCGAAGCGACCGGACGGCGGATCTTCTACGAATGGACGCTCATCGAGGGCGCAAACGACACGCCGGAGCACGCCCGCGCCGTCGGTCGCTTGCTGCGCGGCCTGCCCGCGCAGGTGAACCTGATCCCGTTGAATCCCACGGCAGGTTATAACGGCCAGCCCGGGCGCTCGGAGGCCGCGAAGACGTTTCAGAAGATTCTCGCCGACGAATTCGAGTTGCCGAGCACGGTGCGCCAGCGTCGCGGCATCGATATCGCAGCCGGTTGCGGTCAGCTGGCAACGGTGAGTTGAGAATGCGGCCGGTGTCAGCGGATCACGCGAATAGCCCGCTCGGGCCGGCCTCGCGGAGGCTAGCTACACCTGCGCTTGGGCTTGGTCCGATGGAGCTAGAGTCCCGGATCCCGGCGAGCGGCCGCGACTACGACGCCGACCGCAACTTGCGGCGCGCTTGGACGGCCTCAGCCAAATGGGCCAGCACAGGCGGCGTTTGCTCCCACGCCAGGCATGCGTCGGTGATGCTGCGTCCATAGACGAGCGGACGCGCACGGAAATCCTGCGTGCCGCCGAGTAAATTGCTTTCGAGCATCACAGCGGCAATCGTGCGCTCTCCGTTGGCGATTTGGTGCGCGATGTCGCGCGCGACCATGGGTTGGCGCGCCGGATTCTTGCCGCTGTTGGCGTGGCTGAAATCCACCATCACGTGAGGCGCGAGTTCGTGTTCGCGCAGCAAGGCGACCGCCGTGGCAATTTCCGGCGCCGCGTAATTCGGGCCGCGGGTCCCGCCGCGCAGCACCAAGTGAGTGTGTTCGTTTCCCGCCGTGCCCATCACGGCCGGTGCGCCCTCGCGCGTGAGCGAAGGAAACCAGTGCGGATGCCGGGCGGAGCGAATCGCATCGACCGCCACCGCGATATCGCCGTCCGTGCGATTTTTGAAACCGACGGGCATCGACAGGCCCGAGGCCAGCTCGCGATGCACCTGGCTCTCGACCGTGCGGGCGCCGATTGCGCCCCAGGCGACGAGATCGGCGTAGTATTGGCCGAGCGTCGTATCGAGAAACTCGGTGCCGATCGGAAGGCCAAGCGCGACGACATCGCGCATCAGTTTCCGCGCCAGCCGAAGGCCCGTGTTGATCTGATACGTTCCATCGAGCATCGGATCGTTGATCAGGCCTTTCCAACCGACGACCGTCCGCGGCTTCTCGAAATAGACGCGCATCACGAGCAAGAGCTCGGATCGATAAAGGTCCGCCACCTCGCGCAATCGCTGGGCGTATTCGAGCGCGGCGGCGGGGTCGTGGATCGAGCACGGCCCGACGACCACCAGCAGCCGGTCGTCGCGTCCCGCCATGATGCCTGCGATGTCGCGACGGCTGGCGGCGACCAATTCCGCGCCGCGATCGTCGAGCGGCAATTCCTCCTCGAGCACCGCCGGCGCGATCAGTGGTTTCTGCGCACGAATACGAAGGTCGGCGGTCGTGGGATGCATGAACGAGCGGAGACCGTAGCCACCGCCGGGCGAAGCGCCATGTTGTTTTGCCGCCCGCGCAGAGGCGAACGGAGCGGAGCCCATCAACGTTTCGGACGGCGCGCGAACGCCAGCCTGACCGCTATGCCGAGCTAACCGAGCAATTGCTGCGCCTGCTGGACGAGGGTCGAACGCGCCAGCGCGGGCAGGGGCGCTGCCGCTTGGCCGAGCTTCGTGGCGCGAGCCCGCAGCGTCAGAAAGGCGAGCGCCGCCGCTTCGCCGGTTGCCGCTTGTTGGGCGGCATGCGCCAGGTCCTTGTTCAACGGCGGCAACAACTCCGGCGCGAGAATCGCTTTGTCGGCGACGAAGGAACCGAGCGACGCGCCCAACGTTTCGAGCCAAGCGCGCGGCGCCGCGGGCGGGGCGTACGCCAGCATCGCGCTCGCCGGCGACCACTCCATGAATCGCCGCACTTCCGCGTGCACCTTGGCGAGCTCGACGTCGGCCGTCGCCGGCGTCCAACGAGCCGTGAACTTCTTTCGCTCGCGGAAGTTTTTCACTTCGAAAAGGCGCAGCGTCAGTTCGTAGTCGCCCGCCGCCGCCCGCAACGATCCCGTCACGATGTAGTCGAGCCCGCCGTCCGTCGTGTCGACCAGCTGGC
>CBINOT010000337.1:0-4428 GCA_966252355.1 uncultured Opitutus sp. | reverse complement strand
TGAAGCTGGGCTATTCGTATGAGGAATGCGCCGGCATGGGCGCGACACTGAGCCTCGGCTGGTTCACGCCGCAATGGATGTATTTCGCGCACATTGGCGACAGCCGCATCTATTATCTACCGGCAATCGGCGAGACGCGTCAGCTCACCCACGACCATACTCACGTCGGCTGGCTGCGACGTCAGGGCAAGATCAACGAACGCGAAGCGCGCACCCATCCGCGTCGCAACGCGCTGCAGCAGGTACTTGGTGCCGGCCATCAATTCGTCGATCCGCACATCGGCGCGGTCGAATTCGCCCCGGGCGATCGCTTCGTCTTTTGCAGCGATGGCTTGATCGATGGCCTGTGGGACCGCGAAGTGGACGAGCTGATTCGCACCCCTCCGGCAGAATTGGCGGAGCGGACACCCGCGCAGCGCCTGGTCGAAGAAGCCGTGACAAAATCCGGTCGGGACAACACCACCGCCGTCGTCGTGGAGATTCGCTCGGCGTCGCCGACGTGATCACGTAGGGCGAACGGGGCGCGCGAAACGGAATTTTGCAGAACGTCTGGGTGCGCGGCGCCGAAGGAATGTTGCCCACGCCACCTGCCTTTGGATGCTCTCTCCCGTGTCCCCGCCCGCCCTGCCAACGCCCGCTGCGCCGACGGTCATTTTCGTTTACGGCACGCTGAAACGCGGCGGGAGCAATCACCATTTCCTGGCCCGCCAGAACTATCTGACGGACGCGCGCACGGTACCTGGATATCGTTTGTACGACCTCGCCGGATACCCGGGCTTGGTGCCGGATCTGAGCGATACCCAAGGCGTCACCGGAGAGATTTGGGCGGTCGACGCGGGTTGCCTGGCGTTGCTCGACGAGTTGGAGGGTATCGACGAGGGGCTTTATCGCCGCGAAGTAGTTCCCTTGCAGCCGCCTAACGCCGACTGCGCGGCGCAAGCCTATCTCTATGCGCGCAGCATCGCGGGGCGACGGGCGCTCGGATCGACGTGGCACCATTGAACGCAGTATCCCGATGGGCCATCGGGCGGCCGCCCCAAGCGGCCGATCCGCAAGTGAAATCGCACGTTTCCTTTTCGTTCCGCCCCGCCACCAAACCAAACGACGGTTGTCTGGAGGGACATGAACAAGAATTCGGACGACATCGCGTCGAAACTCATTATCCAAGGCGTGCACGTGGAGCTCACGCCGGCGATGCAGAATATCATTCGCGAAAAATTCGCCGTCCTGCTCCGCCACAACGAGTGGATTGTACGCATCAACATCCGCCTCAACAAAGATCAACATCGCGGGCGGCAGAGCCATTACACGGCCACGGGCCACATCGAAATTGGTGGGCCGGACTTGGTGGCGCACGTCGAAGGCGATGAGGCTTACAGTGTCCTCGATGGTTTGGTGGAAAAGCTCGATGAGCTCCTGCGCGACCGCCATGAGCGCCGCAAAGACCGCCGCAATCATCCCCGTGACGTCGAAATCGATGCGGTTTTACCGAAGGTGGAAAGCTCCTCCTGACACGCCATAGCCACGGCGCCCGGCCACGCGAGCGCCTCACCCGCAACTCAATCCTTCGTCCCATGCACCTCATCCTTGCTGTGCTCGCCATCTTATTCGTAATCGGCGGATTCATCGGCTTCGCCGCCGGCGGCATTCCTACGATTGTCTTTTGGGTTCTGGCCGCCTGTTGCATCGTCGGTGCTTGGCGGACGCGGCCGGCTCGTCAGCGCCGGCGTGAAGAACGTCTGAGCGGTCCTCCGATCGCTTAACGCGCGATAATTTTCTCGCCGTGAAGACCATTCGTTTCACGGAAGTCGTGGAACAGTGCGGGCGACCGCACGCCCACGCGTTGTGGGTCGCGCCCGACGACGATCCCGAATTTCTGCGGGCGCGGAAAGCCGACCGCGTCATGACTGTCGAGCCGACGCCCGGAGGCAAAGCGGACGTCGGGAAGGTCGGCTTCGCGCCCGACCCAGAAAAAGGGAATCTCTTCCTCATCTTTCCGCGCTCTTTGAAGGCGTTTCACGGCACGCGCATCATCGGGATCAAATTCGACTTGGTCGACCAGCCGGCGACGTTGACGCCGAAAGAGCACGAAGTCTGGACGAATACCGGACGCCGCAAGAAATCGCCGTCGCGCACCGGTAGCCGATTCGGTGCCCGCTCGCCTTCACCGAAGAGTCATGATGGCAATGGCGATGACCTCACGGCGTCCGAAGCCAGCCCACACGCCGACGTCTCCCCGCACGCACCGCGCAGACGCACGCGTCCGCCCAACTCATTACGAGCTGCGTCCATCGCGCATCCACGGCATCGGTCGACGCATCGTCCCTCGTTGGTCCAGGAAGTGCGTGCTGCGCTGGCGGAACTGCGCGCCGGCAACGCGCTCGCGGCGTACCAGCGTTTGGACCGTGCGTTGAGAGACTCCCACGGATCGTAAGGCTAGGGCGGCTCAGCCGCTCTGAGTTTCGGCGTTTTTCGTCGCTGCATCGGCGAATACGGCGATCGGATTCGTGGCCGCCGCTACCGGCAAATATCGAGTAGCCAACCGGCGTTTATAGCAAACCGCGAACGCTCGATCACCGGGCATACCATCTATTGTGATTTTATTATTTCTTGTATTTTTAGGGCCAGTCACTGCCAATGCTCGCATCGCCAATGGCGACCGTTCGATCCGCTTTCAGTGTAGTTTTAGACGCCCGGCGCTCCATATAAACAAAATCATCTAATGCCAACCTCCCGCCGCACCACCTGGGATTTCCTGGCCAATAGTTATTGGTACGTTCCGACCCCCTATCTACGAGCCCTGCAGTTTACCTCGGGCAATAATGAATTTGCCTGGGTTGGTGATCAGACGGTATGGCATCTCACGGACTGTAACGGCGGCTATTTTTGGGGTGCTTGTGCGGCCGCGTTTTTCAACGCAGGCGAAGCCAACGCCAATCCTCCACCGGCCGTTCAGCAAAGCCGGATCCTAGGCTCGCTGACCCCCGAAGGTAGAGTATTGATGAATTTTATCTCCGGCAGCGGCAAACGGGAATCGATCGTCACGGGCTATGGGACCCTCGTCAAAGTCAGAGGCGAATGGGCGTTTCAAATGCAGATGTCCACGGGCAAGGTCGGGACCCAATTGCTCCATTGGGCGGATATGCTGCAAACCAGGGAGGGCGACCGCACCTTTGCCAAACTGCCCGGCGTGAATTATTCCGTGACCGACATGCTCGCTGGAGCGAGCTACCCCGTTCCAGCAACGGAGACCGACTAAAGGGAGGCGCACGCGATCCGGTCAGCCGCCTTCCCGTCGATCGCCCGGCAGTGGACCTTCAGATTTTTCCACGATGTAATCGCCCATGACCAAAGCATCCAGCGCGCATGTGGCGAAAAAATCGAGCGCTTCGGTGGGAGTCTCGACGATCGGCATGCCGCGGCGGTTGAGCGACGTGTTGAGCAGCATGGGAACGCCGGTGCGGCTGCCGAAGGCCCGCAACAGTTCGGCGAATTTCGGATTCCAAGCCGCATCCACCGTCTGCACGCGACAGGTCCCGTCGACATGCACCACGCCCGGCAATCTTTCCTTCCACTCAGGCCTGATCCGATCGATCAGAATCATATGCGGGCTGTCCCACGCGTCCTGAAAAAAACGCTCCGCCGCATCCGGCAGCACAGCAGGCGCAAAGGGCCGGAAATCCTCTCGAAACTTGATGTCGCGATTGATCCGCAACGCCACGTCCGGCAGGCGCGGGTCCGCAAGGAGGCTGCGGTGCCCGAGCGCGCGCGGTCCGAACTCGGCACCGCCCTGAAACCACGCCACCACCTTGCCGGCGACGAGGAGTTCCACGGCCGCCGCTACCACGTCTTCGCGACGTGTCCCACGCACACGGCTGTGTGCGGCGAGCGCCGCCACGATCGCGGTTTCCGAATACGGCCGGCCGAAGAACACGCTGCGATCGTGATCCACCCGCTCGCGCCCGAACGCTTCCAGCCAGCCATAAAACGCGCAACCAAGCGCCAGGCCGTTGTCGCCCGCCGCGGGTTGCACGTAGAGTCGGTCCACGTGGCGCGAGCGTAAGATCGCTGCATTGGTGACCGCGTTCAGTGCGACGCCGCCCGCGTAGGCGAGATGAGCGTGCGGCTGGAGCGCCATCCGCGAGTGCAGGACATATAATACAGCTCGTTCTGTTTCCCGCTGCACCCACCGCGCGATGTCGGCGTAGTGTTGGAAACGCGCTTTAAAATGAGCATAGCCTCGCGCCGGTTCGACGAATGGGTCGAGCTGGGCGTAATCGACCTCCACGCGCCCCTCCCCGAATCGGAACAGGGGACGTCCTTCGTAGGTGTCGTGTCCATACGGCGCCAAGCCCATCAGCTTCCCGGCGTCGTCCATTCCGCCAAAACAGTAGTGACTGGCGGCGCTATATAGCCCACCGATGGAAT
>CBINOT010000336.1:0-4431 GCA_966252355.1 uncultured Opitutus sp. | reverse complement strand
GTGGCTTGCCGGCGTCCCGCAGCTCGCGGGCTGGGGAGGCACCGTGCTCATGCGAATGACCCCGGGGCATCTCGCCGACTATTTGATCGGTGTCGCGGGCGGCCGAACCGCCTTGGTCGCGTACTTCAACGGCAGCGGCTGGGAATTGACGGCCGCGAGCGCGAAGTTCCTCGCGGCAAATGCCGGCAAATTGACCGACTCGTTGCTCGCGTTGCATAGCACCGGATTGCCGAGCTACCAGAAACCTCAGGAATCGCGGCGAGCCAATCGCGAAGCGTTTCGCACGTATCGCGATATGCCGGAGAATGCCCGCGAGGGATATCAGAATATCGTCAACGATACCGGGACGATCGGCAGCCGCGTCCGGCGACGAATGCATAGAACGTGACCCAAAAACGCGCCTAGACCGCGTCTAGCTCGGATATTTCACCGCAAAACCAACCCAAGCTATCGCCACAGAGGTCACAGAGCTCTGTGTGCCCTGTGACCCACCGTTTGTGATCGTTTGGAGTGTGAAATTTGCGGGCTAGGAACGGACGCCTGGAGCGCCGCGGATGGCTCCAATGCAGGACATCGGTTTTGAGAAGCGATGCGAGAAAGGCGTCCGCAAGTCAGACGCCGTGCTACAACCGAACCATTCGACCCGACCAATCCTTGGTCTCGCGCGAAGGTCACGAAGGGCGCGAAGGATCGGACGCTCCATGACCTTTTTGCGCCCTGCGCAACCTTCGCGTGAGGCCAAACCAAGCAGTTCGAATCTATACCGCCGAAACGCTACACCGCAGGTAATCGATCACGTCGGCGGCGGTGTAATGGGCCTCTGGCTCGAGGACGAAACGCGCCAGCGACGCGATTTCGTTGCCCGCCGTCACGAGCGGCGCTTCTTCGACACCGTCGCGAACTTGGCCGTAGCCCACGGTCGCCGCCAAGCCGTTGCAAAGGCATTTGCGACCGACGGTGTCGGCCGCATTGCCGCCATGGCGCACGTAGTCGTCGACCGGCTCCGCGGCGCAGCGGTAGCCGAGGGTGCCATCCTCGCGCCGATAGGGCTGACGCAAATAACCGAGATCGCAGACGCGCTCGCGCGCGGCATAGCGCTCCGCGTCCGATAACGTCTCCGGCAATTGGACCACTTTGAAGGGAAAGCCCGTCGGCGAAGCGGCGGGATCCGTGAACACCCTGGCCGTGCCCGCGCACGCCACGCGGATGGCCGCGCGTTTCAAATGCGGCGCGACGCCCGACTCGTCGCAGAACGCAAAGGCAGTCCCGACCTGAATGCCAACGGCGCCGAGGGCCTGCGCCGCGGCCAGCTTCTCCGGTGTCGCTTGCGCGCCCGCGAGCCAGAAGGGCAAGCCCAGCTCGCGAATTTTCGTCAGGTCCGCGACATCGCGCGGCCCATAGACGGGTTCGCCCGCGGCGTTCAATTGCATCGGGCCTCGCGGCGGCGCGTTGTGGCCACCCGCCAACTCGCCTTCGACGACGAAGCCATCGACGCGGCCGTTCGATTTCTTCGCCAAGGTCAGCGCCAGCGTCGCCGACGAAACGATCGCGAGGAAGCGCGGGCGCGTCAGCGCATACGGCATTTCTCCGCCGCAGAATGCCTTGCCGTCGAAGTTCGACACGAACTCTTCGCCGGCGGCGGCTTGATCGACCTCGATCTTCAAGCTCGCGGGTTCGCCGGCCGCGAATCGATCGAGCACGCCCGGGATCGCGCGGGGAATGCCGGCGCCCATGAGCACATAGTCGACGTTCGCGAGCATCGCTCCGAACAAAGACGCCAGCGTCGGCAGCTGGATTTTTTCCAGCAAATTGATCCCGACCGCGCCGTCGTGCCCTTCCTTCGCGAGAAATACTTCGACGAAATTCGCCGCGACGGTCAGCTCCGTCAACGCCGCGCCGGCCTGCAGCGTCGGCATCGGCACCGGCTTGTAGGCCGCGCCCGGCTGACGTCCGCCGGGGACGAAGTATTGCCGCAGGATGCGCTCCGCCACCTCACGAACCGGAAAATGCTCCAGTGCTCGGCGCATGTCGCCTTCGGGATCGCCGTCCGCCAGCCGGCGCGCCAGGACGACCGCGAGCAGCGTGCCCGACACGACGCCAAGCTCGCCGCGCTTCGAAACCGCGCGCGCGAGTCGCCAATTGGATACGGCGACGCCCATGCCGCCCTGGATAATGGTTGGATTCAACATGGTGAGAACAGCTCGTCGCGCCTCGACAAGCAGCCTCAGCGTGGGACTCCGTTGCGGCACCGGGAAGCACGATTATGCGCCGGCAACGGGTATTAGCGCGGACGCGAGGTACCCGTGGCTCGCGCAGCAAAGACCTCGCCGATGACCCACGACGATGCAGCCGCGGCGAAGCCATCGGAAAACTGCGCCGAACGATTTCATTCCTGAGCGGCGGCGGAGTGCGGCCGCCTGCGGGGCGCCGTGGTGCGCGTTCCGCGTCATAGTTAGCGCAACGCGTTTTTTGACCACGGCGCCGGTCTCGCTTGTGCTGCGCTCAGCGTCGAGCCGCTACCCGCTCGGCCAGGAGTACCCCCCCCGTCCTGGTGTGAATTTGCGCGCAAGCGCAAAACGCGCTCTGCCGTCGAACCGTACGCGGTTCGGACCGCCTTTTTTCCGTTTCCCCATGAAAAAACTAAGCCTGCTGCTGTCGTTCTTCGTCGCGCTTTCCGGCGCGATCAACCACGCGTTTGCCGATTACCCGATCGCAAGCCACCGCTACCTCGCCGACCCCGGCGCCATGGTCTACAACGGTCGCGTCTATCTCTACTGCTCTAACGATGACGACAATCCCGTCACCGGCGGCTACCAGATGAAATCCATCGTCTGTGTCTCGAGCGCCGACATGAAGAACTGGACCGATCACGGCGAAGTCTTCCGCGTCCCGACAAACGCCTCCTGGGCCAACAATTCCTGGGCGCCCGCGGTGATCGCGCGGAACGGTAAATTCTACCTCTACTTCGGCAACAGCGCGTCGGGCGTCGGCGTCGCGTCGTCCACCAGCCCGACCGGCACGTTCACCGATGCGAAGGGCGGCTATCTCGTCAATTCGAGCACGCCGGGCGCCAGCGGCACGAGCCAATGGTATTTCGACCCGGCCGTCTTCATCGACGGCAGCGGACAAGCCTATCTTTATTTCGGCGGCAACAACGCCGCGAACGCGCGCGTGATCAAGTTGAACAGCGACATGATCAGCACGTCGGGCTCGGCCACGCCCATCAGCAACACGAACAATTTCCTCGAAGCCTCGTGGATGCATTCGCGCAATGGCATGTACTACTTCTCGTACTCGACGTCGGGGTCGACGGGACAGCGGATCGACTACTGCACGAGCAACAATCCGACGACCGGCTTCACCTATCGCGGCACGCTGGCCGATCGTCCGCCGAGCGATAACTACAACAACAATCACCACTCGATCTTCAGCTTCAACGGCGTCTGGTATCACGCGTACCACAATCGGTACGTCGCGATCCAGGCGGGCATTCAGGACACCTATCGCCGGAATCTCGGCTGCGAGCGGTTGAACTACAATGCCGACGGCACGATCCAGAAGATCGTGTACACCACCAATGGAATGCCGCAGACCGCCAACGTGAATCCGTTCGTGCGGCAAGAAGCCGAAACGTTCGCGGCGCAAAGCGGGATCGAAACCGAGAAGTGCAGCGAAGGCGGCATGGACGTCGGCTACATCCAGAACGGCGACTGGGTAAAGATTGCGGGCGTCGATTTCGGCAGCACCGGCGCTCACGGCTTCACGGCTCGCGTCGCCAGCAATGGCGCGGGAGGCAATATCGAGATTCGCACCGGCAGCTCCACCGGCACGCTCATCGGCACCTGCTCGGTCCCCGCCACGGGCGGTTGGCAGACGTGGACGACCCGCACGACCACAGTGACCACGACGACCGGAGTCCACGACGTTTACCTGCGGTTCACCGGCGGCAGCAGTTTCCTGTTCAACTTCAACTACTGGCAGTTCAACTGACCGCGTCCGACCGTTTGCGCCGCAGGATTACGCCGGGATAGGGCCTGACCTCCGGGCAGGCCGATCCGTGCGAAATGCGCACCGGCGGAGCGAAGGCTTGGCGGGGCGCGTTATCCCTAACGCGCCATCTCCCCCGAGGGAGGCGTCACTTCGACGGCCTCCCTCGGTTCGTGTCTTTCGCGTGTTCGGTGGGCCGCCTCCCCGATCCGCTCGCTGGCGCTCGCAGCGACGAGGAAGATTTACAAAACGGTCCGTTCGCGGAATCCTCAGGCCATGCCTCTCGCCGCGTTTTACCCCCAGCGCCGTCTCCTTCTCCTGATCACGGCCGCTTGCGCCGCATTCACGTTCGCCGGGCTCGCGACTGCCGCCTCGCCCTCGATTCTGCGACCCGCGAGCACCGCCGCCGTCACGGTCACCGAGGACGCCGACACCTTCACGCTC
>CBINOT010000335.1:0-4493 GCA_966252355.1 uncultured Opitutus sp. | reverse complement strand
GGGCGGTACCAGGCATTGTAGAAATCGACGAAACGGTCGCGCTGCGATTGCTCGATGACCGCGGTCTCGCCGATGGGCCAGCGCTCGGGGAACATCGACCCATGCAGCATGAAGCCGAGCTGGGCGACGATCGTGCGGTACCCGACGGAATCGCGCGTTCGCTTCTCGCTCAAAATAATGCCGCGCTCCTTGTTGATGTCCTCGGGCCGGAGGAGGAGGGTGCTGGCGTAATCGAAGAAGACGCGAAAACCCTCCGCGAGCGTCGCGTCCTTCGTATCCGGCAGCTCGAGCATATAGATGGTGCGGTCGAACCCGGTGCTGGCGTTGGTGTCGCCGCCGAAGTTCATGCCCATCCGTTGAAAGAATTCGATCAGCGTGCCGGGCGCATAATGCGCGCTGCCGTTGAACGCCATGTGTTCGAGGAAATGGGCGAGGCCGCGCTGGTTTTCTTTCTCGTTCAACGAGCCCGCTTGCACGAGCAGCCGCAACGACGCGCGATTCTTCGGCTCATGATTCGGCCGGATCACGTAACGCAAGCCGTTCGGCAGTGTGCCAAAGCGCGCTGCCGGGTCCGCCTTCAAATCGCTTTCGGACTGGGCGAACGGCTGAGCGGTTCGGCCGACGGTGAAGAACGCGAGAAACGACAGCAGCAAGACAAGGCGACGCATAGATATAGGGGTGCAACAAGGCACAAAATCGGGGAATTGAAAACTCCGACGGCGAATTGTTCGGAAGGCCACGTCGGCGATTGCGCCGCGTTTGCAGGATTGCTTCGGCGCCCCACACGGCGCAATGAGAAGGCGATCCATGCTCTGGCTCTATCGGTTGCTATTCGTGCCGGTCCTGCTGCTCCTTTCGCCGCGTTATCTGTGGCGCATGCGGCGGCGTGGCGGTTACCGGCAAAATTTCGGCCAGCGATTTGGCAAGCATCCCAAGCTTCCGCGCAAAAAAGGCATTCGGCGGATTTGGCTGCAGGCGGTCAGTGTCGGCGAGATGCTCGCGATCGGTCCGCTGCTGGAAAAAATGCGGCTCGACGGCGTTGAAGTTTACCTCACGACGACGACGAGCACGGGGTACCGGGTGGCGAACGATCGCTACCGCGGACTCACGGTCGGGATCGGCTACTTCCCGATCGATTGGTGGCCGTTCTCGAGCCGTGCCTGGCGCCGCATCTCGCCCGATGTGGCGATCATCACCGAAGGGGAACGCTGGCCCGAACATCTCCGCCAAGCCGCGAAACGCGACGTTTCGGTTCTGTGCATCAATGCCCGCATCTCCGACCGGAGCTTTGCGTCGTTGAAACGTTTCCCTGGCGTGTCGCGGCTCATGTTCGACGGCGTCACGCGCATCTTGCCTTCGTCCAGTCATGACGAATCGCGGTTTCGCGAGCTCGGCGTGCCGGCGGAAAAAATCACGACGACCGGCAATATCAAACTGGACCTCGCGATCCCGCGGCTCGGCGCCCCCGAACTCGAGCAATTGCGCCGCGAACTGGGCTTCGGGACGGGCTTTGTGCTGCTCGGCTCGTCGACGTGGGCCGGCGAAGAAGAGGCGCTCATCGATGCGTTGCGCGCCGTGCACGATATCGGGCACCGCTGCTCGCTCCTGCTCGTGCCGCGTCATGCGGAACGCCGCGTGGAAATCGAGCGCGTGCTGCGCCGCGGCGGACTGCGTTTTCATTTTCGCTCGCGCGGCAATGCCCCCGGCGAAGTCGATGTGGCCGTCGCCGACACGACGGGCGAACTGCGCAAACTGACGCAGCTCGCCGACTTGGTGTTCGTCGGCAAAAGCCTCGCGCCGCACACCGAAGGCCAAACCCCGGTCGAGGCCGCCGCCCTCGAAAAGCCGATCGTGTTTGGCCCCGGGATGAGCAATTTTCGTCGCATCGCCGAAGAGCTGCTGGCGCGGGGTGCCGCGCGTTCCGTGGCGGATCCCGATGAGCTGCGGGTCGAAATCAGCAAACTGTTTCACGATGCCACCCAACGCGAAGCGCTCGCGAAGGCGGCCGCCGCGTGGCATCGTGCGAATGCCGGCGCCGTCGACCGTACGTGGCGCATCATCCGCGCCGAACTCGCCAAGGCGCCCTCGTCCACCGCCGCGCCGGCAAAACGTCGCGCGTAAACTCACCGCGAGCCGAGGCGCGGTTGCGGTTCGGAACTGCCGGCTTACAGAGGGCGGTTGACGAGGCGTCGGGAAGGATGGGCGTGAAGGTTGGACGCGACGCCTTCTCCGGGCGGTTATTCGCCCCGGAATCCTTTAATTCGCAGACAGATTTCAGCTCCGAGGTTTTTTACCGAAGTTAGGGATTGCACCGACACTCTCGGTTTCTACGGTCGAACTTTTCTACGTGATGCAGTCGCACGGGCCAAAGCGGGTCTATACACCTCAATCGCTGGAGTTCTGGTTTACAAAGTTGGACGACGACTGGGCCGGCGCGTTTACGGAGCAACAACTTGAGTTAGGTCGTCAGATCTACCGCGATGGCGAAGTACGCGAGCTCGAGCTCACGGATCACGATGCGATCGTACATCGCCGGGTCGATAAACGCGACGAGTACGCCGTCATCGAATGGACGGCCGAGAAGCTTTCGGTGCGTTCCTCGTCCTCCGATGAGCAACTCGCCCGCGCTTTGGCGGTCGCCGGTCTGCACGAAATCGAGGAGCTCGTGGCCGATGAAATTTCGCCGCTTCCCGGCGAGCCGCCGCGCACGCCGGCCGCGAACGGCCATAGCAATGGCAACGGTACGGCCCAGCGGACGAGCGTGAGCCATGCGCCCGCACCTGTGCGCACGACGAGCGGGACCACGGGCATCGGTCGGCCAACCGGAACGAGCAGCCATATTTCGCCCCCCGCCGCCCGGACCGCGAACCATGGTATCGGCTTGGGCGCTGCGCGTCGCGCCGCCACCGCCACGCATGGCAATGGCCACGGACACGGCCATGCTGACACGACCGGCGGGTCGAATGGCCACGCGGCGACGCCGTCGCGCACGTTGCTCCTTGTATTCAAGACGAAGAGCGCGGGTCTGACTTTCCAAGCCGTGTGGCTCGAAGCCGACAAAAAGACGAAGCACGCCGCGCTCGGGCCCGACGCTCACGCGAACGGCAACGGCCACGTCACGTCGAGCGAACGCGCGAAGCTGATCGGCCTCGCGGCCTACGCGCGCAAGGCGCACTTCCATTATAATCAGGAGACCGGCGTCTACATCATGGAGTCGCTGGTCGAGATCCCGAATTTCCTGAAGACGGTGCTGCCGGCGTGGAAGAAGCTCTTCGCCGTCGAACTCGACGACAAGTCGGCGAACCTGCTCAAAGGCACGCGCACCGTCGACATCGAGGCCGTGGCCGAGCGGGCGCCGGCGACGGCGGGCGGTTCGCGCGGCGCGGGCGGCACGGCGTTGAATCTGCGTTGGATTTTCCGGGCGGGGGAGCGGATGCTCACCGACACCGAAGTGAACGCGCTGCTGAAGCGCGGCGGCCAGCCGGTCATCTTGCCGAATCTCGGCATCGTCGCGCTCGCTCCCGAAAAATGGGAAAGCTTCAGCGCCTGGCAGAAGAATGTCAGCGAGACCCAAGGGGCCGTTGCCGCCGAGGGCGGCGCCGTTGCGCCCTACTTGATTTTTTCGCTCTTCAACGACGCGCGCTTGAAGCTGACGCTTTCGCCGGAAATCGAAAGCTGGCGGCAAAGCGTGCTCGCGGCGCCCGATGCCCCGCCGAAATTGCCCGAACTGCTGCGCCCTTACCAACGGCGCGGCGTCGAGTGGCTGCATCACCTCTGCGACGTCGGTTGTCACGGCCTGCTCGCCGACGAAATGGGCCTCGGCAAGACGCTGCAGGTCCTCTCGCTCCTGGCGGCGCGTCGGCTGGCCGACAAGTCGTGCCTCATCGTGTGCCCCGCCAGCGTGGTGCCGGTGTGGCGCGAAGAAATCGCGAAGTTTTTCCCGCATTTGGCGGTCGACGTGTTGAAGACGGGCCACGATTTCACGCAGCGCAAAGACCCGGTCGTGTGGCTCGCGAGCTATACTCAATTGCGCAAACATCGGGCGCTTCTGGACCGCACCGAGTTCGGCTACGCGGTTCTCGACGAAGGCCAGTTCATCAAGAACCCCGACGCCAAGATCACGCAGACGTGTTTTGCCGTGCGCGCCCAGCATCGCATTGTGCTGACCGGTACGCCGCTCGAGAATCGTCAGCTCGATCTCTGGAGCATCTTCCGCTTCCTGTTGCCCGGCTTGCTCGGCTCGCGCACGTCGTTCGAGGCGGCACTCAATGCCGATCGCGAAGGCACGCTCCATCGGCTCCGGGCCCAACTCGCGCCGTTCATCCTGCGTCGGACCAAGAACGAAGTCGCGACGGAGCTGCCGCCCAAGGTCGAGATGGACCTCATTTGCCCGCTCACCGACGTCCAGCGCGCTGAGTACGCGCGGATTTGTTCGGAAGGCTTGGAGCGGCTGGGCGACGACGTCGGCGCGGCGATGCGCGAAAAGTCCTTCG
>CBINOT010000334.1:0-4498 GCA_966252355.1 uncultured Opitutus sp. | reverse complement strand
CCAATGTTAACGCAGCTTCTCTTGTCGAACTTCAGCCTGTGCGGCACCGGTGGTGACCGCGGCTGGTTCGTCGTTGCCTCGCGCTAGGCATTCGAAGTTCTGCCGCTGAAACCGCCGGTGCCTACACCCGGCGGTTTTTTCATGCCCATTTCTCGCGGCATTTCCCGCGTCGGCCAAAGGAGCCGACGCCATCGCACCTTCGCGCACGCAGGAGATCACTATGAACACTCAGCTTATCCGAAATATCGGCATCGCGGCTCATATCGATGCCGGCAAGACCACCACCACCGAACGTATCCTCTACCACGCCGGTGAAATCCATCGCATGGGCGACGTCCACGACGGCAACACCGTCACCGATCACACCGCGATCGAGAAGGCTCGCGGTATCACGATCAAGGCGGCGGCGATTTCCTGTGCTTGGATCACCGAGCAGGGACGGTTCGCCGGTCAGCGGCACGCGATCAATCTGATCGACACGCCCGGACACGTCGACTTCACCGCCGAGGTGGAGCGTTCGCTGCGCGTGCTCGATGGCGCGATCGTCGCGTTCGATGCCGTGGCCGGCGTGCAGCCGCAGTCCGAAACCGTCTGGCGGCAAGCCGACAAGTATCACGTCCCGCGCATCGCTTTCATCAACAAGATGGATCGGGTCGGCGCCCACTTCACTCGGGTCGTGGAACAGATTCGCACGCGCCTGCGCGCGAATGCGCATCCGGTCTATCTGCCCGTCGGCACCGAGGACGCCTTTATTGGCGTCGTCGACGTGATTCGACAGCGTTTCACGCGCTTCGGCACCACCGAGGACGACGCGCGCGGACTCCATCCGGCGTGGGAACCCATTCCTGCGTCTGAAGTGGAGTGCAGCGCGCGGACACGCACGGAACTGATCGAGCGCTTGGCCGAGGTTGATGAGACTTTGGGCGAGTTGTATCTCCGCAATGCAGTCATCAGTGACGATGACCTTTCGGCGGCGGTGCGTCGCGCCACGATCGCACGGACCTTTGTGCCGGTGCTTCCCGGTGCGGCGTACAAGTCGAAAGGCGTGCAGCGCCTGCTCGATGCGGTCGTCGATTATCTGCCGAGTCCGCTCGACGTGCGTCCGCATGCCGTCGACGAAGAGCAAAACGTCCAGGCGTTGGCGGTCGACGCGTCGGCGCCATTGGTGGCGCTGGCGTTCAAGTTGACCAGCACGCCGAACGGATTGCTCGTGTTCACGCGCCTCTACCAGGGAACGCTCAAGCCGGGCCAGCCGGTGTACAATCCGCGCACGCGGCGACGCGAGCGGGTCACGCGGCTGGTGCGGCTGCGCGCGGGCGCCCAGGAGAACATCACGGAGGCACGTGCCGGCGACATCTGCGCAGTGCTCGGACTCAAGGACATCGCGACGGGCGACACGCTCTCGGCGAATTTGGACCTGTTCCTCGAACGGCCCACATTCCCCGAGCCGGTGGTGTCGCTCGCGATCGAACCGCGCACGAGTGCCGACCAGGAGCGGCTCAGCTTCGCGCTGCAGCGGCTCGTGGCCGAGGACCCGACGCTGCGTTGTCACACCGATCCGGAAACGGGACAGACCCTACTCTCCGGCATGGGCGAACTGCATCTGGAAATCACGCGCCAGCGCATGGCGGATGACTATCAGGTGGACACGCTCGCTGGCCGACCGCAGATCGCGTTCCGTGAGACGATCTCTCGCCCGGCGGAGGCCGAAGGCGAGTACAAGCACCAGACTGGCGGAAAAGGCCAGTATGGTGACGTCGTGCTCGTGCTGGAGCCGAACCCCGAGGGTGGTAACGTCGTCGAGAACGAGATTGTCGGCGGAACGATTCCGAAAGAACTCATCCGTCCGACGATCCAGGGCATCGAAGACGCGCTCCGGAACGGCGTGCTGCAAGGCAGTCCGGTGACCGACGTGCGTTGTCGGATCGTCGACGGGGCCTTCCATCCCGTCGACTCGTCCGAGATCGCGTTCCGGATCGCTGGGCGCATGGCGTTCAAGAACGCGATGGCGCTCGCCGGGCCGGTCTTGCTCGAGCCGATCATGGCCGTGGAAGTCAACACGCCGACCGAATACCAGGGGGAAATCCTGGGCGATCTCACGCGTCGGCGCGGCGAAATCCGCGACGTGGTCAGTGATGGCGTGCAGTCGACGGTCCGCGCGGAGGTCCCGCTGCAGGCGTTGTTCGGCTACGCCATGGACATCCGATCGCTCAGCAAAGGCCGGGCGAGTTACTCCATGAACCCATGCCGCTACGCGCCGGTGGTCGGCCGTCGGAGTGAAGCCCAGCGTGCCAGCTAAAAGAAACGCCTTCCCAGCTCGGGAAGGCGTTTTCTGTTTCACGCGACTCAAATGGAGTCTCCAAGACGGCTGCTCTCGGTCACAAGCCGGGCTCGATGTGATCGAAAGCCTCACGGCTTCCGCTACGAGAGCCGACTAAATTGGGTTTCGCGTGGCACGGCGTCACGCTGTCGTTCACGGCAATGGCCGCGCGGCACCTTCATACATGAACGTCATCGGCCGGGGACCTGGGGCGTAGCCGGTGGCGAGTTGTTCGATTTGAAACCCGGCGTCCGCGATCAGCGTGCTCATCGCTCGGTCGAGATGGCATCCACCGGCGATGCGTTTCCACAGAGGCGTCAACCGCCGCTGCCATCCGAGTACGCCCGGGTCTGGCGCCAGTCCATGCTCGACGAACAGCAGGCGACCGTCGGGTTTCAATACCCGGTGTATTTCGCGCAGGGCGGAATTTGGGTCGTGGGTCGAGCAGAGCGTCCAAGTCATCACGACGGTGTCGAAGCCAGCGGCATCGAGCGGCATCTGTTCGGCGGTCGCTTCGACGATTTCTGTCTGCATCGGCGCGCGGGTGCTCGCGCGTCGCGCCATTGCCGCCAGTCCGGCGTTCGGTTCGAGGCCGACGAGCTCGGTGACGTGCGTGCCATAGCGCGAGAGATTTTCGCCGGCGCCGATGCCAATTTCGAGCGTGCGGCCTTTCGCGGAGGAGGCAACCCGCTCACGATACGGCGCGAGACGTGCGTCGCGCATCGCGAGTCGGATCAGGTGAGGCAGGATTCGCTCGCCGTAGAAACCCATCGCGGCACTCAAGGGCGGGTTCGCCCCAAGGTCAGCGTGAATTTCGATTCACCGTCGGCGTCGACGATAGTCACCGCACCTACTGGGTGGAGCGGACTTGCGCGAGGTTGCGCTGGGCGCGCTCGTGCCCGGGGTCGAGCTGAAGCGCCGCGGAGAATTCTTGGGCGGCTTCGGCGGGCTGGTTGGATTTCATCGCGGCGAGGCCGAGGGTGTTGTGCGCTTCGGCCGAGCGCGGTTCGATCTCGAGCGCTCGTCGGGCATGCGCGCGCGCGTCTTCGAGCCGGTTTTCCTCCAGGAGCGCGATCGCGAGATTGTTTTGCGCGTCGATGGATTCAGGCGCCAGTTGCACCGCACGTTCGAGGTGCGGAATGCCCTCCGCCGCGCGACCCGTGCTCGCGAGCATCCCTCCGAGGTTCGCTTCGGCGGCTGCAAACGTGGGCCGGAGCGTCACCGCCATAGCGAATTCCGCGATGGCCTCGGCGGCCTGTCCGGTCGAGCAAAGGACTTCGCCGATATTATTGTGAGCATCGGCCGAATTCGGATCGAGCCGCTCCGCGAGGCGATATTCGGCCATGGCCTCCGCCAGGTGGCCCATGCTCTCCAGCGCGAGCCCAAGGTTGACGTGGCCACCGGCATTTTGCGGACGTTTCGCCACAGTGTCGCTCCACAACGTGAAGTCAGATTGATAGACACGATTGCGGGCGACGGTCGTACTTACCAGCGCGCCGCCCAGCACCATACCGGCGAGGAGCGCACGCCGGCCGAAGATCCTAAACGCGAACACCACGGCGCCGAGGACGACCGCCGCGAGGGGCAAATACATCCGATGCTCCGCGAGCATTTGGCGGCTGCCACCGACGACGCTCGAGCTCGGGGCGAGGATGCAGAGGAAAACGGCGCCGAGAAAAGCGGCGTGCCTTCCAGTCCGCAGCCCGCGCGCAATCACGGCGATCAGCGCCAGATCGAAGATCACAAACGGGAGCGCCGTGCTGAGCCCGACGAAATCCGACCCGTAATCGAGGATCAACGGATGAGGCCAAGCCGACAACCGCAGGTACAACCAAATGGCCCGCGACTGACAGAGTGCGTATTGCCACCAGGCGATGCCCGCCGCCGGTCCGATGGTGCCGCCGCGATTGCCGGCCATTGCCACGACCAGCCCCAGCAGACACCACGTTGAAAACAAAATGGCATGCACTCGCCCATGTCGTCGCCAGACTTCGCGCCAGGTGGAGCTGATGAAGATGCGATCGTACAGGAGCACGACCACCGGTGCGGTCACCATCACCTCCTTGGTGGCCATGCCGGCGGCGCAAGAGACGACGGCGAGCGCGAACCACGTTCCTCGCTTGGCCTCGGTATAACGGACAAACGCATACAGCGTGACCAGGAAGAGCAGCCCCATCA
>CBINOT010000333.1:0-4575 GCA_966252355.1 uncultured Opitutus sp. | reverse complement strand
TTGATCTGCACGAGCCGCGGCCGTGCGGTGATCGTGCCGGCATCGAAGGCGGCCCACCAAGCGGCGCCGTCGCCGTCGATCACGCCGCCGCCGCTGAACTCCACGTCGGTCGACGAGCTGTTGATCGTGATGAAATGCGCGGGCGCCGTGGTGCTCCGGGGGTAGGTGCCGAACGGCAGCGCGCGCAAGCTCGCACCCGCGTCGACTTGGATATTCATGCTGCTGTACACGGTGATCGGGCCGCACAAGTAAGCCGCCGAAGCGGGCGGGAACTCGATCGTGCCGCCACCCGCAGCCTTCGCCGCGTTGATCGCGGCTTGGATCGCCGCGGTGTTGTCGGTCACGCCGTCGCCCAACGCGCCGTACGCAGTGACATCGTAACGCGCGGCCGGAATCGTGGGCAACGTCGGCACCGGAGCCGCCGGGCTGACAATCGCGAGCGAGGCCGCGCTGCTGGCTGTCGTGCCGCCGGCGTTCGAGACCGCAACCGAGTAGTTGCCGGCATCCGACGCCTGCAAGCCCGTCAGACGCAGTGAGAGATTCGTCGCGCCCGAGATTGGCGTGCCGTCCTTGCTCCATTGGTACGAATACGGACCATCGCCGACGGCCCAAACGCTGAGCGTCGCGGTCGTGCCGAGCAGCCCCGTGGTGTTCGCCGGTTGCAACGAAATCACCGGAGGTCCACCGTGGACGACCAGGGCGACCGCGCTGCTCGCGACGGTCGTCGTGCCGTTGCTGACGAGAACCGTGTACGTGCCGGCATCGCCGCCCGCCGAGCTAGCAACCAGGTAGCTGGCGTTGGTCGCACCGGGAATCGATACGCCGTCGTGCTGCCACTGGTACGTGAGCGCCGGAATGCCGAACGCCTGAACGCTCAGCGTGAAGCTGCTGCCCGAGTCGATCGCTTGCGCCGTCGGTTGCATCGCGATCAACGGCGGGAGCTGGGGCGTCCAGCCGTTGCCCAGCACATAAGACGGCGTGCTGTAGTTCGCGATCGTCGCGGCATCGTTCGCCAGCGTCAGTTGCTTCGACGCGCCAATGCGCGAGGCAACGTTGAGCGGCGTGCCGTCGCTGTAATGACTGTTGTATTCCCAGAAGTGGATATTCGGCGCACTCGCGGCGGTCTGGTCGGGCGTGTTGTTCAACAGCCATCCGGCCGGACTGATCGAGGTGGCGTAAGTCGAACCGTTGAACGTGCCCATGATACAGTTCAGATAAACGACTTCGCTGAACGGGAAGGCCGACGGATTGGGATCGATGCGCGAGAGATACATGCCGCTGACGCCCGCGGCAGCGTCGAGCGTGCAGTTATAGAACACGTAGCCGTGCGCCGTGCTGCCGTTGCGAATCTGCGTGTGGTAACCGCCGGAGCTGAGCGCGGTCAGCTGGCAATTATTGAAGAAGCAAGGTCCGCCACCCCACATGTAGTCCACGTCGCCGGAGATGTGCGAGTCGGTGACGTACCCCTGCCCGTTCACCTGCAACGTATCCTGGTAGCTGAAGAGCGTGACGTTCGTGACGATCGCGCGAGCTGTCGTCGTGCCGTTGAGGATCAGAGCCTCGGCTTGCGAGCCGCCCTTCGGCGTCGAGTTCAACACGGTCAGGTTGGCGATCACAACGTTGTTCGCCTTGTCGGCCTGGAACGTCATGCGATGGTACGAGCCGGAGACGTTGTTGAAGTTATTATTGTTCGGATATGCGATGACGGTTTGCGCGCGATCCTCGCCGAGGAAGGTGATCGAGTGCTTGCTCGAGAAGTACACTTCCTCGAAGTACGTGCCCTTCTTGATGAACAGCGTGCGGGGCGTCGTGTTGCCGGAGGGAATGAAGTCGAGCGCGCCCTGCACGGTGCAGAAGTCGCCCGAACCGTCCGCCGCGACGACGATCCAGGTCGCGCCGCTCGCCGGTCCGACAGTCTTCGTGGAGAATGTCCAACCGGTGTTATCGGGAATGCCGGAATAAGAGAGCCCCGAGCTGTCGGTGAATACGCCGGGGTCGATCGTGACGAAGTACGATTTGCCGTAGCCGAGAACGTTGTTGCGCGGGTAGATCGTCGCGGTGTTGCCGGAAACGGTGATCGGGTAGTAATTGAAATTCGTGAGCCCGCCGACGGTCTTGTTCTGCACCGGCAGCGCTTGCGTCGAAATCGTGCTCGCGGCGCGCAAGGTCTTCATGAGCGCGGTCGCGGTGATGAGGTCGATCGTATCGACAGGCGTGGTCGGATTCGAGGCGTCGTAAATCCGTATCTTGCCCATGACGCCGACCACGATCGGCTGGTTGAACGTGAGCGTGAGTCGCGTGTCCGGCTCGAGTCCCGTTGCCGTCGACACCGGCGTGCGAGCCGTCGCGGCGAGCGTGGGCGACACCACCGCAACTGCGGCGCCGGCGCTTGTCACGCTATCCCCGGCGGAATTGGCGACGACCACGGTGTAGATGCCGGCGTTCGCCCCGGTGGCCGAGCCGATCGTAAGGTTCGCGCTCGTCGCGCCGCCGATTGCCGTACCGTTGAGGTACCATTGATACGTGGGCGAAGGCTTGCCGACGGCGGTGACCGAGAGCGTAGCGCTGCCGCCGAGCGCGATCGCCGTCCCGGCGGGTTGCGCCGTGATGGTCAACGGTTGGTTGACGACCAGTTGGGCCGCGCTGCTGGTGTCGCTGCCGGCCACATTCGTGACCGCGACCTTGTAATAGCCCTCGTTTGCGAGCGACACCGAGGGAATCGCGTATGACGCGCTTGTCGCGCCGGCAATGGGAGCGTACGTGGTGCCGTCGCTGCTGAACGACCACTGGTAGCTGAGCGGCGATGTGCCGTTGACAGTGACATTGAACGTGTACGCCGTGCCGCCCAGAACGGTGGCACCCACGGGATTGATGATGACGGTGGGCGCGACGGGCGTGGCCGAGACCGTGACGTTACAACTCGAGCTCGTGGTGGCGCCGGCGGAGTTCGACGCGATCACGCGATAAATCCCGGCGTCGGAGTTCTGCACATCATTGATCGTCAGCGTCGCGGTCGCGGCCGACGGGTTGGCCACTGGGTCGAGGTTCGCGAACGTCGAGCCGCCGTTGGTGCTCACCTGCCATTGATACGCGCTCACGGTGCCGCCGACGGCGGTGGTGAGCGTCATGTTGCTGCCGATCGAAACGGCGATGCTCGATGGCGGCTGGGTGGTGAACCACGGCGCGCCGCCGGTGGTCTTCACCGTGAGGGCGCTGAATTTGAGATTGGAGGGGCTGCTCGTACCGGCGTCCGCCCGCCAACCGAAGGCGAGCGCGTCGAACGATTTTGTGAGCAGCGTCGCGCCGGTAAAGCGCCCGGTGTACGAACCCACGAGCGTGTTGGCGCCCGTGCCCGTGGTACCCGTGCCGTTATACAGGCTCAATGCCGCGGTCAGCGTCAGACCGTCGGCGGATAGCGAAAGGCGATAGTTCAACGTGTACGTCGAGCCATTGACCAAGGTCGTGGACATCGCACCGACGCTGCTCGCGCTGACACCCGCGGGCGTGCTGTAGCCGACCGAGGTGGATTGCGAATCGATGACGACGTCTTGAACGGTATTGTTGGTACCGGTTTGCGCGGGCCGCGTGAGCATCTTGGGCGCGGAGCCCGTGAGCGGAATGTTGGCGTTGTAACCGATCCAGCCCTTTGCGCCGCCCGTGGCGAAGTTCGTGAGACCGTTGCTCAGGCCGCTGTTGAGCAGGCCCGAAAGCGGGGCGGATCCACCCGAGTTGAAAAGACCGACGATGAGATTGTCGCTCGGATTCGTGAGAACGAACGTCGGCACGAACGTCGCCGTGAGCTCCACGTACGTACCCGGCAACAGCTGCACCGGGGCGGGCGAAAAGAGCGCCTGCGTTTCGGCGAAGCCGGAGCTCGTGCCGGCCATGTTGATCGTAAGGATGCCGCCGGCTTCAGTCGGCGCGGGAGACGACTTGTTCGTCAGCACGTCCCAGCCTGTGCTGGTGCCGGTGACCGTGGGATAGGTGGCAGGATTCAGCGCATCCGCGGTGAAGGAGTCGTTGAACACGACATTTTGCGCGCGACATATCAACGCGGGCCAAATTGCACCGATCAACGCAAGGGTACGAAGCAAGCGATTCATCGAATCAAGGGGTGAAGAGACGTTAAGGGCAGAAGAGAGTATCAGTTATCTGAGAAAAGACACGTGTCGCAGTCGAACGGTTACCGAAGACACTATCGCGTTTCAACCCCCTCGCCGACGCAAGGCGGCACGCTATGCGTCCGAGGTCGAACGAAACATGATCGATCATAGGGCAGAAGCGGGGTGACGGGGCGGCAAGGAGAGCGAAGGCTGAAGTCAGCCCGCGCTCACCAAGAATCCAAGCGTATTCTTGCATTCAGCAATGTGCAACCTGCGCGCATCGTCGACCGCCACCGAGGGTAAGCCGTTGCTGAGCGTTCCGCTCGAGCCGCCCAGGTAGCGGCGGTCGCCCCCATCGCCACCTCATCAATGGCCGTCGGGACGACGCCGCTACCTTCATCGACGCGGGCTGAATTGCCGGCCTCTAGGAGGCCAGCTTGTAGCTTGAATTGCGGTCTAAGGACTGACCGTT
>CBINOT010000332.1:0-4611 GCA_966252355.1 uncultured Opitutus sp. | reverse complement strand
CGGCTACAAGTTCTCCGGCGGCACTCACGGCGTCGGCGCCAAGTGCGTCAACGCCGTCTCGGAGTGGTTCGAGGTCGAGGTCTCGCGCGACTCCAAGGTCCATCACATGAAGTTCGAGCGCGGCAAGACCGTGAAAAAACTCGAAGTCATCGGCAAAGCGCGTGGCACCGGCACGCTGATCACGTTCAAGCCCGACGCGGAGATCTTTCGCGAGACGACCGTCTTCCAGAGCAGCCGCATCAGCCAGCGGCTCCGCGAACTCGCGTTCCTGAATTCCGGGCTCGAAATCGTCTTCACCGACGAGCGTCCCGCCGAGCCGAAACCCGAACGCTATTACTATAAGGATGGCGTCGAGGAATTCGTCCGCCAGCTGAACCAGGGCAAGACGCCGCTGCACCCCAAGCCGGTCACCATCAAAAAAGAGACGCGCGTCAAATTGGACGACAAGGAAGCCGAGGTCCACATCGAGGTCGTGCTGCAGTACAACGACACGTACAACGACCAGGTTCTCTGCTACACGAACACGATTCACAATCCCGACGGCGGCACGCATCTCTCGGGTTTCCGCAGCGCGCTGACTCGCGCCATCAATCAGTTTTCGAAAGCCAACAATCTGCTGAAGGAGAAGGACCCGCAGATCACCGGCGACGACGTGCGCGAGGGGCTCGCTGCCGTCATCTCGATCAAGCACAGCGATCCGAAGTTCGAGTCGCAAACGAAGGTCAAGCTGCTGTCCCCCGAAGTCGAGAGCCTGGTCGGCTCGGCGTCGTACGAAGGCTTGATGATGTACTTCGAGACGAATCCGTCCGTCGCGAAACGCATCGTCGACAAATCGCTGAACGCCGCTCGCGCCCGCGAAGCCGCCCGCAAAGCCCGCGAGACCGTGCGCAAAGGCGCGCTTTCCGGCGGCGGCCTGCCCGGCAAGCTCGCCGACTGTTCCGAGCGCGATCCGAAAGACACCGAGCTCTACATCGTCGAGGGCGATTCCGCCGGCGGCTCCGCCAAACAAGGACGCGACCGCCGTTTCCAGGCGATCCTCCCGCTGCGCGGCAAGTTGATCAACACCGAGAAGGCCCGTCTCGACAAGGTGCTCTCGAACGAGGAAATCCGCACGCTCATCACCGCCTGCGGCACGGGCATCGGCGAGGGCGACGATTCAGTGGGCGGCTTCAACGTCGATAAGGCGCGGTACCACAAGATCATCATCATGACGGACGCGGACGTCGACGGTTCGCACATCCGCACGCTGCTCCTGACCTTCATCTACCGTCAGATGAAAGGCCTCATCGAGCGCGGTTACGTCTACATCGCCCAGCCGCCGCTCTACAAAATCAAGCGCAAGAAGCGCGAGCAGTACGTCGACAACGACGAGCAATTGAACCGCATCCTGCTCGAGCTGGGTTCCGAGGACGTCATCTTGAAGCGGCTTTCGGACGGTCACGTGTACAATCCGTCGCAGCTCGACCGCATCGTCGAAAACCTGGCCGCGCTCGAGAAGCTCGGCACCGGCGTCACCCGCTACGGAGCGACGCTGACCGAATACCTCGACAGCCACGATCCCGCGACGCACGAGCTGCCGCGGTACATCATCCGCATTCGCGAGGGCAATCAGGAGAGCCACACGTTCCTGAAGGACGAGACGGCGCTGAAGCAGTACATCGCGGACAACAAGCTCAACGCGGACCTGACCGACCAGCTCGACAACGCCGCGGACACCCCGCTGGTGCCGGAACGCCGCCCAGGCGTCGCCAACATCCGTCGGACGAAGCACGAGATCTTCGAGAGCACCGAAATGGCGAAGCTGTTGAAAGCGATCGCCGGCGCCGGTCTCGACATCGCGAAGTTTTCGCCGACCGAAAATCCGCAGTTCACCATCACTGAAAATGCGGGGCAGAAGAGCGAAAACACCACGGAGCTTCGCGGGCCATTGGAAATCATCACCCAGATCCGCGTGAACGGCCGCAAGGGCCTCAGCATCCAGCGCTACAAGGGTCTCGGTGAAATGAACCCGAAGCAGCTCTTCGAAACCACGATGGATCCCGAGAAGCGCCGGCTGTTGAAGGTGAACATCGACGACGCCGCGAAAGCCGACGCTTTGTTCACATTGCTCATGGGCGACGAAGTCCCACCCCGCCGCCAGTTCATCGAAGACAACGCACTGAACGTGCAGTACCTCGACGTCTGACCTGAAGCAGCGAGTAGCGGGTAGCGAGTAGCGAGCATGAAGACCCTCGCTTTCCTCCCGCCGCCCGCGACTTCGCACCTCCTCGCCACCCGCTACTCACTACTCGCTCCTTTTCCGTGTACACCGCGAACGAAAAACTCTCCACGGCCAACATCACCGACATCATGCAGACGGCTTACATCGAGTATTCGATGTCCGTCATCGTCTCGCGTGCCCTGCCGGACGCGCGCGACGGCCTGAAGCCGGTGCAACGTCGCGTGCTTTACGCGATGCTGCGCGAAGGCCTCCTCCACAATCGCGCCTTCGACAAATGCGCCGGCGTCGTCGGCGAGGTGCTCAAAAACTACCACCCGCACGGCGACAGCTCGGTCTACGACACGCTCGTCCGCTTGGCGCAGCCCTGGGTGATGCGCTACCCGCTCATCGATCCGCAGGGCAACTTCGGCTCGGTCGACGGCGATCCACCCGCCGCCTATCGTTACACCGAAGCGCGCTTGCGCGACATTGCGGAAGACCTGCTGCGCGACATCGAAGAAGACACGGTCGACTTCGTCCCGAATTACAAGGAATCGACGACCGAGCCGACGGTGCTTCCGTCCGCCTTGCCGAATCTGTTGATGAACGGCTCCACGGGCATCGCCGTGGGCATGACGACGAACATCCCGCCGCATAATCTCGACGAAATCATCGAGGCGACGTGCGCGATCATCGATCGGCCGAATATCTCCGTCGATGAGCTCTGCACGATCATCAAGGGCCCGGACTTTCCCACCGGCGGCGTCATCAGCGGCCGTGAAGGCATCCTTTCGTATCTGAAGACCGGCAAGGGCATCGTCCGCACACGCGGCAAGGCCCACACCGAGGAAACGAAGGGCGGGATGGAGCAGATCGTCATCACCGAAATCCCGTACAACGTAAACCGCGCCTCGCTGGTGACGCGGATCGCCGAATTGGTCGGCGAAAAGGAAATCGACGGCATTCGCGATCTGCGTGACGAGTCCGACGAGAATACGCGCATCGTCATCGAGCTGAAGCGTGGCGAGCAGGCGAAGGTCGTCATCAATCAGCTCTTCCAAAAGACGGCGCTCGAGTCGTCGTTCGGCGTGACGCTGCTGGCCCTCGACAAGAAGCGGCCGAAGCAGATGAACATCAAGGAGCTCATCGAGTGCTACATCGAGCACCGCCGCGATGTCGTCACCCGCCGCACCAAATTCCGCCTGAAGCAGGCGCTCGATCGCGCCCACATCCTCGAAGGCTACATCATCGCCCTCGATAACCTCGACGACTTCGTCAAAATCATCCGCGCGTCCTCGAATCGCGAGGAGGCGAAGGTGAAGTTGATGGCGAAGTACCCGCTGTCCGAGCGGCAGACCGACGCCATTCTCGAACTGCGCTTGTACCAGCTCACCGGCCTGGAACGCGGCAAGATCGAAGCCGAGTACCTCGAACTGATGAAAGTGATCGAGGAACTGCGCGGCATTCTCGAATCTGAGGAAAAGCTGCTCACGCTGATCAAGAAGGAGCTGATGGAGATGAAGGCGAAGTACACTTCGCCGCGCCGCACGATCATCGAAGCCGCGATCGGCGAATTCCGGATGGAAGATGTCATCCCGAACGAAGGCTGCGTCATCACCGTTTCCCATCTCGGCTTCATCAAGCGCACGCCGGTCGCCGACTACCGCTCCCAGAAGCGCGGCGGCAAAGGCGTGATCGGGGCGGAGACGTATGACGAGGACTTCGTCGAGCATCTCTTCACTGCGAGCACACACGACTACATCCTGTTCTTCACGAACAAGGGGCAGTGCCATGCCAAGAAGGTCTACGACGTGCCGGAAGGCACCCGGGCCTCGAAGGGCAAGTCGGTCACCTCGTTCCTCCGGCTTGGCGAGGGCGAGAAGATCGCGGCGATGCTCTGCGTGAAGGATTTCGCGGAGGACCGTTATCTCGTCATGGCGACTCAAGCGGGCGTCGTGAAGAAGAGCGCGCTTTCAGACTACGCCAACGCCACGCGCGAAGGCGGTCTCATCGGGATCAACTTGGCCGAGGGCGACACCGTCATCGGCACGGTGCTGACCACGGGAGACGACGAGCTGATCCTCGTCTCGAACCAAGGCTTGGCCGTCCGCTTCCGCGAACGCGATCCCGAGACGAACGAAGAGCTGTTCCGCGCCACCGGCCGCGCGACCGGCGGTGTCACGGGCATGCGCTTCAAGCTCGCGAGCGATTTCTTGCAAGCGATCGAGGTCGTAGACCACGACGCCAAGTTCCTCGTCGCGAGCGAAGCCGGGCTGGGTGTCCGCACGCGTTTCGAAGATTACCGGCTGATCAATCGCGGCGGCAGCGGCGTCTGGGCGATCGACCTGCCAGAGGACGGCTCGATCCGGCTCGCGGGGGCGTTGAGCGTCCACGACAACGACGAAATCATG
>CBINOT010000331.1:0-4662 GCA_966252355.1 uncultured Opitutus sp. | reverse complement strand
GCCAGCTCTTCGCCGTGGGGATCGAGCGTTGCTTTCATGGCGTCTGACCACGCAGGAAATGGCGCGGGATTCGTGATCGCGCTCAATGCCGCTTTCATGCCGTGGTCCGTCGTGTGATTATCCACGCCCAATATCTCCCCCACCCGACCGTCTGGGAGCAGCAGAAACCTCACCTTCACATACGTCTTTGGCGGAGGATAAACATTGCCCGCCATGACCACCCGATCGAATTCGCGCTGCACTGTATCCGCTAGCCGTTCCAGATACGCGGCAAACTCCTTCATGCGCGGATTCGCGGCCTCGATGGCGGGTTCGGGTGAGCGTGACTCCGCCGACGGCATCATGGCGGCCGACGACGAGTCGGACGCGCGTTGGAGTCGGAGCGCCAAGCGAGAGGTCTCGCTCGCGCGAGTGACGATCCGGCGCGCGAGCGTCTCCATCCGCCGTTCGGCGTGCGTTTTTAAAGCCGGCATGGAGGTCGACGTGCCGACGAACATCGCGACGTCGGATCCTTGAACGCGGAAACCTACCACGTCCGTCCCGAACGCGTAGGACGAACCCACGTCGCTCGGGGCGCTCAGGACCGCCCCACCGCTCTCGACGGCGGCGCGATTGAGCGCGGCGGCCGCTTCCTTCACATCGCCATCGACCGCGATGCGCCAATCGGAAGTCAGCGCGGAGACCGATCGACATCCGCCTAGAAGCAGCAGAGCCAGCATCGACAAACCGACGACGATCGATTTCAGGCGCCCGCGAAGCACGACCGCCACGTGGAGAAGCGATTGGCCGCACGGCGGACAGGAAGAGGACATCATTGGCGGTGCGAAGATGCGCTTACGGTCGGCGAGAACGAGCGTCCGTCAACGCATCCGCCCACCTCGTGAAGCGCCCCGCGTAGGACGACGCCGCACAGAGATGGCGGTGGATGGCCTGATAGGCCGCGGGCGCGTTTTTAGCCAAGATCTCCGCCGACATGAAAAAACCCCGCTCCTCGTCCAAGTCCGTGGCCAAAGATTCCGACATCAAACGCGCCATCGGTGGACAGCCCGAAAACGACCGAGACGCTCGCGATGCCGGACTCAGTTCCGCCACGTCGGCGCGCGGTGCCGAACGCAAGACGGGACGCAGCGCGACGCGTACCGCGCGGTCGTCGGCGAAAGCTGGCAAGAAGCGCTAGTCAGCGCAGCGCGGCGGCGATTGATCCGATAGCTTCGGGGAAAATCGATGGCGCTCGGGACGACCGCGCTACCTTGTTGACCGCAGCGGATAGGAGGTAACTCGTCAAAAATGATGTGTTATGTGAGATAACCCATCTAAATTGACGAATTATCTCGCTCCGCGCTAGGGTTTCCGGCCGGGTTTCAGTTCGGCCAGGCTGATCCCGACGTGCTTCGCGGCCGTGCTCCGCAGGACGTCCATGGCCCGAACGAGATCGCCGTACTTGATCCCTTGGCGGGCGTAGACGGCGACGTAGGAGACGCCCTTGGTCTTGAGCAGACGGTCGACGAACTCGACCTCGCCAGTCGCCGGAATCGCCGACTGTTCGTACGACAGGTACGGACCCTCGACCACGACGGTGACATATTCATCCGGGCTCAACGGCTTTCGGCTGGCACCGGATGCGATGAAGGCAAGGCGAGCATAGTCGCGCGGCTCGCCGGCAGTGACGTCGGCAGAGAGGCCGGCGGCACACACGAACGCGAGGAGACCGATTCGTTTTAGATTCATGGGGTTTTGATCTGATCCTAAAACGGGCAAGTGATGCGTTTCTTAGGCGCGCCGCCGCGCCGATTCGGGCGCCGGGTGGAGCGATTCGAACACCTGGAGGGAAAAACCGCGGTACCCCTGCGGGCGGGCCGCGGCCCGGCGCGGCCAACGAAGGGGCGACCTCAGCGTCACTCGGGCACTTCGTAGATCTCCACCATCGCCGCGCCGGAGGCGTTGTTCGCGCCCGTCACGACTGCGCTGTAGCCGCCGGGCGGAAGCGTGAGCAACACCGCGGCGTCGGCGCTGCCGGCCGACAACGGGAATGCGCCGGTTGCCGTGGCTGCAGCGGTGATCTCACCGGCGGTCCCGACTTGCTGGCCGACGGCGAGCGGCTGCGGCGTGCCCCAGTTGTCGTTCTTCGCCACGACCGCTTGCTTGGAATCGTACACCGTCACGGCGGCGTCGCGCAGCGCCCCCGCGACACCAAAGTCGGCGAGCTTGGGGCCAATGCCGCGAATCAATACGCGCTTCGGCTGATCGCCGGTGATCACGAACCCGCCGATCAACACGTCATCGCCAGAGCCAACGGTCCCGCGCGTCGAGATGTTGATCAACTGCTTCGTCGATTCGGAGACCGCCGATACGTCGTACACTTCGATCATGCCCGTGCCGCTGCCGTTCGACAGCAGCTGCACGGTGTGCGTGCCGGGGGCGAGCATGACCAGCAGTGCGGCATCCTTGCTGCCCGCGTTGTATCTGAACGCTCCCACCGCACTCGCGGCGGCGGCAATCTGCGGATCGTCGTTCCAACCGGCGTTCGTCGCCACCACGGCCGAGTGCTCGTCGTAGAGCTTGAGTTGTGGCGATGCCAGCGGACTGCTTATGCCGTAGGCCGCGAGCGTCGGTCCGACGCCACGAATCAGGAATTGCTTCGGCGACGAACCTGTCACCACAAAGCCCGCGATCGACGCGCCGGCCGCATCGTTGCCGCTCACGTGCAACCGCGAGGAAATGTTCACTAGCCGGCTCGTCGAGACGGGTCCGATCGTGAAGTTCAGCGTGAGATCGCTCGCGGGCGCGTAGGTGTCGCTTCCCGCCTGCGAGGCCCGCACCTGCACGGTCCCGCTCGTGCCCGTCACCGTGAGCGTGTTGCCGCTCACCGTCGCCGGGCCGCTGATCACCGTATAGACGACGGGCAAACCCGACGAACTCGTCACCTCCAGCGTCACCGTCGATCCGGCCTTCACCGTCTGCGTCGTCGTCGACGCCACCATCGTCTGCGCGGCTTTCTGCGGATTACCGAAGTTTACGTCGGTCGAGGCCGGATTGTAAGCATCGTTGCCGGCCGACGCGGCGCGGACGATCAGCGTCGCGGTGCTCAGCGGCGTCAGCGTGGTGCCGCTGAGCGTCGCGTTGCCGCCGATTACGGTGTACGAAATCGGCAGGCCCGCGCTCGACGTCGCGCCCAACGCGATCGGCTGCCCGATCATTACGGCGCTCACGGGCGCACTGAACGTGATCGTTTGATCCGTCTTCGTGCCGCTCGGCGGCGGCGGCGTCGTGGTCGCCGCGGCGATGTTCAACGTAATGGTGCCCGGAGCCGATTGGCCCGCGTTGTTGGAAGCCGTGAAGGAAACGGCGACGCCATCCGCCGGCTGCGTGGGCGTGCCGGTCAAAATGCCGAATTGCGACAGGGAGAGTCCGTAGTTGAACAGGTTGGACGCGGCGGAGAACGACGAGGGCGAGTTGGTCGCCTGGAGTTGCACCGGCTCGATCGCCGCGCCGACTCGGCCGGTCACCGTGGCGTTCTGCACGACCGGCACTGGCTTGAGGACATACGTCACCGGGGCCGAGAGATCGCTCGCTTCCTTCGCCGAATCCACGGCCACGGCCGTGAATGTCAGGCTTTGAGAATTGTCGTTGGAGAACCAGCCGAACGTATGCCACGTGCCGTCGCTCTGGACGGTCGTCGAGGAATACGACACGAAATTCCCATCCCGCAGCAGGTAGAGGGTCGTTCCGGGATCGGCGGTCCCGTAAACGGTGCCGTTCGAGACGCTCGTAATCACCGGCGTGGTCGGCTTGTGCGGATAGGAGACCGTGACCGCTACCGCGGCCGAGGGGGCGCTGGTGTTACCCAGCGCGTCCGTGGCCGTGGCAGAAAACGAATACGTCCCCGCCGGGAGAGGAGGCACGCCGTACCCGCCCCAGGTAAGGGAAAATTGCCCATTGGATCCCGCCGTCGTCGCCACTCCGGTTCGGCCCGACGGCATGACGATCTCGATCCGGCTATTGGGGTCGGCCGTGCCCGTGAACGTGGGCATACCGCCCTGCGTGACCGACGTGATGACCGGAGGCGGCGGCGGATTGCCGTCGACGGACATCGTGGACGTGTCCGGTGGATTGAACGCGAGATTTGCCGCCAACCCGTTCTCGCCGACCACCGACCCGCCGGATTCCAACGGGCTTTGGAGCACGACCGTGCCCTGGTCTCCGGGCTGCGGCTTATACACGAAGGTCACTTTGTTGCCCGATACGCTCGAAGGTGCCACGGTCCGCGCCACGCCGCCGATCGTGAGATGCAGCAACAGCGGGCCCGCGAGCCTCACATTCTGGCTGAAGGCTATCGTGACACTCACTTGATTCCAGGCCGGCGTCGGCCCATACGCCGTGACGGACGTGATCGCCGCCGGCTGAGCCGCCGAGTTCACGACATAAATCGTGGGCGGACTGCCGAAATAAAACGACATGTGCCGCCCCGCGGACACGCCGTCGGTGGTGGTAATCGATCCGTCGCCTAAGAGAATGTCGGTCGCGGCAAAGCCCGAAACCGATGGGTCGTCCGCGGCGATGGTGTACGAAAACGTCAGCGTTTTGGTGCCGCTGCCCGAGGCATAGAACGCCTTCTTCGTGCCCCAGAGCGGAATGAAGGGAGACCCGGTCACGACCACCGGC
>CBINOT010000330.1:0-4674 GCA_966252355.1 uncultured Opitutus sp. | reverse complement strand
CATCCCGAGATACTGCGCCCGCCGATCGGGGGCCGGCGCCGCACCGGCCCAGTGGATCGTCCCGCTGTCCGGTGCATCAAGTCCGGAGAGGAGATTCAACAAGGTGGATTTTCCCGAACCCGATTCGCCCCGAATCGACACGCTTTCCCCGGGCGCAACTTCCAACGTCACGTCACGCAGCACGGCGATCCGTCGATCGCCGCTCAAATACGTTTTCGCGAGTCCGCGCGCGGTGAGAACAGGATTCATAGGCGCCTCCTTTTCCTCCGGTCAGGCCCGACCGTGAGACAGACCGCTCGCTGGTTTGATGTAGCTGAGCTCCTAGAGCCCGGCCCGCCCGAGTTTCGCGCATCCTCCGACCGGGGTCTAGGACCCCGGCTACACCAAGCAGCGCCACCCACTTCGGACGATCCGTTGCTTTGAAACGAGGAATTCACGATGCGACGGCTCATTCGCTGCGCAGCGCCTCGACCGGTTTCAACTTCGCGGCGCGCCAGGCGGGCAATAATCCGGCAAACGTCGAGATGACGACGGTGAACACGACGATCTTCAGCACGTCGCCCGAGGTCGTGTGCGCCGGCAGATCGCTGAATTGATAAAACCGCCGCAGATCCTCTTCCCGCTGCATCACGCGCGCGATCCCGTGGACGATGTCGTTGCGCACCGCGAGCAGCCCGAAACCGGCCGCCAGCCCCACAAGCGTCCCACAGGCGCCGATGAAAAAACCCTGCGCGCAGAAACACGCCGCCACATGCCGGGATTTCCCGCCGAGGGCGCCCAACAGCCCGATCTCGCGGGTCTTCCGTACGACCGAAATCAGCAGCGAACTCATCACGGAAAACGCCGCCACGATCACGATGATCAGCAGCAAGAAAAACATCATGCCTTTCTCCAAGTTCAGCACCCACAGGAACGAGCTGAAACTATCCTTCCAGGAAAAGGCTCGGATATCCGTCGGCAGCACCGCGTCGATCTGCCGCACGACATCGTCCTCGAGATAGCCGGGCTTGAGCCGGACGTTGATGCCGTGGGCCATGTTCCCGAGGCCGTAAAGTTCCTGCGCCGTGCGTAACGTGCAGTACACGCTGGAGCTGTCGAGTTGCTGATGGCCCAACTCGAGAATGCCGACGACCTTCACCGATCGGGGTAGCAAAAATTCATCGCGATTGATGCGCTCGAGGATCAGTGGCGAATACAAATCCACGGTGTCGCCGACCCACACATTGAGATTCTCCGCCAAGCCCGCGCTCAGGATCACCGTATCGTCATCCAGATCGTCGAACGATCCGGCGCGCACGTAGTGCTCGAGCGGAACGACCCGCGAGATGGTCGTCATGTCGAGCCCATGCATCAGCGGCGGCGCGAACTTCCCTTGGTAGCGCACGAGCAACATCCCGGTGGCCGTCGGCGTTGCCGCCGCCACGCCAGGCACCGATTCGACCCGCTTCACGACGTCGCGATACTCGCCGATGTACGTCCGGGCCTTGATCTGAATCTCGCCCTCGGTCTCGACGATCAGCTGCCGGATGCCGAACTGAAATCCGCTCATCACGCTCTGCACCACCAGCAGAACGACCACGCCCAACGCCACGCCGAGCACCGAGATCGCGGTGAAAAACGGAAACTTCCGCCCGGTCGGGAACAGCTGCTTGAACGCGAGGTAGAAATACCAGGGCATGGTTACGCCGCGGCGCGGCTAAGGTAGAATGCAGAACGTAGAATTAAGAATGCCAGACTCAAACGCGTCGGCGGTTCGTTCTGCATTCTTCATTCTGCCTTAACCCCGGCGCTGCCTGGCCGCAGTTGCGGGAACAAAATCACGTCGCGGATGCTTTCGGCGCCGGTGAGCAGAATGCAGAGCCGGTCGATGCCGACGCCCATGCCGCCCGCGGGAGGCATGCCGTGCTCGAGTGCGAGCAGGAAGTCGTGGTCGATGTTCTGTTTCTCTTCGCCGGCTTGCTTCTCGAACATCTCGCGCTGCACATCGGGGTCGTTCTGTTCCGAATACGCCGGGGCCACTTCCATGCCGCCGATGGTCAGCTCGAACACATCGAGCACCGAAGGATCCTCGGCGTTCAACTTCGCGAGTGGGCAGAGTTCCTTCGGCAGATGCGTGACGAAGGTCGGCTGAATCAGTGTCGGCTCGATCTTCTTCGAAAAGATCTCGTTCGTGATCTCGAACTCTTCCCAGCCGGGGTGAATCGAGAGGCCCATCGCTTCGGCTTTCGCCAGCTTTTCGGCTTTCGAGCGCGTGAACCAATCGGCGTCGCCGGTCGCTTCCTTGATCAGGTCCTTGTAACGCACTTCGCGCCATTCGCCGCCGAAATCGATGTCCTGGCCGCTCGCCGCATGCTTGATCTTGAGCGAACCGTCGGCCGGCCGAATCACGTCGCGCACCAAGGTCGTGAGCAGGTCGCGAATCAGCGTCATCATCCCGCGGTAATCGCTGTACGCCTGATACACCTCGAGCATGGTGAACTCGGGGTTATGCCGGCGGGAAACGCCTTCGTTCCGGAAGATGCGGCCGATCTCGAAAACCCGGTCAAAGCCGCCCACGAGCATCCGCTTCAGGCGGAGTTCGGTCGCGATGCGCAAAAAGAAATCCACGCCGAGCGCATTGTGATGCGTGACGAACGGCCGGGCCGCGGCCCCGCCCGCCGTATTTTCCAGGACGGGCGTCTCCACCTCGATGAACTTGCGGTCCTCGAGGAAGCGCCGGATCTGCGAAACGATCCGCGAACGCAGCAGCAGCCGCGCGCGTGACTCGGCGTTCACGATGACGTCGAGATACCGCTGCCGATACACTTGCTCGGGGTCGCTCAAGCCGTGGAATTTCTCCGGCAAAGGCCGCAGCGCTTTGCTGACGAGCGTGAACGAATCGACCCGCACGGTCACTTCGCCGGTCTTGGTCTTAAAGAGCACGCCGGTGATGCCGATGATGTCGCCGAGATCGAGCGATTTCTTGAAAACGCCGTAGCGTTCCTCGCCGAGCACGTCGCGACGGAAATACAGCTGAATCTGACCTTCCTGGTCTTGGATTTTGACGAAGGAGCTGCCGCCCTGAACCCGAAACGTGACGAGACGCCCCGCCACGGTCACGGGCACCTTGTAATCCTCTCCCTCGACATACAGCGATTTCGCGCCCGCCGAAAAATGGGTCGTCGGGACATTCGCCCGGAAAGGGTCGAAGCCGCCGGCGCGCATGTCGGCGAGCTTCTGCCGCCGAACCGCATGTTGATCGTGCGTGATGTCTTGAGGGATGTCGCTCATAGCGCAGAACCGCGCACCCTGACGGCCTGCTCTGCGCGGGGCAAACGGAAAGTCGTGAGCCCCTACCCGTGGCGGTCCGCCGTGGCACGGGCATCCTGCCCGTGTCGTCGCATCGGCGTCTCGCCCATGCCATTCGCCGCACGAAGCAAGACCGACCGGCCGGACACCCGCGCCACACCTCGTCGCCCCGCCCATAAGGGACGACGACCGCACCCTGCCCGTGCTACGCGGCCAGAGCGTGGCACGCGTGCGCCACATCGCGATCGGTGATCGCCGGGAGCTTCGCCAACGCGAAGATCCCCTGGGGCTGCCACAAAATCTTGCGTAGCGAGGCGAGCAACGAGGGCGCAAGGTCCGGCGCGATCACGTTCCGCAGGATCGCGAGCGTGTCGCGAGAGGACGGCAACGCCAACCGGTCGAGCAGCCCAAACACACCGCAACGATCGTAAACCGCGTTCAACTCGTTCCATTGCGCCGAACCAGGCGTGCCGAGCATCGCGTGCTCGATCACGAACGCGGTAAGCGCCGGCGTCTCGGCGAGAGCCGCCACCATGGCCGGGCAGCGAGCGGCGACGTGCAGGGCCGCCAGACGACTGGTCCGAAAGAAACCGATAAACTCGCGTACCTCGGTGGGCACAAACTCCAGATAGGCGCGCCACGCCGCGGCTTCGATAAGCGTCGCCGGCGAACTCAGCACATCGGGATGCACCACCACGCTAATCCACTCGTCGCCGTAACGACGCTCGAACTGAACCTCCGGCCACGCCGTAACACGAAACTGCGCGCCATCGAGCGACCAGGAAAGAGCAACGGGAACCAAGCATTTCTTTGAGCGAGAGGAACGATTCATGGCCGTGATCATACCAGGCCCATGGGACATTGGTTGTCCCACAGGCGTCATTATCGTCAAAAAGATACCAATAAGGTAGCGGCCGTCGTCCCGCCGGCCATCCGAACCCGAGGGCCGCAACGCTCCACCTTCCCTCGCCGGTTTATCTTCGGCGTTGCGCCGCCCGTCCCACGCCCGCGATCCTGGCTCCGATGTCGAACGCGGAACCTTCCACCCAAGCTGCCACCGGCAGCGCGGCAGGCACATTGGCCGTGGTCGATTGGGGCCGCACGCGTTATCGCGAAGCGTGGGCGCGGCAGGATGAGTTGGTCGGCCAACGCATCGCCGGCGAGGTCGGCGACACGCTCGTATTTACCGAGCACGAGCCCGTATTCACGATCGGGCTGCGCGGCGGAGCCGATGCGCATCTGGTTTGGCCGGCCGATCGCCTCGCGCGAGAGGGCATCGAGGTCGTGAAAACGAATCGCGGCGGAGATATCACGTATCACGGGCCGGGGCAGATCGTCGGGTATCCGATCGTTTCGCTGGCGACGCGGAAGGATTTGCATGCGTAT
>CBINOT010000329.1:0-4686 GCA_966252355.1 uncultured Opitutus sp. | reverse complement strand
ACGCCCCACGCCCACGCGCTGTATTGGCCGGAATTGCCCCATTGGGCCAGGTAGAGCTTATAATACGGATTCGTCGACTGGGGGTTATTGTACGTCGTGACTTGGTCGTGGCTGTAGACGACCGACACGATGCCGCGGCTGGTGAAATCGCTCGTGGTGAGCGAGCCGTACGCATCGTTCATGCCGATGCAGACGGGATATGGCGCCGTCGCGCCGGCCGGAATGCTCACCGCACAAGTGAGCGTGAGCGTCTGGCCGTTGGTGGTAACGCGCACCGTCAGCGTGTTGCTCGCATAGCTGGCGGTCACCTGCGAGGCGGTCACGGTCGGCTTGGTGCCGATCTCGTAATTCTCGATATACGCTTTGATCTCGTTCCGGTGGTGTTCCCAATCGGCGAAACTCGTGGAGCGCGTGCCATTCAGATTGGTCGGGTCGTTGCCCCACGCGAACGGGTCGGGCAGCGGCTGGATGTACGGGCAATTCGCCATCGTCGGCAACGGCGGTTTCGCGAAACTCGCGCCGGTGTTTTCAGATGCATACACGAGCGGCGGCGTGGAGCTGCCGGCGGTGGGCGTCGCGCTGGCGGGCGACGAGTTCGCGCTTTCGCCGCCCGCATTCACCGCGGAAACGACATAGTAATACGTCGTGCCATTGATGAGGCCGGTGTTCGTGAAGCTCGCGCTCGCGACGCTCGTGACCGTGCTATACGGACCGCCGCTGGTGGTGGAGCGCTTGACGTTATAGCTCGTCGCACCTGTGACCGCCGACCAACTCAACGCCACCTGCGCGTTGCCCGCGGTCGCGGAGAGTCCGGTCGGAGCCGCCGGCGGCCCGCTCGTGGTGGTCGTGGTATAGACGCCGAGGAAGAGATTGCGCACCCCGGCGCCGTAGTTCGGCACGGTCGCGCTCGTGCCGCTCAAGCCGCCGCTGCCGATTTGAAACGGCGCGCCGTTCGGGTCGGACTGCACGCCGTTGCTGCGCACGATGATAATATTGCCCGTGCTTTTGTTCAGCAGCCCGAACGCATAGCTATGCCCGTTGGTCAGGGCGATCGCGTCGACGCCGGAAAAATCGAACTCTAGGAACGACGGCGTCGTGATCGCCGGCGGCGTGAGGGTGACGGCGCTCAACCGATTCGTCAGCGCGCTGGGATTGAACGTGCTGGCCGTGCTGTTGAACGTCACGGCGCCGAGATCGAATAGAAACGGCTGATAGGTGCCGGCCGAGACGGAATTCACGACGAGCGAGAGGCCGCTCAGCGTGACGCCGGTGCTGCCGGTCCACTTGAACACTTCGCCCCAAGCTACGCCGCTCGTGGTCCAGCGCGACTCGGCCAAGCCGGTCGCAATGGTTGCGCCGCTCGCGGTGCCGATGGTCGAAAACGCACGCGTGCCATTGGCGCCGCTGATCGAGGCGGTCGGAAAGTTCGTCGCGCTTCCGACCGCAGTTCTGCTGAGTGCAACGCTTCCAGCGACGGGATGCGTCAGCGCAACCACGCCGGCGAAAGTGCCAATGACGACGAGATGACGACGGACAAAGACTCGGCCAGGAGTCGCAGCCAAAGCGAGCAGCCGCTCGCGAAAAGGAACGCATTTCATGACGTTCAGGAGAGGTAGGTTGATGAACGGGGTACGTGACAAACGAGTCGCCCTGTCCGCTGCAGCGGACCGCGATCGGCCGGCGTGCTTCAGGGCGCGCAGCCCAGGAACACGGTGGGATTGGGGACGCCGAACGAACGTCCACCGCCCGCGCTTCTCAAACGTCTCTCGACGCTAACTATCGACTCGATGCGCTGCGCATGCCCCTCTGCTGCTCGCGAGACCGGATCGATGTAGGGCGGGGTCTCCGAACCGCGCCGTCGCGCCCTAAACACTCGTCCACCAACCAATGCCTTCCGCCCTCGCACGTACAACCGGAACGGCGGGTTCGGAGCCCCCGCCCTACATTTCCTGACCGTGCCCACGTGCGCTTCCGCCCTAAATCCCAGCCCCTGCGGCGTCAGCCGCCGCCCTCGTTCAGTCGTCGCGTCCGTAACACTCGGCCAATTCGCGGCGCAGCTGCGTTTCCAGATCGGCTGCGCTGACCAGCACCGCGCTGCCGGCTAAATTAGGAAACACCGCCGGCTCGATCCCCTCCGACCTCACCAGCGGAATCCAGCGATGGAGAAATTCGTCGAGCTCGATTGCCCGCGGCGCGTAGCTGCTCCAATTCCCGAGCGTGAAGCGCGCAGCGAACGCCTGGTGCGGCCATAGCGGCATGAGCTTCGTCTCGTCATTGCCCAAGCTCGCCCACCCCTCTTCGTACAGGCCCCACACTTTGCGTGAGTCACAGACGCGATGGATGAAATACTCGAACCGGCGCTTTCCATCCGCCGCCAGCACCGCATCCACCTCATTTTCCTTCAAGACCCACATGTCAGCTTTTTGTTACCGCGTTGCGGAATCGTTCGTGGCGACTCTCGACATTCAATCGAAAAAACTGTTCGGAAACGAACGTCGGCGGCAGCTGCCAGGACGAACCTTCCCACCATGAAACAATCGGAATTTTATCGCCGCGCGGCCAGCGACCCCGCGTTCCGACGGCAGGCCTTGGACGACTTACGCTACTTCAAGCAAGTGGGCCTTGGGCTGACCTGCTTCTGCGGCGCCATCGCTTTCGGGATTTTCCTTTATAGCGGATGGACGCATCGCGAATGGAATCGCGGGGGCGAAATGCTCTTCGTTGCGGCGTTGACTGGATCCACCTGGCTCCTGTTTCGACGGCGCATGTCGGCGCTGGAAGCGCTCGACCGCGCGTCCAGGAACCGCGAAAAGACCGACTAAAAGCTCGCTTCGACTTGCTCGCGCACGCGCAGCACCGCCTCCTGCGCGAAGCGCCGCTTGTAGTCGGCCGCGATTTCCTGCACGGCCTTTTCCATCGCGGCGTCGTCGCGGTGCACGAACTCGAGAATGAAACTGCGCTCGTGCTCGATCCCGCCGGTTTTATCGCGCCACTGCCCCTGGCCGGCCAAAACGGTGAAGCCATTCGGAAAGCGCGGCGTGACGACTTCGGCGAGAAACCGCGTCCACTGCGCCTCGGAAACTTCGCCGCCGGCGGGGATACTCCGGCCGAGATACAAACGATCCAGCACCCACGCCGCGGCCTGTTTCGCCGCAACGGGATCGGCCGTCCGCGGCACGGCCGTACAACCCCCGAGCGCGAACATGGCCACGAGCGTGAGCAGACGGAAGCATAGCGGCACACGATGGAGTGAACTCATATCCGCCTACGAAGAGCCCGATGAGGCCGAAAAAGGCAAAAGCGAACTCAGTCGTCCTTCGCACCCTTCGATGTCTTTGCGAGAAACCTTTCTGACGCGAGATGTCTCGCTAAGTAGACGAAGGGTACGTTTGGAGTTTGGAGTTTGGAGTTTGGAGTTTAATCTTCATTTGAGGCTTCGCCGCCTTCGAAAATAAAGTTCGTTCGCGCGCCGCGGCTGCGCAGGATCGCGCACCGTCCCGTCGACCTCATGGCCGCGTTCGAACTCGCCCTCCTGCTCATTCTGTTGCTCGCCGTGCTGAGCGTGATTGGCCGGCGCGCCCCTTGGCCGCAACCGATCACCTTCACGCTCGGCGGCGCGCTGGCGGCAGCGGTCCCCGGATTCCCACGCGTCGAACTCGATCCCGGCTTCTTTTTCCTCTGTTTCGTTCCGCCGCTCCTTTTTGCCGATGGCTGGATGATGCCGTTGCGCGATTTTATCGCGGTGCGACGCCCGATCCTGATGCTCGCCACCGGGCTCGTGGTGCTCACGACGATCGTCGTCGGATTGGTGGCATGGTGGCTCGTCCCGGCCTACCGCTGGCCATGGGCTTCGCGCTGGGCGCGGTGGTGTCGCCGACCGATGCGGTGGCGGTCACCGCGATCACGCACCGGCTCAGGGTGCCAACGCGACTGACGACCGTGTTGACCGGGGAAAGCCTCATGAACGACGCGACCGGGCTCGTGGCATTTAAGTTCGCGCTCGCGTCCGTCTTCGCGGGGATGTTCTCCCTGCGCGTGGCGACGCTGAATTTCCTCTGGCTCGCCGTCGGTGGCCTGGCGCTCGGTGGCGCGATCGCCTGGAGCATCGGCCGCGTGCGCGACTTTCTCAACCGCGTCGACCGGTCGGACGAATATATCGAGATCACGCTTTCGCTGCTCACCCCGTACGCCGTTTACCTGGCAGCGGAGCATTTGCAGCTTTCCGGCATCCTGGCCGTCGTCGCGGCGGGGCTTTATTCGGGCTGGCGCGATCCGCTGCGCACGAGCGTGCAAGCCAGGCAAACGACCTGGATCGTCTGGGTCGTGGTGCTGTTCTGGTTGAATGGCCTGGCGTTCATTCTCCTCGGCCTGCAGTCCCCGACGCTGCTCGCCCGCGTCACGCAACACTACACGACCGGCCAGCTCGCGCTATTCACTGCCGCGATTTCGATGGCGGCCATCCTAGCGAGACTCGCGTGGGTGTTTCCGGGCGCGTACCTGCCGTTCCTCGTTTCCGCCCGGGTGCGGCGCTCGGAGCAGCGTCCATCGTGGCAGATGATACTGGCCGCCGGCTGGGCGGGCATGCGCGGCAGCGTCACACTGGCGGCAGCGCTTTCGATTCCTCTCCTCCAAGACGACGGCACGCCGTTTCCGGGGCGTGACATCGTGATCTTCCTGGCGCTTGGC
>CBINOT010000328.1:0-4725 GCA_966252355.1 uncultured Opitutus sp. | reverse complement strand
TCGACCATGTTGACGGAGTCGTCCATCACGATCACGCCGCCGGAGCCGCCCATCGTACCGCAGGCCGCGAGCGTATCGAAATCCATCGGGATGTCCTCGACCGTCAACGTGCGCGTGGAGCCATCCTTGTTCTTCAACGTAAACGTCTCGCCGAATTTCAGAATTTTCGCGGACGAGCCGCCGGGGATCACCGCCTTGAATTTCCGTCCGGGCAACGGGCCGCCGCAGACCTCGTTGAGCAATTCGCCCATCGTGATCTTACCGACTTCGTACTCGTAGTAACCGGGCTTTTGCACGTGACCGCTGACGCAAAGGATGCGCGTGCCCGTGTTGTTCGGCGTGCCGATCTTGGCGTACGCGTCGCCGCCCATCTCGAGGATGTGCTTCACGTGGCAGAGTGTCTCCACGTTGTTCACGATCGTCGGACATTGATACAGCCCGAGCACGGCCGGGAAATACGGCGGTTTGATGCGCGGGTACGGGCGCTTGCCCTCGAGCGATTCGATGAGGCCCGTTTCCTCGCCGCAGATGTAAGCGCCAGCGCCGCGGTGCACGTAGATTTCGCAGCCGTAGGTCGTACCGAGAATGTTCGGTCCGCAAAAATTCGCCGCCCGCGCCTCGGCGATCGCTTTCTCGAGGATGCGCGCGCCGTGCGGCATTTCGCCGCGGATATAAATGTACGCCTGCTTCACGTTGTTCGCGAAGCACGTGATCATGATCCCTTCGATCAGCTGATGCGGATCTTGGTGCATGATGTACCGGTCCTTGAAGGTGCCGGGCTCGGACTCATCGGCGTTGACGACGAGATAAATCGGCTTGCCGCTCTTCCGGTCGACCAAGCCCCACTTCACGCCGCACGGAAACCCCGCGCCGCCGCGCCCGCGCAAACCCGATTTCTTCACCTCGTCGATGATCGCCGCCGGCTGCATCGCGACGGCCTTCTTGAGCATCTCATAGCCGCCGTTGCGCTGGTAACACGCGAGGTCGTTCGTGTAACCAGGCTCGTCGATGTGCTTGAAAATGATCCGGCGTTGTTGGGGCGCAGGCATGGAAAAATTGGGTTAACCACGAAGCGACACGAATGGACACGAAGCAGCGGACGGCATCGCCCGCGGGTTCATCAATTCGTGTCTATTCGTGTCCATTCGTGGTTAAAAACTCAGCGGCGTTTCGTCGCTTCGGTCTTGATCTGTTTCGCCAACTCCTTGGCCTTCGCGGCGTCGACCTTCTCGTGGAGGTCGTCGTCGATCATCACCACCGGCGCGGTGCCGCAGCTCGCAAGGCACTCCACGAACTCGATCGTCACCTCGCCGTCCGGCGAGACCTCGCCGCGATGCGTGTTGAACTCGTGCTCGAAGGCCTCGCAGGTCTTGTAGCCGCCCATCAAGGCGCACGAGAGCGTGCGGCAAACCTTGATGTGGCGCCGGCCGATGGGCTTCTGCCGAAACATCGGATAGAACGTGACGAGCTCGTACACGTTGATCGGCTGCAGCTCCAACTTCTGCGCGATCCATTCGATCGCTTCCTGTGAAATGTAGCCGACGTCCTCCTGGACGAGATGCAGCAGCGGGAGCGCAGCGCTGCGCTTCACCGGGTAATGCGGTATCACCTCGTCAATACGGCGAAGGGTCTCGGGTTTGAGGTTCATCACTGATTAAAAGCACCGATCTTCGCCACAGAGAGCACAGAGGCCCAATCCGAGTTCACAGAGATACGCTCTGCGCGATTCGGAATTTTACTCTGTAGACGATGCATAAATTCTATTCAGGAAGTTTGGCTCTGTGATCTCTGGGTCTGAGCTCCGTGTTCTCTGTGGCTCAATAATCTACTGCTGGGTCATCGGTCGCATTCGCCCATGACGAAATCGAGCGAGCCGAGGATCGCGACGACGTCGGAGATCAGGTTGCCGACGCAGAGCTTCGGCAGAATGGACAGATTGCAGAACGAGGGTGAACGGATCTTCAGCCGCCACGGCACGCCGCCGCCTTTGCTGACGACGTAAAAGCCAAGGATGCCTTTCGGGTTTTCCGCCTCGAAGTACACCTCCCCCGCCGGAATCTGCGGGCCTTCGGTGACGAGCATGAAATTCTGAATCAGCTCTTCCATCGAGGTGAGAATCTTGTCCTTCGGCGGCGAGAAAATCTTCTTCGCGTCGACCGCGAACCACGGACCTTCGGGAAACTTCGCGATCGCTTGCTTGATGATCCGCACCGACTGGCGCATCTCCTCGCCGCGGACCAGATAGCGATCGTAGCAATCGCCGGTGGTGCCAACCGGCATGTCGAACTCGTACTGCTCGTAGCCCGAGTACGGTTTGTCTTTCCGCAGATCGAGCGCGACGCCCGAGCCGCGCAGGTTCGGCCCGGTGAGGCCGTACGCGAGCGCGTCCTCTTTCGAGATGACGCCCACGTCCACCGTGCGATCCATGAAAATCTTGTTTCGCGTGAGCAGCTTCAGCGTCTCCTCGAGAATCGGCAGGAATTGGTCGCAGAACGCGTTGACCTTTTCGAGCCAGCCCGGCGGAACGTCGCGGGTGACGCCGCCGATCCGCGTGTAGCTCGTGGTGAAACGAGCGCCGGTCAGCTCCTCGAAGAGCTTGTACATCTTTTCGCGCTCGTTGAGGCAGTACAACAGCACCGACCACGCGCCGACATCCAAACCGAACGCGCCGAGGCCCATCAAATGCGAGGAAATGCGCGCGAGCTCGGCGGTGATCACGCGGATCGCCTGGCAACGCGGCGGCACCTCGAGCTTCGCGAGCCGCTCGACCGCGATCGCGTAGGCCATGTTGTTCGCGAGCGGCGCGAGATAATCCAACCGGTCCGTGTAAGGCACGAACTGGTTGTACGTCATGTTCTCGGCGATCTTCTCGTCGCCGCGATGGAGATAACCCACGACCGGATCGCACTTCGTGAGGATCTCGCCATCGAGTTCCATCTGGAGCCGGAGCACGCCGTGCGTCGACGGGTGCGAAGGCCCCATCGACAGCGACATCTTCTCGGTCTGAAATTCAGCCGGCTCGCCCGCCGCTTTGGCCCGCGCCAATTCCGCCGCCTCGGCGGCTTTCGCGGCATTGTCTGGGTACGCAAATCCGGTGCTCATAGGTTCGCTCCGCTCATTCCTTCACCTGCCGCAGTTCGCTCTGGCCGGGCTGGGAGCGACGATCGCTCCAGCTCTCGTCTTTAGCGCGAGGCTCGGCTTCGGTGAGATTGATCTCGCCCGGAGCCGCGACAAATGGACCGCCGGCCATGGGTGCCGCGATGACTTTCGTGCCGGTTTCCTCGGCAATATCTTCCACTGGCAAATCGGTCTCGATGCCCGCCAGCGGAAAATCCTTCCGCAGCGGGTGGTACGGATAACCGTCCCACATCAGGATTCGACGCAGGTCAGGATGGCCTTCGAACTTGATGCCGAGCAGATCGAAGCATTCGCGTTCGTGCCAGTTCGCGCCCGCCCATAGGTTCACCACGCTCGGCGCCGTGGGCTCGGTATCGCTCGCGCAGTGAGCGGCGATCCGGATGTAGCTGCCAGGACGGGTCGTGGACAGGAGATGATAGACGACCGTAAAGCGCGGCGAGACGCCTTCCGCCCAATCGATCGCTGTGATGTCCATCAGCAGATCGAACGCCGCTTCGTCGCGCAGATACTTCAGCACGACGGGAATATCGCCGATCGGCACGTTGAACGCCGGGTGATCGGCACTCGGGCGATCGGTAGCCTGCGGGAATCTTTCCTTCAGCGCGATGGCGGCGTCGGGCATTGAAGTGGAATGGAGAGTGAAGGACGTGGTGACGTGAATTTGACCGAGGCGCGTTGCGCAGCGTCGCGCCCGGTCCGCGGATTAGGCGGACATCAGCCGCTTCGAAGCGGGCTCGGTCCGCACTTTCGTTTGGAGCTTCATCAACGCGTCCAGCAGCGCTTCAGGCCGCGGCGGACAACCGCTCACATACACATCGACGGGAACGATGCGATCGACGCCCTGCATGTGCGCGTAGCTGCGGTACATGCCGCCGGAGCTCGCGCAAGCGCCCATGGCGATCACCCATTTCGGCGCGGCCATCTGGTCGTAGATTCGGCGGACCTGCGGGGCCATCTTGTAGGTGACACTGCCGGCAACGATCATGCAGTCGGATTGACGCGGGGAAAAACGCATCACTTCGGCGCCGAATCGGGCGATATCGAAACGGGCGCTGCCGACGGCCATCAGCTCGATGGCACAGCACGCGAGGCCCATGGGCATCGGCCACATCGAGTTGGTGCGAATCCAGTTGATGACCGCGTCGGCGCGCGAAACCACCACGGAGCCCTCGACCTTGCTGTTGTAGCCGTAATCAGTGTTGGCGGTGACCATGGGAGCGGTTGTGCGACGTGAAAATCCGTTCGAGAGTTGGCTTCCGCGGCGCGTCGCGCAAGTCGCTTTTCGAAAAAGCGTCATAACGGTACGGAAGCCCGGACAACGCGAGGAAACGAGCGCCGTGCGCGCACCCGAGGGCGCCGACCGGGGAAATTCCGATGCCCGGATCAAGTCGGCCAACCTACGGATTTACCGTTGACCGCGTGGGAATGGCGCCCTTCCTTGACCATTCGTCCAACGAGTGGCGCGGCCCAACGCGTTCTCTCGGAGCACCCGGAGAGGTGGCAGAGTGGTCGAATGTACCTGCTTGGAAAGCAGGCGTACTCGCAAGGGTACCGAGGGTTCGAATCCCTCCCTCTCCGCCATTTATT
>CBINOT010000327.1:0-4753 GCA_966252355.1 uncultured Opitutus sp. | reverse complement strand
GTAGACAAAGGGCGCAGCCGCGAAAGCCCCCCGGGCCAAGTGTCATACATTAGATGACACGTTGGTTTGGGCGCGCGGAGGGGCCGGATGTCGTTTTGGGCGGTGGGGCGGTGGGCTGGTGTTGCGGCTCAATCGCGCGTTTCCGGCCGGGTGCGAAGGCACCTCTGGGCGCGGTTGCGGTCGAGAGCGCGATGAAATCCACGGTGGTGATTGCGCTCGGCGCGCTGGGCTTCGCTTTGGCGGCGTGTTCGGCGCCGTACTATAGCGCGATGGAAAAACTCGGCATCGCGAAGCGGGCGATCTTGGTCGATCGCGTGCAGGATTCCCGCGATTCGCAGACGAAAGCGAAGGAGCAGATGACCAGTGCGCTCGACCATTTCCTCGCGGTGACCAAGGCGGACGGCGGCGATTTGCAGCGAAAGTACGACGAGCTCAACCGCGAGTTCTCCCGCTGCGAGACCCGAGCGAAAGAGGTGCGGGACCGCATCCTCGCGGTCGAAGACGTGGCCCAAGCTTTGTTTCGCGAGTGGAACCAGGAATTGAAGCAATACAGCAACGCCTCGCTCCGGCGCGAATCCGAGCGCGAGTACGATCGGACACGTTCGCGCTACGAGGAGCTGATTCGCGTCATGAAGCGGGCGGCGGATCGCATGGACCCCGTGCTCGCGACCTTCCGCGATCAAGTGCTCTTTCTGAAGCATAACCTGAATGCTCGTGCGCTGGCTTCGCTTTCAACGACGCAACGCGAGATCGAGGCCGATGTGACGCGCCTTGTCGCCGATATGGAGGCGTCGATCAAAGACGCGGAGACGTTTATCCAGACGATGCGCGAGGATCAGGCAAAGGATCGGCCGACGGAGCAGGCGGCGAAGTAGGACACGCGTTGCGCCGGGCCGGTTTTGTCCGCGGGGCCGCGGCCGTAGTGAAGATAATGAGTCAGAATCTGAGCCCTTATCTCGATAAGGGTTCAGATTCTGAGCTGTTATCGATCGGACTGCGCTAGCCCGACCGCACCGCTAGCGGGGAGACAAACGATACAAACCGGCGCCGTGAAAGGGTATTTCCGGCGCAAAAGTGCCCTTGACCTCGCCGAGATCGCGGTGCGTCCAGAGATCGCGAACGCGCGCGCCATCGGCAAAGCCTAGCGCTTTCAAGTCCACCTCGACGCGCTCCGTCGCTGGTTTGGCGTCGGTTTCGGGCGTGCCGACGACCACCAGAAAGCGCATGGGGCTGGCTCCCTTGGCCTTTCCTAAGACGGTCGCCGTCGCCCGGAATCGAACTGCTTCCTTCGGGAGCGCATATTCGATCACGCAATCTGGCTGCGCCGTTATGGCTGGAGGCTTCGCTCCGCCCGCTTTTCGGACCGCGGCACTGTCCCACAGCGCATCGGCGGAAACCCACTTCATGTCGGATAATGCGTGTTCGCTCCCGTCCTCACGGACCAGTCGAGCGTTCTGCCAGACGGCGAGGTCGCGATCGGTGCCTTCGACCGTACACTCCACGGCGAGGATGAGCTTCGTCCCGCCTTTTACGGGAACGTCGATTTCGGCGACCGTGCCTTCTTCGCGAGTGACGGGCGGGCTGACGTAACGCGCGTTTTCCGGGGTGAGTCGGACCCGGTCGCGGGCATTGAAGACGGCCAAGTAGAGATCCGCCGAGTCGGGCACATGGGCGGTCCATGCGATGAGCTCGTCGCGATTGAATAGCGGGCGGTTATTTGTGCTGTGCTGATTCACCGCGAGCACCTCGTCGTTCGTGAGCAACGCGAGGGTGGCGTCATCGGTCTTCGTCATGTCGCCGCCATGCATCAGCGGCGAACGTGCGATCGACCATAGGGTCATCAATGTCCGTTGTTCGTCGGGCGTGAAGCGGGACTGCCGTTTGCCGAGCACGAGCACACCGAGGGGCAGCATGTCCGCATCCGGCCAAGCCCCCGCCATACGATGCGGATTCCACTTCTCGAGCCGCGCAAATTGCTCCTTCAGCGCCAGCCACCGGTCCCAAAAATCGTCGCTGATGCGCCAGAGGTTCGCGTGCTGCCGCACATGTTCAGCGGCGGACAAGGCAGTTTCGCCCGGCGAAAGACTGAGGACGATGGGACGGCCCGTGCGATCGATCGCGCGGCGGATCGCTTCGATTTCATTCTTATGCTCGTCGTAGGGGCGAGCGATGTCGTCGACCTTCACGTAATCGACGCCCCACGACGCGATGAGATCGAAGACGGAATTATAATAGTCCTGCGCACCAGGCTTCGACGTATCGACGCCGTACATATCCGGATTCCACGGACAAATGCTGGCGCGGTTCGCGATGTCCTGGGCGTGGAGTTTCGTGCCGAATACGGGCAGGTTGCGATCGACCGCTTGGCGAGGGATGCCGCGCATGAGGTGGATGCCAAATTTCAACCCCAAGGCATGCACGTAGTCGGCGAGGGGTTTGAAGCCGGCGCCGTCGACGCTCGACGGGAAGCGATTCGGCGCGGGCAGGAGCCGGCCGTAGTCGTCGAGGGTGAGCACCGCGTTCTTGCGATAGTCGTGGCTCTTCGCGCCAGGCTCATACCATTGGATGTCAACGACGAGGTATTGCCAGCCATGCGACTTGAGGTGCGCCGCCATGTAATCGGCCTGCTCCTTCGCCTGCGCCTCGGTGATCGTCGTCGCAAAGTTGTCCCAGCTATTCCAGCCCATCGGGGGTGTGGGCGCCCAGGCGTGGAACGCGGTGTCGGCGGCGTTGGCGCAAGTAGCGATGGCGAAGAGAGAACCGACGAGAGACGCGAGCTTCATGGTGGATCGTAGGGTGGAAGGTGCGCAGTTTGAGCGGACCGCCGGGCCTCCGCGCAAATCTAAACTCATCGGTCCGTCCTGTGTGGGTCGCGGACCCGACCCGCGCGGCGCGAACCGCCGACGGAATAGCCTGTCCAGTGCGCGGGGGCCAGCGGCGGGAAACACCTTACAGTTTATGAACACCTCCAACGGATTTCTTTCAGGCCTCGCTCGCCATCGCTGCCGTTCGCTGCTCGCCGGCGCGACTATGCTTTCCGCGCTCTTCGTCAGTCGCCCGCTATACGCGGCCTCGGAGCCGAGCGCTTTGAACGGCGAAAAGAAGAGCTACGCCTACTCGTGGCAGCAGGAGGTGCAGCAAGGCGCCGAAGCCGACAAAGAAATCACCCAGCAGATGGGACTCTACGACGATCCCCAGGTGCAGTCGTATGTGCAGAAAGTCGGCGAGCGCGTGCTGGCGTCGAGCACGTTCGCCGCGCAATCGACGCCGGAAATGTACCGCAACACGAAGTTCACGTTCCGCGTGCTCGATAGCTCCGTCGTGAACGCCTTCGCGCTGCCGGGCGGTTACGTGTATGTCACGCGCGGCCTGCTCTCGCACGTCGACAACGAAGCGCAGCTGGCAGTCGTGCTCGGTCACGAGATCGGCCACATCGCCGCGCGTCACTCCTCACAACAAGCGCGGCGCAGCCAATGGACGCAGCTCGGCGTGATGGCGGGCGCGATCCTCGGTCAAGCGGTGTTGGGCGATAAAATGCCAAACGTCGGACAGAACGTGCTGAACACCGGTGGCCAAGCGCTCCAAGTCTTCATGTTGCGGTATAGCCGCGAAGCGGAAAACGAGGCCGATACTCTCGGCGTGGGCTATGCGCTGAACGCCGGGTATGCGGCGGAATCGAGCGCGCGGTTCTTCGACGCGCTGCGCCGGCTTGCGAGCGAGGAAGGGAAGGGGCTGCCCACCTGGATGTCGTCGCACCCGGATCCCGGCAATCGCGCCGATCACGTGATGCAGCTCGCGAGCGAACGTCGGGCCGATCAGAACGGCCAGGCGGTCGCGCGAACGCTAGGCGAGGACGAATATATGCAGCACATCAACGGGATCATTGTCGGCGACGATCCGCGCCAGGGTTTCGCGCGGAACGGCGTGTTCTACCATCCGACGCTGCACTTCCAGGTCCCCGTCGCGCCCAACTGGAAAGTGGACAACCAGCCGACGGCCGTGGTCTTCGCGGAACCGAATGGCCGCGCGACGATGGGGCTTCGGGTTGCCCCGGCGACGCGCACGCACGATGCGGCCACGCAATTCGTGTCGCAAAACAACGTGCAGGTCACCGCGACGGGCGACACCGCGGTGAATGGGTTGCCGGCAACGGTCGTCGTCGGACGCGCCAAAGCCGAGCAAGGCGAGGTGGGCGTGTGGGACGCATTCATCGAATTGGACGGCAAGGTGTACAGCTTGCTCGGGTCCGCCCCCGCCCAGTCCTTTGAGCAAATGCGCTCGACCTTCGAATCCGTGGCGGGCGGTTTCAGCCCCTTGCGCGACCCGACCTTGGCCAACATCCAGCCGACTCGGCTCCACATCGTCCGGGCCGACCGCAAAGCGCCTTTCGCCTCCTTCGTGCCCACCAGCTTGCCGCCGGAAACGACGGCGGAGTCGGTCGCGATTATGAATCAAGTGAGCCTGAACGAAACGGTGCCTCAGGGTGCCGCGCTGAAGATTCCCGACGTGGCTGCTTCGACTCGGGTCACCGCTACTTCAGTGCCGGCGTATCCGAACCGGACGCCCACGAGCGGCTATCCCGACGCGCGGAACTATCCCGACCCGCGCGGCTATCCGGGCCAATCGCCCCGTTATCCTGGCGACGCGAGGTACCCGTCGTCGACCAACGGCTACCCGCCCGCGAATAATTATCCGCCCGCGACCACCTATCCTTCGCCGTCGTATCCGCAGCAATCGTACCCGCCGTCGTATC
>CBINOT010000326.1:0-4760 GCA_966252355.1 uncultured Opitutus sp. | reverse complement strand
TCCGTGTCGCCCCTTGGCACCCCTTGCTTGAATCGCTCCCCTGGAACTGCCTGCACTACTTTCTCAGCGTGCTCGTACCATAGACCGCTCGCGCTGCGTCCTACCGGCCCAATTTGGCTCTGCCATTGGTCCCTCTGGCGCCGCTGCCGGGCGCTCGCGCACGGAGAGGGTGGTGGCGGCAAACTAACGCTAAATATGAATACCTCGTTGTTCGTCTTCCGTCGCCCGTTGCTGGCGATGTTCTCCGCCGTTGCTCTTGGCATCGGCTTTATCGCCCGCTCGGCCGCGGTTCCCACGGTCTACATCGCCGGTGACTCCACCGTCATGACCTACAAATCCGGCTACAATCTGTATCCGCAGCAAGGCTGGGGCGGCCGGCTGCCCGATTATTTCACCTCGAGCGTCGCTTGGTCCAACCGTGCGATTGGCGGCCGTAGCGCCAAGAGCTTCGTCGACGAAGGCCGGCTCCAGTCGATCCTCGATGTGATCCTGCCCGGCGACTACCTATTCGTCCAATTCGGCCACAACGACGGCGGCTACGATGTCACGACGTACAAGAATTACCTCCGGATGTACGTGGACGGAGCCAAGCAGAAGGGTGCGATTCCCGTGCTCGTCACGCCGATGGGCCGCCGGAGCTACGATAGCAGCGGCAACTTCATCAACGATTTTGTCGACCGTTGCGCTGCGATGAAGCAATTGGCGACTGAGACGAGCACCAAGCTCATCGATCTCAACGCGAAGAGCATCGCGTATTACAACTCCATCGGCGTGAACGCCACGACGAACGTCTTCCTTTGGCTGGGCGCCGGCCTGTATCCGAACTTTCCGAACGGAGTGCAGGACCACACTCACTTCCAAGAATACGGCGCGGATCAACTCGCGCAGCTGGTGAAGCAAGGCATTCAGGAAAACGGTTTCGGCATCGCGTCGTTCGTCCGGGCGTCAAGCACGGCCGCAGCCGAATCCGCCACTCGTTCCGGGACCGGCACCGTGCTGGAGACGACGAACGCCGGCTATCATGGAACCGGTTACGTGAACTTCCCCACGACGGGCGGCACGCTGACGTTCAACAGCGTCAACGGCGGCACCGGAGGGACGCGCATCTTGAAGTTTCGGTATGCTCTTGGCGTCACGTCTTCGCGCACCGGTCAACTCGTCGTCAACGGCGTCACCACCAACATCACGTTCTATCCCACGGGCGGTTGGACGACCTGGGTTACCACGATCGTCGCGGCCAATCTGAATAGTGGCACCGCCAACACGATTTCTCTGAAGTCCACGGGTCAGGATCTCGGCAATATCGACGAACTGATCGTGCAGTAACGCGCGTCATTTGATGGGCGACCTGGTTCTGGGCGCTCGTCGTCGGCGATCGCCGCGACGAGCGCGCTCCGGCGACATTCCGGAGCGCTGTGCGTTTGACTCGGCCAACGACGCGCCGGTAATTTTTGCGCGACCCCTCCCATGTTTGGTTTTTTGCTGCGTCCGCGTTGGTCCACTCTCCACGTCATTGCGACCGCCATCGCCGTCGGAGCGATCGTGTGGTTCACCCGCCGCCAACCGGCCAGTCCGGCGGCGCAGCGGATTACACGCGCCGAGCGGGCTCTCGCGGAGATGAAGCATGCGGAATCGCCGGCCTCCGGGAACAACGGAGAGACGGCCGCGGCGATTGCCGCGACGGCGCACGAGCTGCGCGAGGCACGCACGCCCGCGCGCGAGCGCGAAATTGCGAGCGCACTGGAAGATCTGGCTCGGCGCGATCCGCAACGCGCGATGAAGCTCGCCCTGGCCGAAGGGAATTTTCGTCTGCGCGCCGACCTGCGCGATGCCGTCCTGCGCGGCTGGGCGGCGGTCGCTCCCGACGATGCCGCCGCGTACGCGTTGACGATCCCGGTGGGCGACCGCCAGCGCGCCTTCGAAGCCGTTTTCACGGGCGCCGCGCACGATCCCGCCGCAGATATCAAGCTGGGCGTCCGACTGTGTGCGGAGCACCCCGATATCGCCGCCGACATCGGGCAATTCATGATCACGGCGTTGACCGGCGCCGGCGCTTACGACTCGGCCCTCACGTTTGCCGTGCAAGATACCACGCCCAATCACAATGCATGGCTGAACTCCGCCATGTACGAGTGGGCGGCCCACGAGCCCGCCCGCGCCGAGGCGGCATTGGAGCGCGTGACCGATCCGAGCTCGCGTGAAGCCGCGTTTCAGGGGCTTATTTCTGGCTGGGCGGCGGCGAATCCCGCGTCGTTGGCGGAATATGCGATGCGGCTGCCGACCGGCGACGAACGCGCGCGGGCTTTGGCGCAGGCCTTGCCGCAATGGGCAAACTACGATCCGGCTTCGGCCGCCGAATGGCTCACGCGGGCAAATCCGGCGCCGGACCTCGACCTCGGTTTTGCGACGGTGGCCACGCTGCCAAACGTGGTGAGCCATTGGCCGGAAAGTGCCGTCGCTTGGGCGCAATGCATCACCGAGCCGGCGCTGCGCATGAATACCCTCCGTATGCTCGGGCGACAATGGGCGGGATCGAACCCCGCCGCGCTCCAGAAATTCATCGCGTCGATGTCGGACGCCGATGGCGGCGACCGCACCGCACTCCTCGAAGGCCTGAATCCGCCGCCGGACATGTGAGCACCTGTCGTCGCGCGAACGGCGCGGCGCACCGACTGCTCATTCCATCGCGCCGATATCAGTGCGATCGAGCATGCGCGTTAGATACAATTGTTCGGGCCCGACGTGAGCGAGCTGCAGCGCGCGCCGAAAGCTCTCGGCCGCCGCCCGATGATTTTTTAACCGCCACTCCAATTCGCCGACCACGGCATGCAGCAAATAGTACGACTCGAGCCGGTCGCGCTGCGGCATCGCGGCGATGGCGTCGAGGCCGGCTTGCGGGCCGTCCACGTTCGCGACGGCCACCGCACGATTGAGCGCGACGATCGGCGACGGTTTGAGACGCGCGAGTTCGTCGTAGTGGCGCAGGATGCGCGGCCAATCGGTGGACGCATAATCGCGCGCCAGACAGTGGCAGGCCGCGATGCCGGCTTGCAGATGGTACTCGCTGACCTCGTCGCCCTGCGCCGCGGCGACGAGTTCCATCAGGCCGCGTCCGATGAGCGCTTGGTCCCATTTGGAACGGTCTTGGTCGTCGAGGCGAAGCAGTGCGCCGTCGTTGTCGAGGCGGGACGGAAAACGCGCCGCGGTGAGGAGCATCAGCGCCAGCAAGGCGTGGCTTCGCGGCGTGTCGCCGGCGGGATGCGAGACGAGGAGCGCGGCCAAACGCACGGCCTCCTGACAAAGATCTTCGCGCAAGAGCCGGTCGCCGCTCGACGCTTTGTAACCTTCGTTGAAAAGCAGGTAGAGCGTCGCGAGCACGCCGTCGAGGCGCGGGCCCAATTCGGTGTCTTGCGGAATTTCGAAGCCGATGTCGGCGTCGCGCAGCCGCTGTTTGGTGCGCGTGAGTTGTTTTTCGATCGCGGCCTCGCTGCTGAAAAACGCGCGCGCAATTTCGGCCGTGCTGAATCCGCACATCACTTTGAGCGCGAGGACGACCTGTGCGTCGGCGGGCAGGGTGGGGTGACAGCAAACGAACATCAGCCGCAACGCATCGTCACGCATCTCCGGCTCATCCGCGGCCTGCGCGCCATCGATCTCCGCCGGCCGCAGCTGATCGAGATGGGTGATGATCGCCGACTCCTTGCCCAGCGACATGCGCTGATGTCGCATCGCGTCGCGCGCGAGATTGATCGCGACGCGCGTAATCCACGCGGATGGATTCGGCGGAATTCCTCCGATCGACCACGTGCGCATCGCTTGAAGCAGCGCCCCCTGTGCGACATCTTCCACCATCGAGATATTCGAGGGCCCGAGGACTCGCATGAGCGCACCGTGCAAGCGGCCCGACTCGTGGCGGAAGAAGTGTTCCACCACGTGTGCGGAATGGGCGTTGGCCGGGGTCGCGGGAGCGGCCGCATCCGGAGCGCGAGAGATGGCGGTCGTCATGTGTTCAACGAACTAGGCCGCTCGATCGGAAGCTGCGTTACTAGGCCGATACCGGCTCGCGTTTCGCGCTCGGCCGTCCGTGCACGCCGAGCGTGGCGCAGGCATTTGCGACGGGCCGCACTTCGACGGACATGCCATAAGGCAGGCTCGGGCAGCGCTTGGCGATCGCCGTGGCCTCTTCGAGGCCGCTGACGGTCAGCAGAAAATACCCGCCGATACCTTCCGTCGCCTCGGCAAACGGGCCGTCGGTGATGCGTTCTCCGCGGGGGCCCGAAACGACGCGGCCGCCACTTTCCAGCGGATGACCATGTTCTACTTTACCTTCCGCCGCGAGGCCGTCGTACCAAGCATTCCATTGCTGCATGAGCTGCTGCCGCTGATCCGCCGACATCGCTTTATAGGTTGCCGAAGATACGTCGCGGAAGATCAGGAGGTAAGGAGATTTCGTTTCCATAATCGTAGTGGGTTCGAAGTGAATTGTTCGTCATTACAACGAACGACCGGGAGCCGAAAGGACAATTCTCGCGCTCTTCTCGTGCATCGACGGACCGCGTCGGAATCGGAGCCCCGACCTTCATGCAAAAAACTGCGGATGAGATGTCCGGATTCCACGGGGACATTCGTTGCTTCAATGAAACGAGCTCCTGCTCACCCCCGATTACCGCACTGCCTGAACACATTGTACCGCACGTTCACGTCTCTCGATCCATCCACGCCTATGTTAATCAAGATTCTCCTCACCCTGGCGGCCCTCA
>CBINOT010000325.1:0-4863 GCA_966252355.1 uncultured Opitutus sp. | reverse complement strand
CGCCCAACCGCGGAGCGCGGCGTGCACCAGGAGTTCGCGCAGCTCCAAGTTCTTCTCGGCCTGCGCGAGCGCCAGCGCCTGCGCCGGCTCGGTCGCGGCGCGCCCCTCCAGCAAGGTGCTGAGCGCGGTGAATGTGACGCGCGAACCGGGGGCCGACGCCAGTCGGTCCCACCCCTCTTTGCTCCAGGGCGGCGCGCGGAGCGACGCGTTGGAGTCGGAGTCAGCCTCGTTGGCGGCGGAGCCAGGGGCCGCGCCCGAAGCGCGTGAAGCGGAGCGAGCGCCACCGGCGGCCGAGGCGGTCGCCTTTCCGTCACGCTCGCCCGCGATCGAACGTGGCGTCGAGACCGAGAAGCGGCCGGCCCAAAACCCGAGAGCGCCAGCGATTGCGACCGCCGCTAGCAGCGGCGTCGGGGAAGGTCGGGTTGAAACCGAAGTCGCCTCCATCGCATTTCGTGACTCCAAAAAAGACGGGGACCCGGAAGAGCCGGGTCCCCGTTGGACAAAACTAGAATCGAATCGGCGCGCTTACTGCAAGGTGCAACCGACGAGGGTCGCATGCTGCAGGCGATCCTTCTGCTTGTTGCCGTAGCTCTTGCAGTAATTGAGCTTCACCGTCGCGGCATTGTTGTTCGTGTCGAAGCCGGATCCGGTGTTGCCCTTCGTGTTGTTGTAAGCCGTGCAGCTCGTGAGAACGTGAGCCGCGTTGTCACCGCTGAGGCCGAGCTTGAAACCGCAACCGTTGCCGGTGAGTCCGTTGTAGTAACCGTTATTGTGCGATTGGCAGCCGTTCACGGTGACGGGGGCGGCGGCGCCAGCGAAATCGTAGCCGTCGTCGGAGTTATCGTGACCGTCGCAATTGGTGAGCTTGTTGCCGGTGCTCGAGGAGAACTTGACGGCGAAACCATCGGCGTTGCCGCCGGTGCTGTCGGCGTTGTACTTGCCCTGGCAGTTGTTGACCGTGTTGTTCTTCGCGGCGGCGCCGATGAGCTCGATGCCGCTGTTGTGGTTATATTGCGCCCAGACGTTGTCCACGGTGCAGGAATAACCATAGATCATGACGCCATGATTCGCGCCTTTGACCGTGAGGTTCTTGAGCACGACGTTGTGATTCGCCGCCGGGACGTAAAAACCGTCCTGGGATGGGTCGGTGAAGTTGAACGTGCCGCCGGTGACGGTGACGCCACTGGGCACCGTAATCTTGCCGCTGATGTTATAGGTTGTCGTGCCCGTAATGGTGGTGCCATACGCGGCGTTCTGGATATCGGTCTTGATATCCGCCTTGGCGACGCCGACGAGGGCGGCGAGGGCCGCGCAACGAAGGAGGATTTGGGCGATCGAGGGGTTGGATGTGTGCATTTTGGTGTATTACCTGTGTTGTCTTGGGTTTTTCTGCGCCAAAGGAGACGCAAAGGGGAAAGTACGGGGACCGGTGAAGGATCGTTTCGCTATGCCACGCCGACGCGTCGCCGGGAGGCGAAGACGCAGCGGAGCAGCAGCGCGGAAACAGGGAAGCTCATCGGGGTTGAAGCGCCGAGGGGGCCGGCGGGGGTGGGCGGACGTTGCACAAAACCCGCCGCCGAACGAAGCCTAAAATTAGTCGCATCGTCGACCGTTTTTCGTAAGCCCACCGAATCGTAATTTTCAAATAATTATTAACCAATCGGTTAATAACCAACCTGCAGACGGTCGGCTGAGCGGAAAAAAAAGACGCACGTGTCGCAGTTTTGAGCAATTGGGCTGGATTTCGGAGCCATAGAACGAGTTTTGGGGCAGCCGCCGCGCGTTTCAAAACGGCACCGGCCACCGCCGACAGGTGTTCCACCGTGCAACATCCCGCAGCGTTTACTCCTGCTGCGGGGCTCGGTTAAATCGTCTCATGCTTCTGCGCTTTCTCGCTGCGTGCCGCTCGGGGCTACGATCGCTTCGCCAGGTCTGTATTCTTGCGGTTTTAGCTCCGACGGCCTGGGCGCTTTCGGTCGGACAGGCCACGACGAACGCACGCGCGAATCCGTTGGGCATCGGGTCCGACGATCTCTCGTTCGCCTGGAGCATCAGGAGCGAGACGCGGGGCACGACACAGGCGGCTTACCAAGTGCGCGTCGGCACCACCGAAGGCGGCGGCGACGTGTGGGATTCGGGAAAGGTCGAGTCCGACCGCCAAATCGACATCGCTCCGCCGGCCAAACTTCGGCTCGCCTCGGCGACGCGTTATTATTGGCAGGTGCGCGTCTGGGATGCGCAGGGCGTGGCGAGCGAGTGGAGCGCGGCAGCTTGGTTCGAAACCGGACTGCTCACCCAAGCCGACTGGGCGGGCGCACGGTGGATCGCCCACCGCATGCCGGCGCCTGCGAAGGCGAACGACGGCGCCGTCACGCCCCCACCCGCGCTTCCGCTCGTACGCACGGTCGTCAAACTCACAAAACCCGTGAAGCGCGCGCGGCTCTACGCCTCCGCCCACGGCGTCTACCAGTTCGCGATCAATGGGCAAAAAGTCGGCGACCAGTATTTGGCGCCGGGCTGGACCGACTATCCGCGACGGACGCAGGCGCAGACCTACGACGTCACCGCGCTGCTCCACGCCGGAGACAATGCGATCGGCGCCGCGCTCGGCGAAGGCTGGTATCGTGGCAAAGTCGGGCTCGGGTGGCGTGAGATATACGGCACGACGCTCGCGGTGATCGCCAAGCTGCGGGTGACGTATGCGGATGACTCATTCGCCGACTTCAGCACGAACGGCGGCTGGCGCTCGGTCGAGGGCCCCTGGATTCAAGCGGATTTGCAGGACGGCGAGACGTACGACGCCCGCCGGGAGCGTCCAGGCTGGGACCGCGCGGAGTTCGACGCGTCGACGTGGACGCCGGTCGGCGTCGCCGGCGGCGACACGAACAATATCGTGCCGCAACCGGATGAGCCGGTACGCGCGACGGAAATGGTGATCGCACAGAACCGAGCCATGCCCGCGCCCGGAGTCTTCATTTACGACCTCGGTCAAAACATCGTCGGCGTCGCGCGGGTCAAAGTAAGCGGGAAAAAAGATCAGACCCTGCGCATCCGCTATGCCGAGGAGCTCTATCGCCAAGGCGAGCAGCAGGGGCGCCTTTACACGGAAAATTTCCGCACGGCCAAGGTTACCGACAGTTACACCTTCGCGCGTGACGAGGCGATCGTCTACCAGCCCACGTTCACGCAACACGGTTTCCGCTATATCGAACTCACCGGCGTGGATGCGGCACCGGATGTCCGCGACGTCCAAGGCGTCGTGCTGGGCTCCGATCTTCCGCCAAGCGGCGAACTCCGGATTTCGCACCCGCTGCTCGATCAACTCGTGCGCAACATTCGCTGGGGGCAACGGAGCAATTTTCTTTCGATTCCGACCGATACGCCCGCGCGCGACGAACGGCTGGGCTGGACCGGCGACATCGGGGTCTTCGCGCCGACGGCGTGCCGTTATCAGGACACGCGCGCCTTCCTCACCAAGTGGCTGGACGATCTCCGCGACAGCCAGCGGATCGACGGCAACATTCCGGCCGTGGTTCCGCAGCCGCACGATGCGTTCAACTCCACCGGCGTGGGTTGGTCCGACGCGTTCATCACCGTGCCCTACGCCGTGTGGCGCGCAACCGGCGACACCCGCATCGTGCGACGAAACTGGGATTGGCTGCGGCGCTTCTACCGTTTCGTGCACGAAAGCGCGACGCAGGACGGAAATCTGTTGGAAGAGGGCCGCAGTTCTTGGTTTTCCGGCGACTGGCTGAATCTCGAAGGGGTCGATCGCCTCCAAGAGCACCGGGTGATCGCCACCGCTTATTTCGCCGAGGACACCCGGATGATGGCGGAGATGGCCGCGGCGATCGGCGATAGCCGCTTCGCCGAAGAAGCGTCGGCTTTGGTCCCGCAAATTCGCGCAGCTTTCTGCGCGGCGTATCGCACGCCTGACGGCGCGATTTTCATGGGGACGCAAACGGTATACGCCATGGCGCTCGGCATGGACTTGATCGCCGATCCGACCGCGCGGCAGCAGACCGCGCGCAAATTCGTCGAGAAGCTCGCCGCCGATAATTATCATTTGAAGACCGGTTTTCTTGGCACGCCTTGGTTGCTCCCTGCCCTCACGAAAATCGGCCGCAACGACCTCGCGATGCGGCTGCTGCTCAATGAGGATTACCCTTCTTGGGGTTTCGAAATCCGCATGGGAGCCACCACGATGTGGGAGCGGTGGAATAGCATCCGAGCGGACGGCGCGTTCGGCCCCGTCGACATGAATTCGTTCAATCATTACGCGTACGGCGCGGTCGGCGACTGGATGTTTCAGCACCTCGGCGGTCTGCAAATCGTCGCCCCGGGTTATAAGGTCGCGCGCATTGCGCCATTGATCGGCGGAGGCGGATTGAACGCGGCGCGTTGCAGCATCCGCACGCCCTATGGCGTCCTGGCGTCGGACTGGAGCCTGCGCGAGGGTGCGCTCGCCCTCGATGTCGTCGTCCCGGCGAACACGATGGCGGAAGTCGTGATCCCCGCCGCAGACGCGGACGTCGTCCGCGAGGGCGAGGGCTCGGCGGCATCCGCCCCCGGAGTCACGAACGCGGTCTTCGCCGACGGCCGGCTGACGTTGCGCGTCGGCGCAGGCGAGTACCATTTCCGGGCGCCAAAAAATCGCTGAGGCCGATTCGGCAATCACGGTGAAGCGGGCGCGAGATTGCGCGCTCATGCCGGTCGCCCGTTCGTCGGCGGTCGAATCTAGTGTTAGCGCAGGCGAGAGCGTCGACCGGAGCGGTCGGCGATGGCTGCATTGAGCCGCCCCCCACCCTACCACTCGGCACGATCATGATTTCGTTTTCTCGCTTCGGTTACGTTTCGGCCTTT
>CBINOT010000324.1:0-4866 GCA_966252355.1 uncultured Opitutus sp. | reverse complement strand
TTTCGTCCCTGACGCGTGGGGGCACTGGTCGCACCCAACGCTCGGTGAGTGCGCCCAGCCCGGGACCGTAATCGGAGCGATTCAAGGCGCAGCGGCAGGCGTACCTTGGCGCAAGTGCGTCGCCTCGCCCGATACCGACCGCGTCACCAACAGCGTCGCCCAATGCGTCGCCAGACAACGCCCGGAAGGCGATCCTACCGACCACCGTCGGCGCAATCCTAGTCGCGGTCGCTTCGCTCGCACGGGGTCGCCCGGCTTCCTCGTCGCCGTCGCCAGCCTCGTCGTCGCCGGAGCGCCCGGCTGGGACTCCTCGGAGGGGGCGCTGCATCGCCCGGGGGGGCAGGCGGGGTCGCGGGGGCTGATACCACCTCGGACGCTGCAAACGGCTCTGGCCGGACGCTAAACGCGTCGCCGGCGGCGACTGGCGGAGGCGCCGCTCCGGCAGTCGATCGGCGCGGGGCGGTAGCATGGAATCGCCACAGCTGCTCGCGCCATGTAATGCCAAGAGCCACATGTAGAATGTCTTATAGAGATTACCATGACGGCCATCGCGCAGCAACTGGCGTAGGGTAACGCACCGGCATCGCATGCCCGTTAACGATCCTAGCTAGGGCCGCCACGACGAGGCCGCTCTACCGCGCTGGTCGTTGGGGACACGTACCCTGACGCGTACGCCACCATCAAAATGGCGGCCGCCGAGGTGCTGATCGACGACGTCCCTGACGTCCATTTAGGCGAAGCAATCGGCGACGCATTTGCGCCCAATTTCGATCCCAAATCCGATCCCGCATCGGCTCCCGTAAACGCGCCCCAAAGGTATCCCCGCCGCCGATGCCAGACACCAAACCGGTTAGGAAATCCGAAGCTGTGGGAGGAGACTTTATGCCCCGACTCGGGATACGGCAGTCGGTCGCTTGACGTCGGCGGCGACGAAGAATCGAGGCCGGCTCCCGACCGGCATATCGACGCAGCGCAGCGTTGCCGGGCTTGGTTGCAGGCGAAGCATTGAGTCGGGCCGTGAACCCCCTCTCACCCGTTTCAAACCGCCGGCGTTCGCCCCTCCCAACCTGGACTTTGGGTGTCGCGACGAGAGTCCGCCTTGAACCGCCCCTCTCCGCGCTCCCTCCGACCTGTAACGACTTCAGTTCCCCTGTTTCGCCGCTGCCGTCGCCGCGTTCGTGTCCCGCCGAATGATCGCCTTCGATAGCATCGTCTGGAGAATCCGCCGGTTGCCGGTGGAGTCGGGATTGGCGACCTCGGGGGACCGCAAAGGTGCATGAGCCTCGATCATTCGATGGGTGCCGTCGACTTCGCTGATCCGCACCATCGTCGCGCCCTCGTCGGCTGGCGCGCTCGCCGGGGTAGCTTTCGTTGCCGGCTCATCCGCCGGCGTCGGTCTCTTTTGCGCGACATCGGCGTTAGCCGTGACGCCGCTCGTCGGTTGCGTAGTGCTAGCGGCCACCGAATCCGCCGCTCCGGTAGGGATCGTCGCCGACCCTGCGGCGGCCGAACCGCCCACGGAAGGTGCCGTCGGCGACGTGACACTCTCCGCAGAAGCGGGCGCTGCGGCCGCAGGCGCCTGCGCCATCGGCGCAGGAGTCGCCGAGACGGCGGGCATGACGTGAAAGCCCCCGCGCCGCCAAACGAGGACCGCCGTGATTGCGGCGGCGATCGCGAAGGCAACACAGAGGGTTACGAGGCGTTTGGACATGACGTTGAAATCGAATTAGGGCGTTCGTTCATTGCAGATTGAGAGAGGCAGGGCCGCACTCTCCCTCGACTGGCTCGGGACCTTGAGCAAAGCCGAAATGGCGCTGCGGGCCGTTCGGCACAGGGCCAGGGTATTCGGCGAGTTTCGACCCATTAGCAGCCTACGTGGCGGTCGCACTCTGGCGGTAAAAAACCTTGGGACACAGAGTTCACAGAGCGAGAAATTCATCATCCGGACCAGCGCCCGCTTCTCACAATTGAGAATTCGCATTAAGGCGAACGTAACACATTTTGGCCTCCTGCTGCCTCTGTGTCGGAGCTCTGTGTCCTCTGTGACAACTGCATTGATTGGATTTGTAACGATATATTCAGGTTAGGGCGTCGTCGGCGTAATCTCCCACGACGCCGTGTTGATCGCGTAAGCCTGGCTCGGCGTCCGAATCTTCACGGACGTGGTCGATAAGGTGAGCGCACGGGCGGTAGGCGGCGCAGACCTCGCGGCGGCGTTCGCATGGGCCTGCCGGCTACTGGCCACGAGTCCCGCGAGCACCGCACGAGCAGCCTCCGAGCGGTCCGAGGCCGCGAGTCCCGCTGCACGTCCCGCGCCGGTTCCGTCGCTACCGTCAGAACCCGCATCGCCCGCCGCCAGCGACGTGGTTTCGAGCACGATCTCCGAGGAGCCCGCGGACGCCTTGATCTGGCTGAGAATACCCAGCGCCACCGGTTGTTGGTAGAAGGCTTGGACCGTGCCGTCCTCATCGGTCTTGAGCGTCAAAGTATAGCTCGGCAGGGCGACCGGGTCCTTGCTGCTCGCGAGCACGCCCCCGCCCGTTTGCACCGTGAACGTCACCTCCGTGTCGACCAGCGGCTCCGTGCCAGCCGCATTCCACACGGCGAGGTCGAACGGCTTCGCATTGAATTTACCAGGGGTGCCGGTCTGGTGGTCGCCCGCAAGGACCGTGATTGTCGGTTGCGACGCAGTTGAAGTGGGCGCCGCAGGGGCAGCCTCCTTCGCGAGCGCGATGCTCGCAATCAGCGCCGCGGCGACCGCGCCAGTCACGTAACGCAGCGTTTGATTGGAATTTTGAGATGCATTCATGTTGGTAAAAATTTCAGCCTCCGGCCTCCTCGCTTTGTTAAATGTCAAGTCGTGACCTTCGGGAGCGACCCCTTCGTCAGCTCCTTTATTCGTGGGACGCCTCACTCCGAGAATAAAGCTGCCGCAATCTTCCTCCATCGAAGGGCTTTTCGGGAACATACCAAAATACCACACGATCGCTCATGTCCTGGAATAGCGCTAGCCGGCCACAATTAGGACATTCGACGATCGATGGCTTCGGGCTTCTGGAAGAGAAAAGCTCGACGAGCTGGCGAGAGGTTATAGGCGGCTCGCCCTCTTTCTGTGCTGCGTCGCAAATAGCTTCAAATTGATGCTCACTCATAAGAAGAAACTCTCCTTCGTTTGGCACAGTGTGGCGCTTTATACTTTCTCCGCAGGGGCAACTGATTCTGGGCATATGATTTTTCTCTCTAACGTTTACGGGACAAATCTGAGAGGACTTTATTTTCCTCAGACATAATTATTACTCGTTCCAATTTTATGCCAGGAGTTTCAAATATCTGCCTCTGGACCTCGGTCTTCAAACTTTCAACCGATACCTTTCCACTTTCTCCCTGCCCGAGGCGAATAACGACGACATCAGTCTGCCCATTTTTATCTCGCGCTTGGCGCACAACCTTATCGGCTGTCCCTCCGCGAGGCTCAAAGAGATCTGCGCTGGTGATCTTTCCCTTCCCGTCGTTGAAGCGATAATCGCCGCTTTGTGTGCCTTTGATTTCGCGCGCACCCTCCACTGATTCTACCCCTGGAAGTTTTCCTTCCTGGGCCAGTTCGTTAAGTTTCGAGCCGACCGCTTTCTCCGTCTCAGTGGCGACCGGGTTTTTATTAATATAATCAATTTTACCTTCCTTACCTGTGGCAATGGGTTTGGCCGAATCAGCTCGCGAATTGTTTGATTCGTTTGATCCACCGGTCGCGTTGCTAGCCATATTGACGACCGTCGAAACCACTTCTTTTGCATCTTCCTGTCTACGGACAAGGGTGGTAGTCGCCTGAACTACTCCTGACGCAGCTGCGCGCTCAGCGACGGTCGCGGTCCGAACGGTCATGGCGCCAACACGGACGAGTTCGCCACCACCGGTAAATCCGCCACCCGCAGCCACATTCGCCAAGAAAGAAGCCCCATTGATTCCCATTCTAATACCGTATTCCAAATCAGATATCTTCCCTCTGGAGTGCTGGAACGTGTCCCAAGCCATAAAACTAAGATCAACCGCCAGCGCCCAAACAAACCCACTCTCGTCTTTGTATTTCAGGGGACAATTAATCGCATAGCTGTACCGGTTATAGCTCTGTAAATTTCCCGGACCCTGTACTACGATGTCCGGAGACAGCATTCGCCCCACTAACGGATCATAAATCCGCCCGTTCATGTGCACCAGGCCGAGGTCATCGAGCATCTCGTGACCCGTGAAGCCGCGGGGCGTTACGCTGTCGGCGCCGCCGTCGTCGGTGGTCGTGGGCGCGCCGATCCAAGTGGACGGATTGCGCCGAGAGCCCCAGGCATCTTCGCTGTAGCGAGCGGGCTTGCCGATGCCGTCCGCCGCGACAGTGCCGTTGGTCGAGTCGAAGTCCGTGATCGCGTCGATCGAGCCGAGATGATCGTAGTGATAAACGAGCGGCTTCTCCGTGCCGCCAGCGCTCGTCGGATTGTCGAACTCTCGTGCGCCGATCAGGCCGTCGGGTCCGGCGACGTAGATCCGGACTTTGCTCAGCGACCAACTCGGTGCGCCCGAGCTCGTGGTGTTCGTATAATTCGCCTCCAGTGTCGGCCCAAGCCCGTAAACGCGCTTCCGCACGTAATGCGTCGGTTCGCCTGTTGTCGCGTTCGCTTGGTTGTATTCGAGGTGAACTGTGCGCGAACGATTGGCGTCGTAGAGGAATTCCGAGCCGACGGTCGTCGTGCCGGCGGTCTTCGTCATCCAGCGCGGTTTGTCGAAGCCGGCGTACTTGAGCTTCCACGATTCCGTCTCGGTGCCGGTGATGGGCGAACGGCGCGAGGTCATGTTGCCGTTCGCGTCGTAGGTCATGCTGTA
>CBINOT010000323.1:0-4882 GCA_966252355.1 uncultured Opitutus sp. | reverse complement strand
CACTTGTTGTGCTCGACCGCGAATTGGGTCGAGTTCACGCCGGTCGCTGGATCGTCCGCGTCGACCGAGAGGACGTTCAGCACGGTCGCTTCGACATCGACGACGATCGCCGTCCGCTCTTTGCCTTTGAGGAACACGCTCGCGCGCGTCACCTCGGGACCGCCTTCGGCCTTGGCCGGAACGAAGGCGTCGAACTTTCCGCCGCGCCCACAGAGGATCAGCAAGATGGGCGTGTTCGTTTGATCCGGCATCCGCCACACGACATTGAGCGCGTCGCGGAACATCTCGAAATCGCGAATGAGCCGTTGCGTGGTGCGGTCGGACGCGTTGCTGAGGATTTCAACACCGGGAATCGCCGCGTAGCGCCACGATTCCGGCTCCGGCAACTCGCGCGAATCCGTGACGACAAATTTGGGCAGCTCGATGACCGGATCGGCGGGTTTTTCGGCTCCCGACAGCACGGAAGCGCCAAATGCAAAGCCCACCGAGGCAATCGCCGCGACCAAGGAAGCGAATTTCATGGCCTGATGAGACGATCTCGAATCCCCAAAGTTGCCGAGATTAAACGAGCGCAAGGCCGTCGAGGACGGCTCGACCATGTAGGGCGGGTCTCCGAACCCCGTCGGTATCGAAATATTGCGAGCGCCAGCGCGCGTGAACGAGGGACGGATCGGGATTTTCGAAAACCTCACGGTTTCCGCTACATTTTGTGTGCTCAACCGGGCCCAGTGTCAGGCAGCCGGCGTTCCGATCCGCAAACCAACATCCCGAATCTAAATCGAAAATCCCGATCAGCCGGCCGCCCAGCGCAACAGCGCGAGGAAAATCCCGACGATTACCGCGGAGAGCCCGCTGCAGATCAGAAACCCGACGGTATCGACGCGATCCCAGCGGCAGAATTCCCAATTCGTCCCGCGGAAAAGCTTCGTCTGGTCGAAACGGCCGGGATTACGGCGGGTCTCGGCGATGGCGGCCGCTTCGAGTTCAGGCGTTTCGCCGACCGGCGTTTTCATCCGTCCGTAGAAGAAGTTCACCCGTTGCGGGTCGGTCGGCCGGGTGAGCAAGCTGACCACGATCAATACCGCGAACGGAAATAGCCCGTCGAAGAAGAATTGCGCGGTGAAGCGTTGATTCGGCGTCCATTTCGCCACGTCGAAGCCGACTTTGCTGAGGACCCACGCTTCGAGATTAAACCGGTTGTTGAGGATCCCTTGTTTCGCGACGAGCGGGCTCGAGAGATCCTCGGGCTTCTCGTGGACCACGGAAGCGAAGTAGACGCCGGTGCCGGGCTTCGTGCTCATTTGCGACAAAGCCGGATTCCGCGCCAGGGACGGGATGGCCGACGCCGTCCATGGAACGACCAGAATGGTCAGCGCCGAGAGAATGACGCAGCACCAGACGGCAGGCGCGGTGATGCGACGCCACCAAAAGGTCAGGAGCACCGCTGCGCCGAAGGGAATGTTCACCGTGAGCACAATGTTCACGATCGAATAGAAATTGCCCATCAACAGCGCCGAGGCCGTGCCGAGGATCAGCACCGCCACGATCGTGCAACGCGCGTAAAACACCCCTTGTTGCTCTGAGATGTCGGGCCAGATTTGGCGGTAAACGTTACGAACGAAGAGCGACGAAATCGCGAGCGCCTTGGCGGCGAGGGTCGACATCGTGCCGGCGAGCACGCCGGCGAGCATGAGTCCGATCAATCCAGGACCGAGCAGCCGGTTCGACATCGCGCCCCAGGCAGAATCCGGATCGGACAAGCCGCCCGCCCCGAACATCGCGACGGCGATCAGGCCGGCGAAAGCCCACATGATAATCATGAGCCGCTTCAGGTAATTGCCAGAGACGCCGCTACGCGCCGCGAACTCGTTCTTCGCCGAACCGCAGATGCCCATGTTATGGCTGAGCCCGGCGTTCTGGACGATGCTCACGAGCAGAATCGCCATCAGCGCGAAAACGGAAAACTGGTCCGAGCCGGCGGCGCCGAAGAGATCGAACATCTTATGCGGCACTTTCTCGCGCAGCGCATGCCAGCCTCCAATCGCGTGCAGGCCGGTGGGGATCAGCAAGAGCGAGAAAACGATGATGAGAACGCTCTGCAGTCCCTCGTTGACCGCGGCCGCGGACATGCCGCCGAGAACGATGTACGTTCCGACCACGACCGAAAACACGACGTAGAAGATGATCGGATTGAGGACGGTGATGTAGCTCCGCAATTTTCCGCGCGCGTTGTCGTCGCGCAGAACCTCGAGCCGGTGTTGCTGCTCCGCCGTGAGCTTCGCCGCCGCGCCGTTCTCGGCCTTCGCCTTGGTATTGGCGGCTTCGAGCTGCTTCAGCTCGCGGTAGCCTTCGACCGACGCACGGTCTTCGGCGGTCCAGGTGCTCTCCTGTTTCACGACGAGCGACGATGCGATCTTATAGGCGGTGACGTTGCCGAAGCCGAGAAACACGCAGGCGACGCCGATCTGAAACACCGCATAGAACATGCTCAGGCGCTTGCTGGCGAAGCGATCCTCGAACAAATCGGCGAGCGTCGTGAGTCGGACGCGACGGAACCAGACATTCATGAACCAAAAATAAGGGTTCATGAACACCGTCTGGAACGACAGCCACGAGCCCGGTGCGCCCTGCTGGTAGACGAAGCTCGCAGTACTGACGGCGCCCTGCGGTTCGGTGGCGTTGCCGAAGTTCAGGAAGAATTGGTAGAGCTTGCCCAGTTTGCGGCCGGCGAGGAAGAAACCCTCTTCCGAAGAAGTCCCTTTAGAGGCGCGCTTGCCGATATAAATGACCGCTACGAGGTAGGCGACGATGATGGCGAGATCGAGAACATGCAGGCTGCCGAGTATCATGAAGGGTGATTTTCAGGGTGTCCGGCCACCTTGGGCCGCAGTGAAAGCCGCGGCGAGCCAACACTTCCGCGGACGGTCCGGCAATGGTGTGAATTGGGGATTTTTGAATGCGGAATGCGGATTGGGGAATGCGGAACGGGGAGCACTGAGCTCCCGACAATGCCGTCCTATGTGGCACGGGCATCTTGCCCGTGGGTAGCGGCGATCGTCCCGATCGCCACGTTTGAATGCCGCCGGCCGAATCTGCCGCAACTCCCCAGCGGATTCCCGATCCGCTTGAGCAAGCCGCGAGGTAGGGCCCTACCTCCGGGCGGGCCGTCATATTTCCGGTGACGCCGCGTCCTCCGCATGTGGAGACGAAACTCCCTTCAACGCCCGAATCTTCGGGACGCTACACTCGCTCATCAGCGCTGATGGTTTGGACATCAGCGTTCCTCTGGCCGTGGAATCTTCTCTTTCTCATACTCGTTCTCTTTCTCGTGACCAACCGGCCGAGCTCCAAACTCCGGACCCCAAGGTCCATGCGCGTGCCGTCACAAAAACGATTGCCAACGCCGCGCGCGATCCGGAGTGTCGGACAGTCCGAGCATGGCTGCCAACGTTCCTACACTTCGCTCGCTTGCGCGCTCGCTAGGCCTTTCGCGCACCACCGTATCCGATGCCCTGCGTGGGTCGCCTCGCGTCGATCCCGACACCGCGGCGCGCGTGCGGAAAGCCGCGCGTGAGGCGGGCTATCGCCGCAATCCGCTCGCCGGCGCCCTGATGTCGGAGCTGCGCCGGTCGCGCGGCTCGGCGTTTCGCGGCGTGATCGCGGCGATCGACTTCAACGAACCGAACCGGCCGCTTTCGGCCGCGCGCTACCACCGCGAGCTCATGCTCGGGGCGGAGACGCGGGCGAGCGAACTCGGATTCAAGGTCGAGCGGTTCGGCGTCGGCAATGGCGGCGTCTCGGTTCAACGACTCGATTCGATTCTCCAATCGCGCGGGATTCACGGCGTGATTTTATTGCCGGCGTGGGACGAACCCGACCTGACCAATCTCGATTGGAGCACGTTCGCGGGCATCTATACGGACTACATCATCGAGCATCCCGCGCTGCACTCGGTCTGTCCCGACCATTATCGCTCCTTGCTGGCGGCGCTGCAGCGACTCGCAACGCTCGGGTACAAGCAGCCGGGATTATTTCTCCAAAAACACCAGGACGAGCGGCTGCAATATCGCTGGGGCGCGGCGTTTCGTGCCTTCCAGGAGAATCATTCCGACGTGAAAGCGGTGCCGCCGCTGATCGTAGAATCGTATACGCGCGAAGAATTCGTGCGCTGGTTCAAAAAGTACAAACCCGACGTCGTTCTGGCGCATCACTGCGACGCGATCGAATGGATGGAAGAATGCGGCGCAAAAGTGCCCGACACGCATGGCTTCGTGTGCCTCAACGTGTGGATGAAGACGCGTCCCTGTGCCGGACTCGATTTGCAGCCATGGACGCTCGGCGCTCGCGCGACCGAGCTTTTGATCGCCCAGCTCCAGCGCAACGAAACCGGCATCCCCGAATGGCCTTCGACGACGACGATTCCCGCCCGTTGGGTCGACGGCCCAACGTTGCGCGGCAGCGTTTGATACGCGCAAGGCGACCGTTCCGACGTCGAACCTCGCCCACGTACCGCGCGCAGCAACATCAGCCGCCAACCGAACACGCGGAAAATCGATGTAGCAGGGGCCCGATCTCAAATCCTGACATTCTGAAAGCTAAAACGCTGACAATTTTGAACAGGAGGGAACGGAGGTAACAGAGAGAAAAATTGATTCCTCCTGGGCAAGGTAGTGGCGGTTTCCTGACCGCCATCGGCCAGATGGCACGACCATCAACGACGCCACCATCAAATCCCCGTCTCGTGATTCGCGGGCGGCTCCGCTTCTGCCTCATTCAGGTTTTTCGTGTAATCCCTCGGCAATCGGAGGCTCCGTTCCCTCCGTTTCCTGTAAGCGTCCGACCGGGTGCCTCGTAGCGTCGTGAAGCGGCGCAATGTAAGCTC
>CBINOT010000322.1:0-4938 GCA_966252355.1 uncultured Opitutus sp. | reverse complement strand
ATCGTGGTGGGGCGTATTTCGCTCCGGCCGAAAGACGACGGTGCGCCAAATCAAGCCGCGCGCCGCTACGAGGTAACCGAGGTGATCGCGCGGATCGAGCGCGAGTGCCAGCATGGCGTCTGGCGCCGAACCAAGGAATGGGAGGTCATTTTTCATTCGTTGCCGAAAGCCGATCTCGCTCGACTGGCCGCGGCGGTGCGCCGACTGGTGGTCAATCCGGCGCAGGAAGATCTGCGGAGCACGCTGCTGGCGTGCTGGGCGGAATCCGATCCCGGTGCGGCGATCGCCTTCGCCCAGGGCATTTCCGATCCCGTGCTGCGCGAGGCGGGCTTGCGCATGATTTTGCAGGCGTGGATCGCCGCGGACACCGATGCGGCGGTCGCCTGGATCAGCAAGCTTCCGCCCGGCGCGACGCGCAACGAAGCGGTTCATCTGGCGATTCCGTACGTGGCATCGCGCAACCCGAGCGCCGCGCTCGCCTTGGTGGAGTTGCTGCCGCCTGGCTACCGGTCGTCGGCGTACGCCGCCGTGTTCGGCGCGTGGGGGGCGAGCGATCCCGACGCCGCGACGGCGGAAGCCAAGAAGTTGGGCGTCGGCCTCCAGGAGCGCATCGCGATCGCGGAGGCGATGGCGGAGTCGCTCGCGGTCGTCGATCCCAAGGCCGCGCTCAAATGGGCCGGCGCAATGGCGGCGGGATGGGAACGCAATGCCGCAATGAACCGGATTTTCGCGAAATGGGCCGCCACCGATCCGAAAGCGGCCGGAGAATATGCGATGGGCATGACTCCTGGCGCCGAGCGCAATGCCGCGCTTTCGCAGGTCGCTTCGCATTGGCCCGCTTCTGACCCGGCGGGCGCGTTGAATGTCGCGCAACATCTTTCCCTGGGTGGCCAGAAGAACATCGTCATTCGCGATCTCGTCACGAATTGGGCGAATGTGGATCCCGCCGCGGCCTTCGAGCATGTCCGCACGCTGCCGAATACCACCACCACGAGCGACATGCTCGAATCGATCATGACGCAATGGGCGATCGACGATCCGCAAACCGCGCTCAGTCGCGCGAAGGATCTTCCGCCCGGCTTTGTGCGCGCCAACGCCCTCGGCGCCGTGTTGAGCCAGCTTGCCGAAAAGGATCCGTCGGCGGCGATGCAGTTTCTCGATACCTCGACCTCCGGAAGCGAGCGCGAGAACTTGATTCTGAAAATCTCTTTGGCGCTCTCCTCGTTCGAGCCGAACAAAGCGGCGTTGTTCGTGGCCGCATTGCCGCAAAGCGAGCAGACGGCGCAGGCGATCGGCCATATCGTCGACAGCCTGATCGAGGCGAATCCGGCACAGGCGCTGGATTGGGTGAAAACGCTGCCGGATAGTTTCACGAAGCGGGTGCAGATCGCGAAGATCGGCGAAGAAATGGCCAAGTCCGATCCGCAGGCGACCGTCGCCTGGGCGTCGAACTTGTCGGAGGCCGACGGCCGCGATCGCGTCTTGCAGAACACCGTGTTTACCTGGGTCGAACAGCAGCCCCATCAAGCGGTGGAGTGGGCGACCAAACTGCCCGAGGGCCGCGAGAAAACGCGGGCGCTGATGATGGTCGGCAACCGGTTGCTCGAAACGGATCCGGGTTCGAGCCTCGATCTCGCCATGCAAGCTCCGGCAAGCCCGGATCGCCAAGCGCTCATCACGGGCATCACGCAGGCGTGGGCCCGTTTGGACCCGCAAACGGCGATGCAGCGCGCGCAGCAACGTCCCGAAGGGGAGGTGCGCACCGAGTTCATCACCAATCTGGTGTCGTCGATGGCCGCTTATCGGCCCGCTGAGACCGCCGCCTACGCGGCCAGCTTGCCGCCCGGCCAAATCTCGAACGAGGCGGTCGAAGCGGTCGTCTTGCACTGGGCCACCGCCGACCCGGCGGCCAGCGCGGCGTGGCTGGGCAATTTTCCTCCGGGCGCCATGCGCGAGAAAACGCTGCCGAGCGTCGCTGAAATCTGGGGTCGCGCGGACCCGGCCAAAGCAGGTGCGTGGTTGTCGACCTTGCCGCCCGACTCCTCCCGCGATGCCGCGGTCGCGGCTTATGTGCAGACGATCGGCGCCCAAACCCCCGAGGCCGCAGCGAAGTGGACGAGCTCGATTCAAGACGCTGACAAGCGGCTCGAGGCGATCACACAAGTCGCCCAGCGATGGCTGAAAAAAGACGCGCCGGCGGCGAAGGCCTGGCTGGCGAGCATCAATCATCCGGAACTGGCCGCTGGACTGTGATCCGCCCGTCCGAGTTCGCCGTAATTTCGCCACCCCAGGTGATCAACGCGCACCGGCTCCGCTTTCGACCGACACGTTGCCGGTGGCGCACAACCCCGTGAACGGATGACCCCGCCGTCGGACCATCCCGGCAATTTTGCCGCTTCCGCTTCCGCTTCCGCGGCCGTTGCCGCCACCTCCCGCGGCACGCCGCGAGGCGTCGCGACGCATGCGTCGCGGTCGCATTGGGCCGCGCTGGCGATCGTGCTCGGGCTGGCCGCGCTGGCGTGGCTCGCCTTCGGCGATACGCGTCGCCATGGCTTCATCAACTTCGACGACGATGTCTATGTGTACGACAATCGCCACGTCACGCCCGGCCTGACGGGGCAGGGGATCGCCTGGGCGACGACTGCGGTCTACGCGTCGAATTGGCATCCGCTCACGTGGTTATCGCACATGCTCGATTGCCAGCTCTATGGGCTCGCCCCAGCCGGGCATCACGTCACGAGCGTGCTGCTTCATGCGGCGACGGCGATTTTGCTTTTCCTCGTCTTGCGCGAACTGACGGGCGCGATGTGGCGCAGCGGGTTCGTGGCGGCGGTGTTTGCGATCCATCCTTTGCGCGTGGAGTCGGTGGCGTGGATTGCCGAGCGCAAGGATGTGCTCAGCGGCGCATTCTTTATGCTCACGCTGCTGGCGTACGGCCGGTACGTGAGGCGAGGGAGGTCGGTCGGTGGCTACTGCGCAGTCGCGGCGATGCTCGCGCTCGGCTTGATGTCGAAACCGATGCTGGTCACGACGCCGTTCGTCCTGCTGTTGCTGGATTTTTGGCCGCTGGAACGCATCGAGCGCGGTGCCGCCCTGCGATCGTTGCGCCGGTTGGTCGTCGAAAAGCTGCCGCTGCTCGCGCTCGTCGCTGCCGCCTGCGGGACGACGCTCTTGGCGCAAAAGGAGGCGATTGCGCCAATGGCGCTCGCCGCTCGTTTGGGGAATGCCGCCCTCGCGTACGTCACCTATCTCGCGCAAATGGTGTATCCCGCGCGGCTCGCCGTTTATTATCCGCATCCTGGCAATGCGATCGCCGCGTGGCGGATCGCCGGGGCGGTGACGGTGCTGACGGCGATTTCGGCGGTGGCCGTCGCGCTGCGCCGGAAACAACCGTGGGTCTTGTTCGGCTGGCTATGGTTTCTCGGCATGATGGTGCCGGTCGTTGGCGTGGTGCAGGTCGGCTCGCAGGCGCACGCCGATCGTTACACGTACCTGCCGCAGATCGGGCTGTATGTGGCGATGGCGTGGAGCGCGGCCGCCGCATGCGCTCGCTGGCGCGGGTCGCCCGCGGTGCTCGCGACCGCGGGGGGCGCCATCCTCGCGACGCTGCTGCTCGTGACCCGCACCCAAGTCGCTTACTGGCAGACGAGCGAAACGCTGTGGCGCCGGACGCTCGCGTGCACCGCGGAGAATCTGATCGCGCACGATAATCTCGGGACCGTCCTGCTCGCGCAGGGAAACGTCGACGAAGCGATCGTCCATTTCGAAGCGGCGCTGCGGATCGACGCGGATCACGCCAAAGCGCACAACAATCTCGGCAACGCGCTCCTGCAAAAGCTGCGGCTCGACGACGCGATCGGGCACTTTCAACGCGCGCTGGCGCTGAAGCCCGATTACGCGGAAGCGTACAATAACCTCGGGGTGGCGTTGATCCGCGGCGGCCGGCCCGACCAAGCGATCGATTGCTTCCGGCGCGCCCTGCAAATCCTGCCGGACTACGCCTTCGCCCACAACAGCCTCGGGCAGGCGCTGCTGGAACAAGGCAAGCCCGAGGAGGCGATTCCGTGCTTCGCGGCGGCGTTGCGCCTCGATCCCGCGTATGCGGAAGCGTACTACAATTTCGGCAACGCTTTTCTCAAGCAGGGGAAGATCGACGACGCCATCGCGCGATTTCGGCACGCGATCGAGCTCAAGCCGGGCTACGCCGATGCGGAAAACAATCTCGGCTACGCGTTGCTGCAAAAGGGCGACTTGCGGGCAGCCGGGGCCTGTTTCGAAAAAACGCTGCAGGCTCAACCCGCGAACGTTAACGCGCATTACAACCTCGGGACCGCCCTGTTGATGCAAGACCAGCTCGAGCCTGCGACCGTGCACTTCCGCGAAGTCCTGCGCCTCGATCCCGCCGCTTCGCAGGCCGGCAACAATCTCGCGTATATTTTGTTTCGCCAAGGACGACTGCGCGAGGGGGCGGCGCAATACGAGCGCGTGTTGGAGCGGAACCCGGATAACGTGAGCGCCTTGTCCAATCTCGCCTGGGTCCGGGCGACGGCGCCGACGAACGCAATGCGCGACGGGTCCAAAGCGCTCGAACTCGCGGAACGCGCGAATCGGCTGACCGACGGCACCGACCCCGCCATTCTGCGCACGGTCGCCGCCGCCTTGGCGGAGAACGCGCGTTTCGACGAGGCGACGAACGTCGCCAAGATCGCGGTGCAACTGGCCAACGCGCGTTCGAACGTCGATCTCGTCGCGGCGCTCGAGGATCAGCTCAAAACGTATGGCCAGCGCGCGGCGTTCCGCGACCCGAGCCTGAAAGAAGCCGCGCAGTAACGGAACGGCATGACGGAAATCGCTCCCATCCCCCCGTCCCGACGCCGCACCCACTGGCTGCTCGCGCTGCTGCTCGTCGCCGGCACGGCGCTGGCCTACATGCCGGCC
>CBINOT010000321.1:0-4962 GCA_966252355.1 uncultured Opitutus sp. | reverse complement strand
CCGCGATACGACAATCGCCCAGCGTCGGGGCGCAAGCCCCCACCCGCCGCTCAGATCAGGCGCCGGGCTTCCAGTAGACCATCACCAGCGCCACCGTCGCGATGAGCAGAATGATCGTCATGAAGACGCCCGCATTGTCGCGCTTGCGATAGCCGACGCCCGCCAACGCCGAGAGGGCGAGCCAGCACACGATTTTGACCCATGCCCAGGCGCCGTGCCATCCGAACATACCTTGCCACATCCGGACGCCGGTGAGGGCGACCAGGAGGGTGGCAACGCCCGTGATGATCATCACCCGCTTCTTCGTTTCGGGTGCGGCAGCAAAGCCGTAGAAGGTAAACGCGATCAGGACAACGGCAGCGGCCACGTGAAGCACGTGGAGTAGATTGAGTTCGGTGGCGGACATGGATTGGGAGGATGAGTCTGCCACCATCTGCGCTTCCCCGGCGGCTGGAAAGAGAATTGTAGCTGGCCTGCGCCAGACCGGCGTTCCGATGTAGCTGGCCTCCCAGAGGCCGGCCCGCGCGCCGGAGTCCTGCCACCGCGGGTTCAAGGCCCCCCCCGCTACATCAAGACAGAACCGAAAAAAGAGATGACACCCCGCCTGTGCCGTATGCCCAAAGGCTCAAGACCTTTTTAGTTTTAGGTGGGCGCCTCCGCCACAGCGTCTGCCTTCCGATTTACGGCCTGGCATCTTCCGCGACGGGTTTCAGCTCCCGTAATTATTCTAAGGCAAAGAGCAGTTATTGAAAGCACCTCGAACACTGCAGGGTGTCGGCTGCAACGTAGATTCGACCGACCCGCCGTCAAATGCGAACCGCAGTTTCGAGGCCTGCGCGACGTGTGTACGTGCTGGGAAATCATGCGCGCTCAAGGCAACGCGCTGCCGCACGGGCCACTTGTCTTTGCGCGGTCCGCGCGGATATTCGCGGCGTGAAGACCCTTTTCGTCCTGCTCGTCGGCATCGCGATTGGCGCCGCAGCGCTTTATTATTACCAGCAGTCGCCCCGCCCCGCTTCGGTCGCCACGTCGGCTTCGACCTCCGCCCGCGAGACGGCGGATGCCGCGGTTGCCAAGAGTCGCGCGGTCGCGGCGAACGTCTCGGATGCAATCTCCGACAAGATACAGGCATGGCATTTGACGCCCGACGATATCAAAGCCGATCTCGCGAAGACCGGCCAAGTCGCGCGCCAGAACGCCGCGCGCGCCAAGGAGAAAGTGGCCGACGTACGCATCGTCGCCGCGATCAAGGCGAAGTACGTGCTCGACCGCGATCTGTCGGCGAACGCAATCACCGTCGATAGCACGAACGGCGACGTAACGCTTAGCGGCACGGTGCCCTCGGAGAATCTCGTCGGCAAAGCCGTCGCCCTCGCCCTCGACACCGAAGGCGTCCACCACGTCGCGGCGAAGCTCTCGGTCGCTTCCGCGCACTGATCGTTCGGGCGCGGTGTCACTCCGGCGCCGGGGCGACTAACGGCATAAAATGCCAGGGCGATTTCGCTCCGCGCGGTTCCCGCTGGCGAAAACTATTTCTTGCACTTCGTTACTGCGCTGCGTAACCGCTCGCACCCAATGAAGTCACTTGTCATCGCCGAGAAGCCGTCCGTGGCGGCCGACCTCGCGCGCGCGCTCGGGAAGATTCCCAAGAAAGGCGACCACTACGAAAACGACGAATACGTCGTCTCGTACGCGCTCGGCCACGTCGTCGAACTCGAGATGCCCGAGGATATTGACAAGAAGAAGTACGGATTCTGGCGGCTCGAGACGCTGCCGATCATTCCCGAAAAATTCGGCCTGAAACCGGTCGAGGAATCGAAGGAACGTTTCAACGCGCTGAAAAAGCTGATGGCGCGGAAAGACATCGACCAGGTCATCAATGCCTGCGACGCCGGGCGCGAGGGCGAGCTGATTTTCGCGTACTTGTATCAGCTCACAAAGTGCAAGCTGCCGGTGAAGCGCGCCTGGATGCAGACGATGACGGCCGAGGGCATCAAGGAAGCGTTCAAGAATCTGCGCGACGGCGAGAAGCTGCAGGGCCTGCAGGATGCGGCGCGCTGCCGGAGCGAAAGCGATTGGCTGATCGGCATCAACGGCACGCGCGCCTTGACCAAGCGGATGTTCGGCTCGCGCGCGGGCAACGTCGCCTCCGTCGGCCGCGTGCAGACTCCTACCTTGGCGATCGTTTACGCCCGCGAGCAGGAAATTCGAAATTTCAAATCGCGCGATTACTGGCGCGTGACCGCGACGTTCGAAGTCGCGAAGGGACGCTACGAAGGCGTCTACCAGCGCGCGAATTTCAAGCGGGCCGAGAACGACGATCACGATCGCATCGATCGTATCTGGGACAAGGCGCTCGCGGAAGCGGTCGTCGCGGCCGCGCAAGGCCAGCCGCTCGCTCGCGTCACCGAGGAGAAAAAAGCGAGCACCCAGGCCGCGCCGCGGCTGTATGACCTCACGACGCTGCAACGCGAAGCGAACAATCGTTACGGGTTGCCGGCGCGGCGCACGTTGCAGATCGCGCAAGCCTTGTACGAACGGCACAAAATGATCACCTACCCGCGTACCGATTCGCGGGCGCTGCCGGAAGATTATATCCCGACGGTGCGCGAGACCCTCAACAATCTGAATGGGTCGGATCTTGGGACGCATGCTCGCACGGTGCTGGATTCCGGCTGGGTCGTCCCCAACAAGCGCATCTTCAACAACGCGCAGATCTCGGATCACTTCGCGATTATTCCCACGACGCACGAGGCGAAGAACCTCGATGAGATGGAAGCGAAGGTGTTCGACATGATCGCGCGCCGTTTCGTCGCCGCGTTTTTCCCCTCGGCGGAGTTCGATATCACGACGCGCATCAGCACGGTCGCCCCCGGCCATGAATTCAAAACCGAAGGCAAGGTTCTCACCTCGCCGGGTTGGCTCGCCGTGTATGGCAAATCCGCGGTCGACGACGGCTCGCCGGATTCGAAAGCGCTGCCGGCACTCACCGCCGAGGACGGCTCGCCGGCGCAGGCGAAGACGCTCGATCCCGTGCTGCACGCCGAACAGACGAAGCCGCCACCGCGCTACACGGAAGCGACGCTGCTTTCCGCGATGGAAGGCGCCGGCAAGCTGGTCGACGACGAAGGCCTCGCCGAAGCGATGAAGGAACGCGGCCTCGGCACGCCGGCGACGCGCGCCGACACGATCGACGGGCTGATCAATCAAAAGTACATGGACCGCAATCAGCGCGAGCTGGTGCCGACCGCCAAGGCCGAGCAGCTGCTGCAGTTCCTCGGTGCGGTGAAAGCGGAGGAACTCACGAAGCCCGATCTCACCGGCGAATGGGAATACAAGCTCCGGCAGATCGAGCACGGGAAGTTCACCCGCGACAAGTTCATGGCGGAGATCGCCTCGACCACGAAAGGAATCGTGGAGCGCGTCAAAGGGTTCGAAGAAGACGAATCCGTCGCGCGGGTCACCGACATCGTCTCGCCCACCGATGGCCAGCCGATGCGCGAAACGCTCCGTGGCTATAAATCGCAGGACGGCGAGCTGATCATCTACAAGGTCATCGGCGGCCGGAAAATGGAGGAGTCGGAGGTGAAGGAGCTCGCCGAAAAAGGCGTCGTCGGCCCGCTCGACGGTTTCATCTCGGCGAAAACGCGCGCACGCTTCGCAGCGACCTTGAAGCTGAAGAAGGACGAGGAGACCGGAAAGTGGAAGGCCGAGTACGATTTCGGCGACAAGCAGGACCTCGGCGAACTGCAGCCGTTCTGGAGCGACCCGGCGACGGGTGCGGATCTCTGCGAAAACGGCTCGAGCTATATCCTGCGCGAGCGCGAAGGCGAGGGCTGGAAGCAGTCGTTTCGCGTTGGCCGTTTGATGTGCCAAAAACCTATCCCGCGGGAAGCGGCCATCCAGCTGGTCACGCAAGGGAAGACCGAATTGATCAAGGGTTTCATTTCCAAGAAAGGACGTCCGTTCGACGCCTTCCTGAAGCGCGACAATGGACGCATCTCCTGGGAGTTTCCGCCGCGCGCGCCCAAGCTGGACAAGGACGGCAAGCCGATCGCCCGCAAAGCCAAAGCTCCGCCGGATCTGTCCAAGGCCACGCCGCTCGGTCAGAGCAAGATGCACAAAGACGGCGAGATTCTGGAAACGCCCGAGGCGTTTTACGTGCGTCGGCCCGACCAGGACAATCGCATCGTGTTCACCCTGAAGCGCGAACTCTGTGGGCGAAAGTTGGAATTCGATGAAGTGAAGCCGTTGTTCGACGAAGGCCGGACCGGGCTGATCCAAGGCTTTATGTCGAAACGCGGGGCGGCATTTGGCGCCTATCTCGTGCTGTCCAAAACGGGCGCCAAGGCCGAGTTCGAGTTCCCGCCGCGGTAACCGTATTGAGTCGGGCGCGGAGTCCGCTCCGCGCCTGAGTAACGCCGGTTGTCTCTAACTCGGCATCCTCCTTTGCGCGTCGGCGGGGGCCGAGCGGCGGGTGGATATCGCCTTACGCCCAGTAACTTCCCGGGAAAGAGCACGTCTAGCGCTGAACCGTGAATTCTTCCAAAAACTTCGTCATCGCCCTTCTTGCGCTTACTACCTTCGGCGGTGCGATGCTCGCGTGGCATCAATATAGTGAACTGATCGCGCTTCGCGCCGGCGCCAGCACGAGCGACCAGAGCGCCGACCTCCAAAAGAAAATCGCCGACCTCCAGAAATCGAATCGGGAGCTCGAAGAGCAACTCGCCGCGTTGCGCGCGTCGCACGAAGACGGGCTCGAAGACATGGCGGCCGCGGAAGAGCGGCCGGCCCGCCCGGCAGCGCAGAACGGGGGCCAGCGCAATGGCCGGAATGGACGAGGCGAACAACAGGCCGCGGCAATGCGCGAACTTTTGGCGCGCCCGGATGTGCAAGCGATGATCGCAGCGGAGCAGAAAGCACAGCTGGATGGGAACTACGCCGCCCTTTTCAAGAAACTCA
>CBINOT010000320.1:0-4968 GCA_966252355.1 uncultured Opitutus sp. | reverse complement strand
CGTCGAGAACTTGTAGCCGCGGCGGTACTCGAATTTTTCGACCGCCTTCATCAGGCCCATGTTGCCCTCTTGAATCAAATCGAGGAACGAAAGGCCGCGGTTCGTATATTTTTTCGCGATCGAAATCACGAGGCGCAGATTGGCCTCGACCATCTCGGTCTTCGCTTTGTGCGCCTCGCGGACGTGCACCATCGTTTGCTGCACGACCTTCAACAGATCGTCGGGCGTGATGCGCTGTTGCGCTTCGATTTGCTTCAGGCGTGCGTGCACCGCCTTGGTGTCGATCGACGCGTCTTTCTTCGTCTTTGGATGCTTCGCGCGATCGAGCTGCTCATGCAGCTGCGCAATTTCGTCGAGCGTCGGCCGAAGCTGCTCGAGGTATTCCTCGTACACCTTCAGCTTGAAAAAGAACTTTCCGAAGAATGACCGCAGGACGTTTTCGCGCTTCCGGAACTTCGACAGGATTTTCTTTTTCTCCGCCTCGTTCTTGCCCTTGAGGTATTCGTCCCACGCCTCGGCGACGCCCACTTCGGCCTTTTGCGTATTTTCGACGAGCTTGGGCAGCGATTTGAAATACGCCTCGCGCGAATCGATTTTCTTGTCGATCACGACGCGGTCAAAGCGCTCCTCACGATTGAGGAGCTTGGCGCCGAGATTGCCGATGTAAGCGCCAACCGCGGCTGCTTGGAACAGCGCCTCCTGCGCCTTCAGCTCGGCCGTTTCGATGCGCTTCGAAATCTCGACCTCTTGTTCGCGCGTCAGCAGGGGGACCTGGCCCATCTGCTTGAGGTACATCCGAACCGGGTCGTCCAGGATGTCGTTTTGAGACGAGCGGGACTCCTCTTCCTCCGCCTCTTCTTGGCGTTGCTTGTAATCCTCGACTTGGTCCGGCTCCAGAATCTCGATGTCGAGGTTCTGGAGAATCGAAAGGACGTTATCGATTTCCTCCTGATTCTCGACGGATTCGGGCAGCGCCTCATTGATATCGTCGAACGTGAGATAACCCTGCTCCTTGGAGAGCCGGATTAGTTGACGAATCTTCTCGTTGATGCTGCCAGCTGGGATGTTGTCCGGACCGGCAGCTGCGCCCTCGGGGGCGCCGGCAGCTGATTTTTCGAGTGCCGCTTCGACGGCTTCGGACTGGGCGGAATCCGCAGGTGCGGACTTAACTTTGCGCGACATGTTGGTGTGTAAAGGGAAGCGCCGACTGAACAGCGGCGAAATTGTTCAAGCGGTGGCCACCAGCACAAGTGGCTGGCGTAGCTGTCGTTGTAACTCTGAGCGTTCTTTCAAGAGGGAAATTGGGTCAAACTTACTGTCCGTACCGGTATTAGCCAATGCAAGTTCTATTTGGCGCAGTCGCGGCTCGACGGCGCGGGCACGCAACTGGCGCAAACCTTCCTGCGCAATCTTGACCGGGTCTTCGATTGACGGCGTCTCGAACAAAAGGGTCGCCACCAAAGCGCGTTCTGCCTCGGTTTCAAGCAGCGGCTCCAAATGGTCGCGTCCCGGCCACGAATGCTGCTCGAACTCACTGAGAAAGCGATTGAGCAAAACGCCCGCCGGGTGTCCGACATCAACCCAATCGTGTTGGATCGCGTGGCTAAGCGGCGCGCCTAACGCTTCGAAGTGAAGCAACAGCATCAAAAGATCGTGCTCCGGTGTATGCGCGGCGGAGGAGTTACGGCGCGCCGTGTCGCCAAAGGGCGTGACCTGCTGGACGTGGCCGGCCACGTCGGAATGGTGGGCGGGCCGCGCGGCGGCTTGCCGCGCTTGTCGCGCTAAATAGCTTTCAAAGTCCTTCTGCAACGCCTGGACCGGGAGGCGGAGATGACTCGCCGCTTCGTTAATGGATTCGGCCCGCGCGACGGCGCTTTCGGCTGCGGCAACGCTCTCAAAAACCGTCTGCGCGGCCCGCGCCTTCAACTCCGGCGATGCACTGGTGGCCTCCGGTAATGCGGCATGACAGGCAAATGCCATGGCCGTTTGCGCAGCCCGACGCAGTTCGTCGTAAGCGGCGATGCCACGTTCAAGGAAGAGCAAATCGGGGTCGACCTTTTCGTTGCCTGCCAACGTGAGGAACCGCACTTCGAGCCCGGCCTTCAAGGCCATCGGGAGAAAACGGAGTGCCGCTTTCTGACCGGCGGCATCGCTGTCGAAGAAACACTCCACCTGCGGATGATACCGGCGCAGCAACACCAGTTGCCCCTCGGTGATCGAGGTGCCTTGTGGCGCGATTGCGGTCTTCAACCCCACGCTCCAACAACGCAGCGCATCGAGTTGCCCCTCGACCACCACGAAGGGATGGCCGTCGCCCACGGCGGTGCGCGCGCGGTCCAGGTTGAACAGCAGATTCCCCTTCGTGAAAATCGGCGTCTCCGGCGAATTCACATACTTCGCTTCGCGCGCCGGGTCGTCCTGCGGCGTGAGGTCGGTCTGCCGCGCCGTGAACGCGACGACCCGGCCTTGATGATCCCGAATCGGAATCATCAACCGGCCGCGAAACCGGGGCCGCAATGCACCAAGGGTGATCGTCGCGTCTTCGCGAATGAAAAACAGCCCGCAGCGCCGCAGCGCTTCCTCGGAAAACTTCTTTCGCAGCAGCACCGCCCCGAGCCCGCTCCCCTGGTCGTCGACGCCGCCGATTTTGAATTCGTCCGCGAGCTCCGGCGTAAACCGACGCTTGTTCGTCCAATACGACCGGAAGTAGTCGCCCGCTGCGTCTTTCGCGTGGAAAGCCTGATGGTAGTGCTCAGCCGCTTGTTCGTGCAGATCGAAGATCTCCTGCCGCAGCGAGCGCTCCTCATGCGTCGGTCCGCCCGAGCCTTCTTCATATTCGATGGCGATGGCAAAGCGCTTCCCGAGCGCTTCGACCGCCTCGGTGAAGTTGAGCTGCTCGGTTTCGCGGACGAACGTAATGGCGTCGCCGGCTTTCCCACAGCCGAAACATTTGTAGAAGCCCTTTTCCGCATCGACGTTGAACGAAGGCGTCTTCTCGTTGTGAAAAGGGCACAAGCCCTTTAGCCGCGTGCCGCCAGCCTTCCGCAACGTCACGACGCGCGAAACCACGTCGGCGAGGCTAACCCTCACTTTCAGGTCACGAACGCAGCTGGGCTTGATTACGGGCATGAAAACGAGGGCCTCAACAACAGCCCCTCTATAAATAGGTGCGGCGCGTGGCGTGAAGAATCCACTTTCAACCGCACTCCGGCGCTGTCAAGGTCAGCGGTTTCCGACGAAACTTTGCGTCGTTTCAGGCGACTCATCTTCTTCTCCATGCGTCCCAATTTCTCATCCGTAATTTGTATTTTATTGGCGGCAACGTGTTTGCGTGCCGCCGCTCCTGCCGTGGCGCCAACGGGTGCGACGAGTTCGAAAATTCCGGACGAGCCGGTTTGGCAGGCCAGATTGGATACGTTTGGCGACGCGACGTACGCGAAGCAGGTCGAGGCGCTTTTCGACGCTTTTGAGAAAAAAATCGGTCGTAAATTAGCGCCGGGCGCGAAGAAGCGCGTCGGATTGAAAATTTATGCCGATTCGGGACCCGGAATGTCCACTCCGGTGCCCCTGACGAAGGCGGTAATCGCCGCTTTGGAACGTCGAGGCTTCGAGCATCAGAACATTTTTTTGGTCGGCTTGAACGCATTGCGCCTCCGGATGACGGGCTATTTGCCGTCGCTCGTTTCGGGTCAGACGCCCTTCAACGGCAACCCGGTGTACGTGCTGGAATCCGGCCGCTATTACGATCCGGTGTGGTTCTACGATTCGCCCTTGCCGCAGCGCTTCGATCCGGTCTTCGCGGCAAAGCAGACGCAAGACGTCGCGAACTCCTCGACCAAGGACGAAGACCGCAAGAGCTTCCTCGCGACACCGCTCTTTCTGGACTCCGATTTTTGGATCAACATGCCGGTTTATACCGACCACCCGACGCTCGGGGTGAACGGTGCATTGGTAAACGCGACTCTTTGGAATGCGTCGAACACCGCGCGCTTCTTTCGTTCCCCCGCCAATGCGCCCGCAGCCGTGGCCGAAATGAGCGCCATTCCCGAATTGCGCCAGACGTGGGTGTTCACGATCGCGAGCCTCGAGCACTACCAGTTTATCGGCGGACCATTTTTCAATTCGCTCTATACCGTGACGGAGCCGGTCATTTGGTTGAGTCGCGATCCCGTGATGATGGACGCCCTGATGCGCGACCGTATGAACGAGCATCGCCGGCAGTCGGGCTTTCAACCGATCGATGACGAGATTCGCACGCTCGAATTCGCCGAAACGCTTGGGGTCGGGTCGACGAAGACGACGGCGGTGAAAATCGTTCGGGTGGGGGAGTAACCGCGCCAAGCGTTGGCGACGGAAAAGCCGATCAGCGGTGATGCGAAATCCCATGCGCGCGTAGGCTGCTGCCGCCGCTTTGGCATCTCGCTATCTCCGCGTTTCCGATTTTCCCTCTTGCGACAGCAACAGGCCTGCGCCCAATTGTCGGATTGCTAACGTCATGACTGCATCCGCGTATCTGCCTTTCTTGATCCAAGTCGTGCTGGCGGCCGGCATCACCGGCTTCGTCATCGGCGCGAGCCACCTGTTTGGCCAACGGGCGAAGCACACGAAGATCAAGGATTCCGCGTACGAGTGCGGCGTTCCCAGCGAAGGCCTGATTCATACGCGCTTTTCGGTGAAGTTCTATCTCACCGCGCTGTTGTTCATGCTCTTCGATCTCGAAGTGGTGATTCTGATCCCATGGACGTTTATTTATCGCGATCCTCGGCCCCATCATGTTTTTCATCGGCGTCCTCGTCCTCGGCCTGATCTATGAGGTGAAGAAGGGCGCGCTGCAGTGGGAGCGGTAAGGCAAAGTAGCGCGTAGTGGGTAGCGAGTAGCGAGCATGGTCCAAACTGCCGCCCCCATGATACGCGTCGACCTTCCTGCTGCATCGCCATTCGCCGCCGCGTAATTCTGATACCTCGCTA
>CBINOT010000319.1:0-5001 GCA_966252355.1 uncultured Opitutus sp. | reverse complement strand
AAGGTTGAGAATCCGGCCCGCCAAGGCCTCGGCTCGCTGCAAATCGCCGGGGATTCGGCCGTCGTAAAGGATCAACGGATGAAGATTGCCATCGCCCGCGTGGAAAACATTTGCGCAACGGATGCCCATCTCGCGCGACCATTCGCCGATTTTGCGCAGCGCTTCGCCGAGCCGCCGCCGCGGCACGACGCCGTCTTGCACGATAAAATCCGGCGAGAGCCGCCCCACGGCGCTGAACGCGCTCTTGCGCCCTTTCCAAATCGCGGCCCGCTCCGCGGCGTCGCGCGCCGGTCTGACTTCGACCGGGTTGCTCGCGGCCAGCACTTCATCGAGCCGGCTTCGATCGGCGGCGACGACTTCGCGCGGCCCCTCGAGTTCCACGATCAGCACCGCTTCGCAACCGGCGGGATATTCCGCATGCACGGCGGCGACGGCGGCGTCGAGCGCGAGCTTCTCCATGATTTCAATCGCGCCCGGCAACAGCCCGCTCGCGACGATCGCCGCCACCGCCTCGCCGGCTTGCTCAACCGTGCGATATCCCGCGAGCACCGTGTGGTAGCACTCCGGCTTCGGCAGCAGTTGCAGCGTGGCTTCCAACGCGATGCCGAAAAGGCCTTCGTTGCCGACGAACAAACCGGTCCAATCGGGTCCGACCTGCTCGCGGCTGTCGCCGCCAAAGGTCACGACCTCGCCTGTGGCCAGCACGGCTTTCACCCCGAGCACATGGTTGGACGTCATGCCATACTTCAGGCAATGCGCGCCACCGGCGTTGAACGCCAGATTTCCGCCAATGGTACAAATGAGCTGGCTTGATGGGTCGGGCGCGAAGTGCAGACCGTGCGCCGCGACCGCCAGCGAGACATGCGTATTGACGATGCCGGATTCGACGACGGCGATGCGCTGGGCCGGATCGAAACGCACCACGCGATTCAGGCGGTTCATCGCGATCACGATTCCGCCCGCAATCGGCAGCGCTCCGCCGGAGAGGCTGGTGCCGCTGCCCCGCGCCACGAAGGGCAGTTTCTCGTCGCGGCAAAACCGCACGAGCGCGATCGCTTCGTCCTGCGATTCGGGGACGACGACCGCGAGCGGTTTCGCGCGGACCGCGGTGAACGCGTCGTTTTCGTACGCCGCCAATTGCGCCGGCCCGTCGAGCACCCGCCCGCGCGGAAGGAGCTTTTTCAGACGACGGATGACAGGCGGCGTAGCCATGAGCGCGACGCGTCTTAAGCAGCAATGCGCACAGAGCAGATCGATGTAGGGCGGGGTCTCCGAACCCGGCCGCAGCATGCTGAATCCGCGACCAACGCGATGTTAAACAGCGCGACTGTGCCGCGCGGCGGCGGGGTTCGCAGACCCCGCCCTACATCTAACCGACGCGATATGCCCGTGCTCATCCGAGCAGGGACTTCAACGCCGCGAGCAATAGGTCGACATTCCGCAGGGTGGCGCCGTGGCCCATTAGGCCAATGCGCCACGCCTTGCCGGCCATCGGTCCGAGACCGCCGCCGATTTCGATGCCGTAGTCTTCGAGCAAACGGCGGCGAACCACGGCGTCGTCGGCCCCCGAGGGAACGCGCACGCAATTCAGCGTGTGCAAGGAGCGCTTCGGGACGTAAGCGAGTCCCATCGCTTCGAGACCGGTGCGCAAACGTTGGTGCATCGCGGCGTGTCGCGCGATCCGCGCGTCGAGCCCTTCTTCCAGCACGATCGCCAGCGCTTCGTGCAACGCATACGTCATGTTCACCGGCGCCGTGTGATGGTAAACCCGACCGCCGCCGCCACCGGTGTAATAGTTGCGCAGCATCGAAACATCGAGGTACCACGATTGCACCTTGGTCTTCCGCGCATCCATGATCGCGAGCGCGCGCGGCCCGAAACTGACCGGCGCCAGCCCCGGCGGGCAGCTCAGGCATTTTTGCGTGCCGCTGTAGATGGCATCGATGCCCCACTCGTCCACCCGGAGCTCGTGTCCGCCGAGGCTCGTCACCGCATCGACCACGAGCAAGGCGCCGCGCGCATGCACGAGCTCGGCCACGCCATCCAACGGCTGATGCGCACCGGTGCTGGTTTCGGCGTGCACGAGCGCGACAAGCTTCACCTTGGGGTGGGTCTCGAGCGCGGCCGCTATATGGTCGGGCGTGAATACGCCGCCCCATTCGCCCTGCAGGGCATGGACGCGCGCGCCGCAGCGTTCCATGACGTCGCGCATCCGCGTGCCAAAGACGCCGTTGACGCCGACGATCACCTCATCGCCGGGCTCGATTAGATTCACCGCCACGCACTCCATGCCGGCCATCCCCGTACCGCTCACCGGGAACGTCAGCGGATTGTTCGTCCGAAACACCTCGCGCAACATCGCACACGTATGATCCATGAGCGCGAGGTATTGCGGATCGAGATGCCCCAGGGTGGGCGCGGCCATCGCGCGCAAGACGCGCTGTGGAACCGGACTCGGCCCCGGCCCGAGGAGTATACGCTCGGCCGGGATTAACGCGGATGCAGTTTCCATGATCGGGGGCGCATCATGGCGCTATGCCCGCCGCAGTGACCAGCACGAAGCGGACGCAGCGCTGCAGAATGCACGGTGTCGCACGGCAGCCCGCGGCCTCGACGGACTCGCGGTCGACCACGGATTTTCGCCGCGTATCGACGCGTCCGTGAGGGTTCCGCGGGCGATCATTCGTCTTTCTTTCGTGCGATTCGTGTGTTTCGTGGGCACTCCATTGCTCCAATTCGATCGGCCATGATTCGCGCGCTGATTTTCGACTTCGACGGGTTGATTCTAGACACGGAAACCCCGCTGATCGATTCGTACGAGGCGGTGCATCGCTCGCACGGCGTGCCGTTCGACCGACCATCGTTTCTGCGTGCGGTCGGACACGCGGACTACGCTTTCGACCCATGGCACGGCTTCAGCCCGCATGCGGACCGCGCGACGTTGGAAGTCGAACGCGTCGCCAAGCGCAACGAATTCATGGCTCGGCAACCGATCCTGCCCGGCGTTGTTGCCTTGCTGGACTCGGCCCGTGCGCGAGGCCTGCGCCTCGGCGTGGCCTCGAATTCCGAACACAATTGGGTCGAGCCGCATCTCGCACGACTGGGATTGTTCGAACGTTTCGAGTTCTTTGCCTGCCGCGAGGATGCAGCCTCGCCGAAACCCGAACCAGATCTCTACAAGCTCGTGCTGAATCGGTTCGGCCTGCGTGGGCATGAGGCGATTGCGTTCGAAGATTCGCAAACTGGCGTGCTCGCCGCGAAACGAGCAAACCTCTGGGTGGTTGCCGTGCCGAACGCGTCCACCGCGCATCACGATCACGCCCGCGCCGATGCGGTCCTAACCTCACTGGCCGACGTACGGCTCGAAGAGCTGATGAGCCGATTCGCGGGCGATGCCGGTCGGTCCTGACCTCCGGGCAGACTTCGAGTTTCGGACCGCCCGCGGCCGGCCCCGAAGGCGGGCTCCACCCCGGCCACGCGTTAGGCGTCGGGGGCGGGATCGAGCCCCTCGCGCAAAACCACTCGGTCGGTCTCACGCAATCCAGGCGTGAATTCGATAAAACGCTCGAGCGCTTCCGGGTCGCGATGCGCCCATTCCAGCGCCGCGCTGCGCAGCGCGTTCGCTCGTGCGGTCGGGTCGACGATGCTCGCCGCCCAGCGCGTCGCAATATCGGGCTGCGTGGTCGTAAGCTCCGGCCGCGAGGCCAACGCCGCAGCACCGCCATCGAACGTCGGGTGGGCGCCCTGAGATCGCAGCCAGGTCGCGGCGGCCGCCGGATCGTGGGCGACCCATTGCGGCAAAGCTTGGCTCAACGCTTCGTCCCGCATTGGCCCAGCTGGCAGAAGCAAAACCGACTCCATCACTTCGCTCGGTTCGACGTCAGCCCAGCCGGCGATCAAGCCACGCAGCGCGAGCGAACGCAAATTGGCATCGTCGATTGCCGACGACGCAGCCAACGCCGCCGCCGGGTCGTGCTGCGCCCAGGAAGAATACGCCTCTTGCACCCACGCGTCGCGCAATTCGCCCGAAGCGGAGGCGGCGAAGTCGGCCGCCGCGGCGTACGCGGCGGCGCGCGCAAGCGCGGTGAGGAGATGCTGGCCGTAGTCGCCGGCGCGCTCGGGCCGACGCAGGCAAAGCTCGCGCGCCAGTTGCGCCGCGGCGGCCGAGTCCTTGACCGCGCCTTGGAATGCCGCCGCAAGCGCAAGCTCCCGCTCGCCATCGGGCTGTGCATCCGACCATGCCACGGACTCGGCCGGATCGACACTGGCCCATGCTTCGACAGCCGCGAGCACCCGCTCGCGGCGCCGATCGGGGTCGGATTCGAGATTCGCGAGTGCGAGCGCGCGGCGGGCTTGCACGCCTGCGATTTCGCGGCGCTTGGCCGTCGACTCGCCGGCGGTCTGCCCGGTGTGTGGATGGGCCAGCGACTGCCGCGATTCGATGAGATCGACTCGGTTCGGGCGATCCGGCACGGCGACGTGGCGGGCCCGTGTTTCCCGCGAATTCGCCGGAGCGAGGCGCGATCTCGCGGGCGTCGCCAACCAGAGGACGGCGGTGCCAAGGCCCCCTCCGCCGAGGAGCGCAGTGATCGCGAGTCGCGAGAGAATGTCGCGGTTTCCTGCCATCGGACCGATGAGGGATGGGCTTCGAAAGTCATGACGCGGGCCGCGCGCCGCTAAAGGTGCAGCACACGACCCGCGAAGAATGTTACTGACGCTTAAGTTCCTCGACGCGCGCCGAACCGGCGCGCGTCGAGGTCAAAACGCGGGTGCGAGACTCGCATCCGCGTTTACGCTCAGGGAGCGACAAACTGCCAAATCTGGTTCGTGCTGCTGCCGCTCGTGTAGAACTTCATGATCGCGCCATCGGTCGTCGAACCGGCGGTGTCGAGGCATTTGCCGTTGGCGGCATTGATGATCTTATAACCCGAACCGGACGCGGTGATCGTCCAATTCTGGTTGGTGCTGCTGCTGCTCGCATATTGGCCGACGGTCGAGCCA
>CBINOT010000318.1:0-5037 GCA_966252355.1 uncultured Opitutus sp. | reverse complement strand
GTCTCGTCCGTCGACCTTCGCGTCCCGGAGGGCTTTTCCGTCGGCGACGTAGCGCGCGGTCCGGTGGGCGCGTGGCGTTTCGACCCGCAAAAACGGACGCTGCACGTCGCGGTCGAGCCGGCGAAAGCGGAGGCTTTTACGTTCGTCGTGGAACTTCAGCAGGGAACTGCGCCCTTGCCGTTTGACCTCACATTGAGGCCGCTGCGCGTGCTCGGCGCGGCGGGAGAAGTGGGCGCCCTGGCGCTGGCGTTCGGCAGCGATGCCCAGCCCGAGCGCGTGCGCGCAACGGGACTTTCGCCGATCGCCGTCGAAGATTTCGATCGCGATCTGCTGCCGCGGAGCCGCACCGGCCAAGTCCTGGCCACGCTGCAAAATGCCTATCGGTACAACGCCGACGAACCCGGGTTGGCGGTGCACGTCGCCCCGGTGGCGCCGGAAGTCCGCGTGACGACCCACCAGGTGCTTTCGCTCGGAGACGACCGCGTCGTGTTGGCGGCGGATCTTGGCGTGGCGATCACGCGGGTGGGGATTTTCCAACTGAGTTTTCCGCTGCCCACGGGGCTGGAACTCGAATCGCTCAGCGGCGCGGCGCTGAATCATTGGACGGAAGCGGATGAAAGCGGTCAGCGGATCGTGACCTTGCATCTGAATGGCCGCACGATCGGCGAGCAGACGTTCGCGCTGACGCTGGTGGGCCCGATCGCCACGACGGTCACGACGTGGCAAGTGCCGCAAGTCCGTTTGCGCGAAGCGACGCGACAGATGGGCGAGCTGCAAGTCGTGCCCGAGCGCGGCGTGCGGCTGCGCGCGTTGGAGCGGCGCAATGTGCTGGAACTCGACCCGCGCAGCATCGGCAATGCGCGTCCCGGCGCATTGGCGTTTCGGCTGCTCGAAGTCGACTGGTCGCTCAGTCTCGCGCTCGAGACGCTCGAGCCGTGGATGACGGTGCAAGCGCTCGAGGAGGTCACGGCCCGCGAAGGCCAGACGCTGACGCGTTTGGCGCTGCGGTACCGGATCGAAAACGCGGCGGTGAAAGTCTTGCGCCTCCGCTTGCCGGGGCTGACGGACGACCAAGCCAAAACGGTTCGGGCGACGGGCCCTGCGGTCAGCGATCTCGTTCCGGTTGCCGGCGCCGACGGCCATTGGGAGGTGCGATTGCAGCGCGGCGTGATCGGCGAGACCACGGTGCAGATCGAATTCCAAGGCGCCGGTGTCGGCTCCGACGGGCGGCTCGCGGTAGTGACGCCGCTGTTCGAAGGCAGCCGGCAAGTGACGCAGTACGTGGCCGTGCGCAGCGCCGGTCGGTTGGAGGTGGAGGCGCTGGAATTACCCCGCGGTTGGCAGCGGGTCGATTGGCCGGCCGTGCCGGTCGGGTTGCAGGATCGTGGCGATCGCAGCGTGCCTGCGTTGGCCTTTCGCGTGGCGGAACCGGAAGCGCCGCTGAGCGTCGTCGTTCGCCGGCACGACGTCGCGGATGCGCTGAAGCTGCGCGTCACCGGCGGCGAGCTCACGACCTTGTTTTCCCCGCGCGGCCAGACCTTGACCGCGGCCGAATTGCAGCTCGAGGTCGCGGAAAAAAGCACGCTGCGGGTCCGGCTGCCGGCCGGCGCGCGGTTGTTCAATACCTTCATGAACGGCGAAAGCGTGTCCGTCGTGCGCGAAGCCGATGCGTATCTGTTTCACGTTGCGGCCAGCACGACCGCGGATCGGACGGCGAAGGTGAGGATGGTGTACGCCGTCATCGCACCTCAGCGCGGAGACATCGAGCTGGTCGGCCCGCGCCTCAGCGTGCCGCTGGAAAACGTGACCTGGCGGGTCATCGTGCCTCCGGGCTACGAGATCGCCGGTTATCGCGGCGGATTGCAGCTGCGCACGGAGCGGCTGGCTGGCCCGTTTGCGCTGCGCGAGTACGAGTCCTTGGTGCTGACGAAGCGGGCGGCGGATGCGAAGTTGGCGACCGATTTTCTGCAGACGGCAAACACGTTGTTGCAGCAAGGTCAGCAGCAACGTGCGAGCGAAGTGCTCTCGCGGGCGACCAAGACCAACAGCCTCGACGAAGCGAGCAACGAGGATGCGCGGGTGCAATTGCGGGCCTTGCGCACGCAGCAGGCGGTGGTCGGCCTGAACACGCGGCGGCAACGCCTGTATTTGGACAACAGCGCCGATGCGCAACGCAACGAGCAGCTCGAACAAGCGGCGAACTTGAATCCGCTCATGCGCGGCAAGCTCGATTTCGATCCGCAGCAGGTGGACCAATTGCTGATGGGCAACACGGCGGAAGAAAACACGGCGCTGCGCGGGATTGCCGGTCGGATGGTCGATCAACAACTCGCTGCCGAACCCGCGCCGAGCGCGATCGACGTGACGATTCCCGAGCATGGCCGCGTGATCACCTTTGGGCGGAGCTTGCAGGTCGACGGCGATGCGCCGTTGGAGCTGCGCCTCGCGCTCGCGCGCTCGGGGCGGGGCAACCTCTACTGGACAATCGGCTTGATGGCCGGACTCGGCGGCGTCGCCGGATTGCTCCGGCGTCGACCGGCAACTTCGCGGTAGCGGCCGTCGTCCCGCCGGCCGCGGTTTAACATCGGCGGCCCGTTCTGTTGATCACGGTAGGCCCGACCTCCGGGGCGGGCCCTACCATAGCCGGACTCGTGCAAAAACCACGGAGCGACACGAATTCACACGAATATCGAATAAGCATTGAGTGCCCTTGAGCAGGGTGCTCGGCGACTATGAGCGATTCGAGCGCGCTACCATTTTCATTCGTGTTCGTTCGTGTCTGTTCGTGGTTATTCCGAATCCTTCCGACTTAGTGCCGCAGGTGACAACGCCCACGCCTCGAGCTCCGGGCGCAAAAAAACCCGCCGGAAAACCGGCGGGTCGCAAAGGGGAGACGACGAAATCAGGCGATCGCTTTGGGCAACGAAGCGTCGAGGTCGACGGCGTGCGGGTGATTTCGTTTTACGCGGTGCAATTGATGGCGTCGCTGCAGCATGCGGTCGAGTTTGTCGACGAGCATTGAAATGGCCTTGTGACAATCGTCGGCTTGGACGATGGCGTTCATATCGGGGCCTTGGATTTGAATGTGGCCCTTGGCCTTGAACTGCACGCCGACCGCTGCACTACGATCACACTCTAGTTCCACGCGGATGCGCACGATGCGCTCCTCATGACGGAAGAGTCGCTCGGCTTTCTCATGTACGAACGTCTTGAGCGAAGGAGTCAGCTCAAGATGAATGCCCGAAACGATCACTTCGTGGTGGTTTTGGCTGTTCATGTTTCTGCGTATTGTTTGGGTTAACCAAAGTCGGAAAAGTATCCGACAGTGGGAAAAGTGTCCTGGCCGCCCGACGTGTCATCCTCGCTACGCGAAGCTTTCCGATCGTTCTCTTCTGCTGTCATCACCGGTGGGTCCTCCGGTCTTGGGCAGGCATTCATCAGGCTCGCGTTAAAGCTGAATCCAGAGCTGCGGATTTGCAACCTGTCGCGTCGCACGCCGGCAAATTTTTCTACGGGAAAAAGCTTGCACCACATAGCGTGCGATTTGGGTCGCAGCTCCGAAGTGGAGCATGCGGCGGGCCAAGTTTTGGGGTGGCTCGACGGGACCTCGGGGCAGGTCTTGCTCATTAACAACAGTGGTTTCGGCACGTATGGCCCCTTTCCTGAGCCCAATCTCCCGCGGACCCTCGAAATGATCGATGTTAATATCCGGGGAGCGGTCCATCTAACGGGCGCTTTGTTGCCCACCTTGCGCGAGCGGGGCGGCGCAATCGTCAATGTCGCTTCGACCGCCGCCTTCGTTCCGGTCGTTTATACCGCCACATACGCGGCGACCAAGTCGTTCATGCTCCACTGGTCGCTCGCGCTGGGGGAGGAGTTGCGCGGCTCGAAGCTGCGGGTGTTGGCGGTGTGCCCTGGGACGACGGAAACGGCCTTCTTCGAGCGCGCCGGCGTGAATGAGGCCTCGCTGCGCGGCCGCATGATGCAGACGCCGGATGAGGTGGTTTGCGAAGCGATCAAGGCATTAGCCACCGGCCGAACCCAGGCGATTACCGGGTGGCGGAACCGGCTGCTCATCGCGGTCGTGAGCAAATTGCCGAAGCCGCTCGCCACCCGCGTGACCGCGCGGATCGTGGGCCGCTTTTGGGACGAGCAGCGGGGAAACCGATGAGCGCCCCCGAAAGCAGCGACGGCGATATCGTTCACGCCGGACGAGCCTGCGCTTGGCCGCGCCGACCGAAGACGCAGGGTCCCGTGCGCATGATTTCGCCCGCCGAGGTCCCCTCCTGGATTTTGCACGAGGACGAGCGCTTGCTCGTCGTGAACAAGCCGGGCGATGTCGTGTGTCATCCCTCGAAGGCGGGGCCATGGTCGAGCCTCGTCGGGGCGCTGCGCGAGTATACCGGATTACCGACGGTGCATCTCGTTTTCCGACTCGATCGTGAGACAAGCGGAATCGTGGTCCTCACGAAGGACGCCGCAATGGCGAGCCGGCTGCAGGTCGCCATGCAAAAACGGAAGATCGGCAAAGCGTATCTGGCGGTGCTCACCGGCCGGCTGCCCGGCCCGATCACAGTAGATCAACCGCTGGGCGACGATCATCATAGCGTCGTCTTCCTGAAATCGGCCGTAACGACGGATGGCCAGCCATCGATCACGCACTTCACGCCGCTAGCGGTGAGTGCGTCGAGTGGCAGGGGCGAAACGTCCATGCAAGCGCACGGGCAAGAGGCCCGGGCCACCGCGAGCGCGGGATCATCGGCCGCACAAGCGGAGCGTGCCGGGTCGGCCGAGCCGCCTGCCGGTTTCACCTTGGCGCGCGTGGTAACGGAGACCGGCCGCAAGCATCAGATTCGCGCGCATGCCCAGTGGCTCGGTTATTCGCTCGTGGGCGATAAAATCTACGGCCCCGATGCGCGGTGCTACCTCGAGTTCATCGATCACGGTTGGACGCCGAATCTCGCGCGCCAGCTGTTGTTGCCGCGGCAAGCATTGCATTGTGCGCAAATCGATTTGCGCCCGGCGGGCGTGGAACAC
>CBINOT010000317.1:0-5066 GCA_966252355.1 uncultured Opitutus sp. | reverse complement strand
CTCGTCACCCTGGCCCGCTCGACCCGGGCCCGGACCCGCGCCGCGGAGGGCGCCCCCGGCGAGCCGGAGGGTGGTGGGTGGGCGCGCGGGGCGACGGGTGTTCCCCGGGCTACTTCGGGCACCCCAACCCCCCCTGCCGGGGGGCCCCCCCCGCGCCCGGTCGAGATGCGATGGACGCGGACATGCCCGGCTTCCGCGGCGAGCAGCCAGGTTTTCACCTCGACATCGGGCCAGGGCAGCCAGCGCGAGTAGGCGAGGCCCTCGATCACCTGCGGATCGACGCATTGGTCGCGCGTGCGGTAGCGCGCGCCGTCGTCGCTCAACGCGAGCACGCTGTCGAAAGCGCCTTCCTCCGGCGTCGCGGAACTCGTGGGCACGCAGAAGCCGAGCCGAGTGGAGTAGGCGAATTTGGAATACTTTTCCGGCGCGTGTCGGGGCCAATCGCGCACCGGCTGACCGGGACACAGCGCGACGACGTCGCGCGACGGCACCATCGTCTGCAGCACGAGTTTGGCGCCCGCCACGGTACGCACGCGCGGCCGCGACGGCATCGGCGCTTCCTCCGCCTGCCAGAACGGATGGCTCTCGGGCAAGGCGAGCGGCAGAAACGCCTTCATCGCCCAATAAGGCGAACCGGCGGAATTGTAGCTCTCCGCCATGACGAGATTGGGATAAGTATATCCGATCGTGAGGAGGCCTGCGTCGGTCAGGATGGGCTGGCGCATCCACCAGCGGAGATGGCGCAAATAAAGTCCTTTCAACACCGGCCACGGCAACGCTTCGACACCCGCATACGCGAGCGCGGCCCAGAACGCCCCTTGCGCGAAGCGGTAGGTCAGGCTGCGGCCGAAAGGCAAGGCCGAGCCATCGGCGGCGAAATAGTGCACAAAATCCGCGGCGAAACGTCGCGCGCGATCGATATATCGCTCGGCGCGCCGGGCGTCGGTGCCGCCTTCGAGCGCGGCGTAAAGCAGGCCGTAGAAATGAAACGCCATCGGGACATAGTAGTCGCCGAGCCGGCCATTGCGGAATGGCGGAGCGGAAATCCCGTCGGAGTACCAGCCGTTGCCGAGGTAGAACTCGTCGAGGCGATCGAGATCCGCTTCCACCAATGTCCAGTCGCACGGTTGTCCGCAGCGCCTCAGGCCGAGGTTCACGAGCACGCGAAAGAAGAGCCAGTTGCTATCGACGAGTTTCACGTCGTTGATGAGGCGCAGCCACGCCACGAACGAGGCCTTTGCCTCGGGCGACAGCGGGGCCCAGAAATCTTCCGGTCGCAACGTGAGCGCGAACCCGAGCGCCGCGGACTCCACGCTGCGTTGGTCGTAATCGCCGGGCTGGCCCCAATATTCCGGGTGCGCCGGGTCCGTGCCATGCGCGATGCCCTCCTGCCAGAGCGCGAGGTGCGGGCAATGTGCCCCGCCGCTGAGCATCGGCGCGATCGCCCAAAGCGGCCGGCAGAATCCTTCCATCAAGCCGGCGGGATCGCCGTACAGCGCGCGGTTCGGCCCCAGGCGCACTTGCGCGCGACCGGCGGAAAAATAAGCAGGGAGCGGTTGGATCAGACGCTCGACCAGCCGCGCGACATCCTGCCGCGACTGCAGTGGGTTCTCACAGGGCGTTACCAGCATCGGCAATTCAGACGGGGGTGCCAGCCGCGTGCCGACGCTGCGTAAGCTGCTCCTTGATGCCTTGGGCCTTCGACTCATCGAGATCGTAGCGGCGAATGAGCAGCCACGCGAGCAACGCGCCGACAAAGGGCACGACGGCATAGCTCCACTTCATCATCTCCAATGTGCTCGCCGGTTGCGCGCCGCGCTTCGCGTCGAAGCCAATCCAGAGGAGCACGAATCCGCCCAGCAGCGCACCGAGCGACATCCCGGCCTTGTCGAACCAGCTCAGCAACGAGCCGAACAGCGCCTCGCGGCGCATCCCGGTTTTCCATTCGTCGAAGTCGGCAATATCGCCCAGCATCGCCGCGCCCATCAGAATCATGCCCGAGCTCGAAAGCCCGTTGGCGCCAATGACGATGCACTGCAGCCACGGCGCGCCCGGCCGATAAAGGAACAGCTTCGAGGCGCAGCCGGCCATGAGGATGCCCGCCGCCACCTGAAACACCCGCTTTTTGCCGAGCCGCCGCGTCAGCCACGGATAGACCGCGAGCGAACCGAGGATCGCCGCGACATGATAGCAGGTGCCGACAAATCCGAACGGGACCGCGGAGCCCTTGATGTCGCCGCCGAACACATAGTAGGCGTTCATGTAGAACGCCAGCATGCTGACGATGTTATAGCTGAAGCTGACGATGAAACGCGCGGCGAGGAGCGTGGTGAACGACCGGATGCTGCGCACCTCGCGCAAACTCGCCCAAAGCCGCAGATTGGGCTGATGCGCTGCCACGCGGGCGTAATGGCGCTCCTGGCACAGGAACACGGGCAGCAATCCCGCCACGAAAAAAATCGCGGCGCATCCGCCCGTCACCCACCGCAGGCCGGTGATCGGGTTGTCGAACACCGAGAGCTGCGTGAGCGGAAACAACCACTGGCTCAGGATCTGAAAGGCGAATCCGAAGGACTGCATATAGCCCATGAGCTGCGTGCGCTCGTGGTAATCGTCCGTCGCCTCGATCGCGAGGCCGAGGAGCGGCATGGAAAACAGCGAGTGCGCGACGTAGAAGGCGAGTGAAACGATTAGCAGATGCAGAAACAGGCCGTGCTCGGTCGCCTGCCGTGGAAACCACCACAGTGCGCCAAAGAGCAGCGCCAGGGGCAGCGAGGAGAATCCCAGGAGCGGCAGGCGACGGCCCCACCGAGAACGGAAATTGTCGGAAAACTGCCCCACGACCGGATCCAGCATCGCATCCCAAAAACGCTGGATGAATACGACGGTGCTGATCAGCGCGGGATTGAGCCCCATCGTCACGTTGTAGATGGGGCTGACGAGCACGTGCAGCGTGAGATGCGAGCCTTCGGAGACGACCCGTCCGGCGCCGAGGCCAATTTTTTCCCGGGTGGGAATGCGACCGCTCGACACCGCGCGGGAGGGAGGGGGCGTCGTGGCCGGAGCGGGCGGGGCGGCTTCGCCAACGCTATTCATGAACGGGTGAGTTGCGCGCCGAGGGACGGGCAGGGGGCGAGGATGAAAATACGCGGGCGAGCGGAGAAGCAATCGTCGAAACGCGACCGGGCATTTTGCCACGAAAGCGGACTACGGAAGGGGTGGGCATAGCGGCATCCGGCGGGAGCGTTAAGGGACGCGGCACGATTCGATTTTCACTCGCCGCCCGCAAAACGATACTTATTGATGCGTAAAGTAAATGCCGCGTCTTTCCTCTCGCCCCACGATGCGGTCCATCGCGATTGCCTGCGGCCTCAGTCCGGCCGCCGTGTCGATGGCCCTGCGCAACAGCTCCGAAATCTCGCCGGACGTCCGCGCCAAAGTGCAGGCCGCCGCCCGGAAGCTCGGCTATCGGCCCGACCCGATTCTCACCCATCTCATGCAGCACCTCCGCGAAAGCCGCACGGTGCAGGGTGGGGCGACGATCGCCGTCTTGGTTTCGTCCGACGCTCCGTTCGTGAAACGACTCGTTGCCGGCGCACAGGCCCGCGCGCTCCGGCTGGGCTATACGCTCGATCGCATCGATCTGCGCCGGCTGAGCGGCAATCCGCATGCGCTCACGCGGATGCTGGTGGCGCGCGGCATCGTCGGCGTTCTGATTCCGCCGGCGGTCGAGCCGACCGATTACAGCCATCTGCTCGACTGGTCGAAGTTCGCGGCCGTCGCGATGACCTATTCGGTGACGGCGCCGCGGATTCATCGCGTGGTCACGCATCATTACGACAATGCCTTTCGCACCTTCGCGCTCCTCGAGCAGCGCGGCTACCGTCGGATCGGGCTGGCGATGACGCGCGACATGGAATTTCGCGCGAACCACTCCTACAGCGGGGCGTATTTTCGCCGGCGGCTCGATTCGGGTTCGGCGGTGCTGCCTATTCTCTTCATCGATTCCGAAAGCGCCGCCGGCATGCAGCGGTGGTTCGATAAGCACCGGCCGGATGTCATCGTGATGGCGAACTCGCATCAATTTTCGCTGAACCTCAACCCGGCCTTGGGCGCGAAACGGTGTGCGCAAACGGCCTTCGCCACCTTGGATCGCGAATTGAACGCCGAGATTGCCGGCATCGACCAGCTATTCGAGATCGTCGGCAGCCACGCCATTGATGCCGTCGTCGCCCAGATTCACCGCAACGAGCAGGGCCTGCCGGCGCACCCCACGATCACGATGGTGGAAGGCGAATGGATGGAGGACACGGCCAAGCTGCCCCCGCTGCCCGTCGGCGGTACGGAACGGCCGGCGGCCAGAAAGCCGACCGGCGTTTAGCATCGCTGAACCGTGGGGGCGTTGCGCCCGGCAGTTCGCGTGCTTCGCCGATCGACGAAGTAGCGGCCATCGTTGGAGTTGGCGGCCGGGACGACCGCCGCGGCCCCACTTACCAGAATAGCTCGCGCTGGCCTCGCAGTTTCGCGAGCGCTTCGAGGTAGAAGTAGTCGCCGTAGATCAGAGAGACATTGATATTTTCGCCGGCCGGAACGTTGCCTGACGCGTGGCGCAAGAGCGGTTCCTCGTTGGCGCCTTTGGCCGCGCAATGCGTGTCGAGCGCGCGCAGGAGGTACGTGGCCGCCATGCGGTACTTCTCCTGTTCGCCGCCTTGGACATGAAGCTCGAGCTCGAGCAGCCCGCTGGCGGCACAAGCCGCCGCCGACGAATCGCGCGGCGTATCGGCCGTGATCGGCGCAGCGAAATCCCAATACGGGATTCCGTCTGCCGGGAGATGCGCGAGGAAGTGACCGGCCACGCGCTTGGCGGCCTCGAGATAACGCGCCTCGTGCGTATAACGATAGCTCAACGCCAACCCGTAGAGCGCCCACGCGGCCCCGCGCGCCCAGCTGGATTCGGCCGAATAGCCTTGGCCGGCCAAAACCTCCACGACCTCGCCCGTCTGCGGGTCGAAATTCACGATATGACGACACGAACCGTTTTCGCGCACGAAATGGCGCAGGACGGT
>CBINOT010000316.1:0-5139 GCA_966252355.1 uncultured Opitutus sp. | reverse complement strand
AACGGCAATGCCAACTATCTCGCGGCGGCCGATGTCGAGGTGACGTTCACGGTGCAGAAAGCCGCTGCGGATATCATTCTCGCCGGTCTTCATCAGGCTTACGACGGCACGCCGAAGAGCGTGACGGCCACGACCGATCCGATTGGCCTCACCGTCAATATCACGTACAACGGCAGCGCGACCGCTCCGACCAATCCTGGCTCTTATACGGTCGTCGCCACCATCGACGATCCGAACTACGCCGGTTCCGTGACCGACACGCTGGTGATCAGCGTCACCGCGCTCGTCCGCCATGCTCCGTCGCTCAACGGCGGAATCGAGGGCTCGATTCAGGTGCTCACGGGCGAAAACCTCGTGTTGAACGGCAACGCTTACGTGTCGGGCGACATCATGTTGCCGGGCACGCCGAGCATCCGCCTGAACGGTAATCCGACGCTCGCCGGCACCGTTGACGGTTTGGGCGCCGCGACGCCGTCGAATTATACGGTTACGCTCAACGGGAATGCCCTGGTGCGTTACCTCGTGCGCCGTACGGACCCGATCGCCATGCCGGTCGTCACCGCTCCCGCCGCGCCGACAGGCTCCCGCAACGTATCCATCAATCACGCTTCGGACTCGGTCGGCGACTGGGCGACGGTGCATTCGCTGACGCTCAACAGCAATGTAGGCGCGATCGCGATGCCGCCGGGTGCTTACGGCGATGTGAACCTCAACGGCGGCAGCGGGCTCATCCTCGGCGTAGCCAACGCCACGGAGCCGGCCGTCTACGACCTGCAACGTCTTACGCTGAACGGCCAAGCCACGGTGCAGATCGTCGGCCCGGTGGTTCTGCGTCTCGCGAACGATCTCAACGTGAACGGCCAAGTCGGTATCACCGGCCAGTCGCTGACGATCGCCCTTTACCGCAGCAATGTCGTGCTGAACGGCAATGCGGTGGTGAACGCCGAGATCCTCGCCCCCGTCGGTACCGTTGTGATCAATGGCCAGGCCGTGCTGCACGGTCGGGTGAGCGCCGATCGCCTGACGATCAACGGCGACGGTTTGCTCGATCAGGCGACGCCGTAATCCCTCAACCGAATCAACATGGGCGGCGTCTCCGAACGCCGTCCACTCTCAGCGCCGGTCACCCGACCGGCGCTTTTTTTTTGAGCCGCCGATCATTCAGGTAGCGGTGCGTCCTGGCGTCTCGATGACATGTGCCTGGGTATGCCCCCTCCGGGCCGGCCGATTGGGATATGCGACCCTTACGGCCTCCCGGAGGTCGGGCCCTATCCGCATTGCACACGGTAGCGGCGGTCGTCCCGCCCGCTACCTACAGCAACAACGTGCGCGACCTATTTACGCACGGCATTGAATCCAAAATCCCGAATCGAAAATCCAAAATCCGACTCTCTCCAATTTCTACTCGATGATCTTTTCCCGCACGCCGCCCACGCCGGGCTTGATCGTCGTCTTGACATTGACGAGGTGAGGATCGGCTGCGTCTTTCACGTCGAGTTCCGTTTCCGCGGTGATGTTCACGTCTTGGAGCGTGATGTTTTTGATCGGCCGGTCCGGCAGGCCGTAGATGCGGCCGGCGTTCACGGCATTCTCGACGGTCAAATGGTCGATCATCACGTTTTCGATTGAAGGTATCTTGCTCGGATCGCCTTTGAAATCGGGCCGATTGTTATCGACGTAGGTGAGATCCAGCACGATCGCGTCGCGCACGTTCTTCATGTGGATATCGGTATAACGGACATTCTCGATTTTGCCGCCCGCACCGCGCATCGATTTGATGCGAATCCCGTTGTCCGTGCCATCGAAGGTGCAGTGCCGCACGAGCATATTGTGGATCCCGGCGGTGGTCTCCGACCCGATCGAAATACCGTGCCCATGTTTGATCGTGCAGTTCTCGATCAGAATGTTCGTTCCGCCTGACTTGATCACGATGTCGTCATCGCCCGTGTCGATGTCGCAGTCGCGAATGAGAAAATTCGTGCCGGGGCCCGGATCGATCGCGTCCGTGTTCGGCGCGGGAGTAGGGGCACGGACTTTCACCCGCTCGATGGTGAGGTCGTTGATAAACCTCGGCACGAGGTGAAACCGCGAGGAGTTGCGCAACGTGACATCCGCGACGAGCAGTCGCTCGCACCGGTTGAAGACCACGAGATGCGGCCGCTGGATGATGAGCCGTCCGGGCTGGACGCGCGCCGCCCGCTCCGACCAGTCCCACCAATGCTGCCCGCTCCCGTCAACGATCCCGGGCCCCGTGAGCGCGACATCGTGCAAGTTGCTGCCCGTGATGAGCGGGTTGGGGACTTTGAATTTCGCGCTGAGCTCCGACTGGTCTTTGAAGTCCGCGGGATTGGGTAAACCAAGTTCGGCGAACGTCTCGGGCGCTTGAATGACCGCGCCTTCGTCGAGGTGCAAATCGAGGTTCGAGCACAAACTGAACGGCGCCGTCCGAAACGTTCCGCGTGGGACGATCAGCGTGCCGCCGCCGGCCGCCTTTACCGCCGCAATCGCCTGGTTAAAGGCAGCGGTGTTCAACGTGTGTCCGTCTCCAACGGCCCCGAAATCGGTCAATTTGAAGCTGCGATCCGGGATCCGCGGGAGCGCCGGCTTCACGTGTTCCGCGGCGGAGACATCCACGCGAGCCCCTTCAGGGGCGGCATGGCCGAGCGCGAACGCGCTCAATGCGAGACCAAAGGCGAGGGCAGGGTGAAAACGAAAGAGATGCATGACGACACGTGTCTGAGTACGACGAGTCGGTGCCCGAAAAGTTGCCCGCTCCAACTTGCAGGCGGAGGCAACGGCCGCTCACCGCTGACGCGTTTGCGGGCGTCGGCCAACGAGACGCGCGGAAACGTGTCCCGAAAGCCTATTGCTTCTTCTCGGTTCCGGCGGGTTTCTCGTTTTTCCCCTCACCGGTCGATGGCGTCGTCTTTTCGTCCGGCTTTCGATTCGGCACGACGATCACGCGACTGGCATGCTCGGTCGGCAGGTAAGTTTTCGCCAGGGCGTCGAGATCCGCCTTGCTGATCGATTCGATGTCGGCGTAACGCGAACGGCACCAATCGAGTTGTTGCGGACGTTCCTGGGCGCGCGACAACACCGACTGGAGCCAATAACCGTTCGTTCGCGCGGATTCGCGCAGCTGCGTGAGGACGGGTTGTTTGGCGCGCGACAGCTCGTCGTCCGTCACGCCCTTCGCCGCAATGTCGCCACCGAGCGCGATGATCGCATCCGCGATCTGCTGCGCCCGCGGCGGATCGACGGTCACGTTCGCGACCATGTAGCCGTAGCCGGGATACGTTTCGCTCGGGTTGCTGCCCGCGCTCGGGCTGTACGCGTCGCCCAGCTCCTCGCGCACTTTGACCCGCAGCCGATCCGACAAGACGAGGCCGAGGAGCGTCATCCGCCGCGTGCGACTGATCTCGAGCGCGTCGGTCGTCGGCCAATATACGGCGACGACGCCCTTGGGAATTTCGGACGGGATGGAAAAGCTGCGCGCGAAGGCCGTTTCGGGATATTTCACCTTCCGCAATTCGTCCAACGTCGCGCGCGCTTCGCGGCGGGGCAGCGCCCCGAGCGTTTGGGCGACGGCGTCAATGGTCGCATCGACATCGAGATCGCCCACGATCGCGATTTCGAGGTAACCGTGCTCGAGTTCCGGCCTGACCCAGGCCTTCACTTCGTCGAGATTGCGTTTCAGCATCTCGGGCTCCGGCGGCAAGCCGAAACGCGGATCGCCGCTTGCCAGCAGCCGCGACACCTCGAGCGTGAAGGGGCCGTTCGGCGTATGCGCGAGGCTGAGATAGAGTTCTTCGATGGCTTTCCGGGCCTGTCGCGCCGCCTCGGGCCGGAACCCCGGATCGGCGATCCGGGCGGTCATCAGTTGTAATTGCAGCAGCAAATCCTCGCGATTCGTGCTGCCGTTCGAGACGAAGGCGTCGGAGCTCACGGCGAAGCTCGCGCCAACCGTATGGCCCGCGAGAATGCGCCGGAGATCGTCCGCGCTGTGCTTGCCCAGGCCGCCCGCGCTGTAGGTTTGCGAGGTGTACGCGCTCAAGCCGGGCTTGTCGCGCGGCTCCGTCAACTGCCCGTTGCCGATGCGCAGCGCGAGCCGGATGCTATTCGCTTCGAAATCCGTTTTCTTGAGATTGAGCCGGACGCCATTGGCGAACGTGACGAGCGTGATATCCAGATCGTCGACATGCCGGCGCTGCTCGACTTTCCCCGGGGCGCCGAAATCCGTATAGCCCCACTTCGCGTCATTGATCGCTTCGGGCGCCGCGACGGGTTCGGCGTGCGCCTTGTCGTACGCGGCGCGAATCGCCGCGACGTCGTCGCCGGCAATCTGCGCGTTGCCGGTGACCATCACCAGCCGGTGTGGCGCGCCCCAAGCTGCGCGCAACGCCTTCACGCAATCGTCGACCGTGACGTGTTCGAGCGCCGGTCCGTACAGCGCGAGATCGTCGGCGGGCGTCGTGAAGACGTTACGCTCCACGACGGTCTCGACGATCTCGGCAGCCAGCGCTTCGGAACGGCGGGTCGGCGCCGTCTTCGCTGCCTGCTCGAGGTTGTTGCGAAAGCTCGCGACGACCTCGCGCAATTCGGCGGGTTGGAAGCCGTGCTCCAGCGCGCGGCGGATTTCGTGATCGGCCACGCCCAGGGCCGCGGCCCATTGATCGGCCCGGCAATTAAGGGAGATGGAGGCTTCGCGATAAAAATTATACGCTTCGCCGACATCGGCCGACCCTTCGCTGAAGGGCGCATTTTCTTTCTTCGCCAGCTCTGAAAGCCGCCGGTTGATGATCGCATTGGCGAGCGAGCGCGGGAGGTATTTCAGCCGATTGGCGGCGTTGTCGATCTCGTGCTCATACGACTCGACGGTGCCGATCGCGACGGTCGTCTCGGCTGCTTCCGCCTCCGCGTGATGAAACACGTGCACGCCGTCGCTCTTCGCCAGCTCGAGCGCGCCCAGCTTCAGTTCCGCCGGCGCGTCGCCGCGCGGCTTGATTGGCCCGAAGGTGTCGACGATCTGTTTCTCGATCGCGCCGGCGTCGATGTCGCCCACCACGACGACGGTCATGAGCTCCGGGCGGTACCAGGCATTGTAGAAATCGACGAAACGGTCGCGCTGCGATTGCTCGA
>CBINOT010000315.1:0-5147 GCA_966252355.1 uncultured Opitutus sp. | reverse complement strand
CCCTGTTTTGCTCGTGCTGGCGAACGGTGTGACCGTCGGAAATGTGATGGGCGACTCGCAGCACTCGGAGTGGCTCACCCTGGCGGTCGCTTCGGGTGGCGTGACCTTGAACGGCGATGCCGCATTGTATGGCTACGTGATCGCGCCGTCCGGAACCGTGATCGTCAATGGCGGTGCGATGCTCATCGGCGAGGTCATCAGCGACCGTTTGACGATCAACGGCAACGGCGTCCTCGCCGAGCCGACGCGGTAGCCGCGGAGTGGGGCTCGACCCCCGGGCGGGCCGTCATCGTGCATAGGGCCTATGCGCCGAAAGATGACGGCCGCCGTCCCGGCCAATTTTCAAGGTAGGCGCGCCTCTCCAAGGCGCACGGAGTTGAAGGCTGCGTGGCGCATCCAAATCCGAACTGGCCTGCGGCCATTGGAACTCAGGGCATCTCGGAGAGATGCCCCTATCCGCGTGAACCAGACAGAGGAGGCGCTATCTTCTAACGCTTGCGGTCGCCGTAACCGTTCGGGTGCGCAGAATGCCATTTCCACGCGGTGGCGACGATCGACTCGATGTCGGGGAACTTCACTTTCCAGCCGAGCTCGTTTTGCGCCTTCGTGGAGTCGGCAAACAGCGCCGGCGGATCGCCGGGCCGACGGGGGCTTTCGATCACTTTCACCTTCTTGCCCACGATCTTTTCCACGGCGCGGATGACCTCGCGATTCGAGGTCGGTTTGCCGGTGCCGAGATTGTAGAAGAGCTGCGTGCCGGGCTTGCCGAGCTTGTCGAACACCGCGATGTGCGCGCGGCTCAAATCGTCGACGTGCACATAATCGCGCAAGCAGGTGCCGTCCGGAGTGGGATAGTCCGTCCCGAAAAGATCCAGGTGCGAGCGCTTGCCGACGGCCACGTCGATCGTGACGGGGATGAGATGCGTCTCCGGATCGTGGTCTTCGCCGATCGTGCCGTCTTCCGCTGCACCGGCGGCGTTGAAGTAGCGGAAGGCGGCGAAACTCAAGCCGTGCGCATGCGCCAAACTCTTCAGCGCATTCTCGACGTCGAGCTTGGTCTGCCCGTACGGATTGATTGGCGCTTGCGGCAGGTTCTCGTGGATGGGCAGCGACGCGGGAATGCCGAAGGTCGCGCACGTCGAGGAAAACACGAACTTCTTCACGCCCGCATCGAGCATCGCCTTCAACAGATGCAATGTGGCGACCGAGTTGTTGAAGTAGTACTTGAGCGGATCCGTGACCGATTCGCCGACGTAGCAATACGCGGCGAAGTGCATCACGACTTCGATCTTCTCTTCCCGCAGTACGCGGGTGACGAACGCTTCGTCGCCCAGATTGCCCTCGTACAGCTTCGTGCCCGGGGTCAACGCGCCGCGATGCCCGTAAACGAAGTTGTCGAGCACGACCGGACGATGGCCGGCAGCAACGAGTTGACGAACGCAGTGACTGCCGATGTAGCCGGCACCGCCGACGACGAGAACGTTCATAGTGAGAAGATGAGAGTGTGGAGGTGGAAGCGCGATGAGGCGCGAAAGAGATACGGAAGGGATAAAGGACCCGGCGCGGCGGCGAGAGGCAAGTGAAAGTATCGTGCAGCGAACCGTTCCGAGGGTAAGGTTTACGTGCGCGCGGCGGGTCAGGAATTCGACGGGCGACCTCGCCCTACATTTTCAAGCCAACGACGTCTTTGCATTCACTCTCACCGCCACCTCCGGCCGCACTCTCACGAGGCCGGGATTGCATTCGGGCCGTAGTCGGATACCGACTTTTCGTTTCACCTGAATGAAGCCAGCGCGCATCGTAATCACCGGGGTCGGTTTGACGGCTCCGAACGGCAATTCCTTGTCGGAATTCCGTCAGAACTTGTTGCAGGGTCGCGCGGGCATCGAGCGGATCGACATTCGGTACATGGGCCCGCAACTCGCGGGCGTCTGCCACTACGATCCGTTGAAGTATCAGAAAAAGAAGGAGGTTCGCGTCGGAACGCGCGCCGGCAGCATCTCGATTTACTGCGCACGCGAGGCGCTCGCCGACAGTGGAGTGGCTTTCGACACGATGGCGAAGGACCGGGTCGGCATCTACATCGGCTGCACCGAGCACGGCAATGTCGAGACCGAGAACGAGATCTACGCCATCTCGAAGTTTAACTACGACACGAAGTATTGGTCGCATTATCATAACCCCCGGACCGTCGCCAATAATCCGGCGGGCGAAGCCTCGCTCAATCTTGGCATCACTGGCCCGGCGTACACCGTCGGCGCGGCGTGCGCCGCGGGTAATCTCGGTCTCATCCACGCGGCCCAGATGTTGCGGCTGGGAGAAGTCGATTTCGCGATTTGCGGCGGCATCAGCGAGAGCATCCATACCTTTGGCATTTTCGCGGGTTTCAAGTCGCAGAACGCGCTCGCGACGCACGAAGACCCGCACAAGGCGTCGCGGCCCTTCGATCTCGCGCGCAACGGCATCGTGATCTCGGAGGGCGGCTGCCTTTACACGCTGGAGCGGCTCGAGGACGCGCAAGCGCGCGGCGCGAAGATTTACGGCGAGATCGCCGGTTATCACGTGAACAGCGACGCGAGCGACTATGTGTTGCCGAATCCGACGCGGCAGACCGAGTGCATCCGCGCTGCCATTCGGCGTGCTGAACTAACGCCGCGCGATATTCACATCGTGAACACGCATGCGACCGCGACGCCGTTGGGCGACATTCAGGAAACCGAGGCGATCCGTGCGGTGTTTGGCGAAGGCTGCCCCGATACCTTCATCAACAACACCAAGAGTTTCATCGGCCATGCGATGGGGGCGGCGGGCGCGCTGGAACTGGCGGGTAATCTGCCGTCGTTCGACGATCTGACGGTGCATCCGACGATCAACGTCGATAACCTGGATCCTCAGTGCGCGCTGCCAGGGCTGGTTCTCAATCACCCGCGCAAGGTTGCGAAGGTCGATACGATCTTGAATAACTCCTTCGGCATGCTCGGGATAAATTCCACGTTGATTGTTAAGCGGTTTGTCGCCTAATCCTCGCCCTTCGCCCGACTATGACCAAAGACGAATGCAAGAAGGTGGTGCTCGAGATCATTGCCGACATCGCGCCGGATGAAGATCTGAGCAACGTCAAACCCGACGTCCGCCTCCGTGACCAGCTCCAGCTCGATAGCATGGACTTTTTGGACATCGTGATGGAGTTGCGGAAACGCTACGGCATCGAAGTCCCCGAGAAGGACTACATGCAGCTCGCGTCGCTCGACAGCAGCGCCGAGTACCTCACGCCGAAGTTCAACGCGCTCCCGCAGAAAAGCTGACGCGCCGTAACCCTAAGCAGCTTGAAACCGAGCCGGGCCGATCGGTCCGGCTTTTTGTTGGGCGCCCGCGAATCACGCGAATCGACCTGGCCCGCTGCGTTTGAGATCGGTGCAGGGCGTCTGACTTGCAGACGCCGCTCTGAGCGCAACCGTCATTCGTACCCGGAATCGCATCGCCGCGCGAATTCAGCTCGCTCGGGCAGGTCGCGGCGCTTCGATGGGGCCGCGTTCGCATCCATGAATTCCTCGTCACATTACGATGTCGTCATCATCGGGGCCGGCATGTCCGGCCTCGCGGCGGGGATTCGGTTGGCGCATTTCGGCAAGAAAGTGTGCATCTTCGAGCGGCATAATGCCGTCGGCGGCCTGAACGGCTTCTATTCGACCGCGGGCCGAAAGTTCGACGTGGGCTTGCACGCAATGACGAATTTCGTGCGTCCGGGCGTGAAGGGTACGCCGCTGACGAAGCTGCTGCGGCAGCTGCGCATCGATCGCGACGAATTCGCGCTGTGCGAACAAAAGCAGTCGCGGGTCGCCTTTGGTCCGCGCGGCGAGACATCGCTGCGCTTCACCAACGATCTGGCGGTGCTCGAGTCGGAGGTGGCCGCGAAGTTTCCGCGCCAAATCGATGGCTTTCGCGCCTTGGTTGCGGAAATCAAGACCGTCGACGACACCTCGCTAGACGCTACGCCGACGTCTGCGCGCGCTGCCGTGCGGCGTCATCTCAGCGACCCTTTGCTCGAGGACATGCTATTTTGTCCGCTGATGTATTACGGCAGCGCCACGGAGCGCGATATGGAGCTCGGCCAGTTCGCGATCATGTTCAAATCGATCTTTGTCGAGGGCTTCGCGCGGCCCTTCGAGGGGGTGCGGCTGATCTTGCGCGTGCTGCTCGAAAAATATCGCGCGGCCGGCGGCGAGCGGCGGATGAAATGTGGCGTGCAGCGCATCGTTGTCCGCGATGGCCGCGCCGTGGCCGTCGTGCTCGACAGCGGCGAGGAAATCGCCGCGAACGAAGTCATCTCGTCGATCGGCGCCGACGAAACCGAAGCGCTCCTGCAAATGCGGAATGAGGAGTGCGGATTGCGGAATGCATCCCCCACCGCGTCCGTAATTGAAGACGCTCGGCGCGAAGAATCCGCACTCCGCACTCCGCAGTCCGCCTTCGGTCCTCCGGAATCCAAAATCCAGAATCCAAACTCCAAAATCCCCCGCCTTTCCTACGTGGAGACGATGACCGTGCTGAACTGCCAGCCCGCGGCCCTGGGCTGGGGCGACGACACGATCGTGTTCTTCAACGATTCGGACCGCTTCGAGTACGCGTGCCCCACGGATGCGGTCGACGTGCGGAGCGGTGTGATCTGTTTTCCCAACAATTTTCAGTTCGGCCCGAATCGGCAGTTGCCGGAAGGAATGCTGCGCGTGACCTGTCTCGCGAACTACGATCGTTGGGCGCCGCTGGCGGAGCCGGCCTATCAGGCGGCAAAGAAAGCCTGGTTCGAAACGATTCAATGCAGTGCGCGGCGCTTCATCCCGCGCGTGGAGGATGCCGCACTCGCGAGTGCGACGGTGACGACGGATATGTTTACGCCGCGAACCGTGACGAAGTTTACCGGCCACCGCAAAGGCGCGATCTATGGTTCGCCGGCAAAACAACGCCAGGGACGGACCAGCGTGGGCAATGTGTACCTGTGCGGCACCGATCAAGGGTTCCTGGGCATCGTGGGCGCGATGCTCAGCGGCATCTCGATGGCGAATTATCACATCCTGCAGAAGGCCTCTGCGGCTTGATGTAGATCCAATCTTGGTTTTAGTTTTTTTCGAAGGACCAGTTGGGATCAA
>CBINOT010000314.1:0-5182 GCA_966252355.1 uncultured Opitutus sp. | reverse complement strand
GGGCAATGAACCCTTGCGGGCAAGGTTTTTACACCGGCTTCTTAGGCTCGATGAGCCCGACTTCCAAGGCGTAACGCGTCAGGCTGGCGACGTCATGCAGGTTGAGCTTCCGCATCAAATTCGTGCGGTGATTATCGACGGTCTTCACGCTGATGCCGAGCTTCGCGGCGATCTCCTTTGTACTGTGGCTTTCGGCGACGAGCTGGAGAATTTCGCGTTCGCGATCGGTCAGGAAATCCGGCGCGCTGCTCGTGGCGGGATTCGCGACGACGTTGCGCAGCAGCGCGGCGACCGCCGGGCCGAAATACGTGCCGCCGTTCGCGACCGTTTCCAACCCCTTCTTGAATTCAAACAAGCCGGCGGTCTTTTCGACAAAACCGTGTGCGCCGGCCTCGAGCATTTCTCGCACGAGCACAGGATTCTCGTGGCCGGAGAAAACCAGCACGCGCATCTGCGGCAGCTTTTTGCTCAAGCGGCGCAGAATATCGACGCCATTCAAACCAGGCAGCTTCGCGTCGAGCACGCAGACGTCGGGATGACTTTCGAGACAGAGCGTGAGCGCAGTTTGGCCATCGCCGGCCTCACCCACGAGCTGGTAGTTAGCGTCGAGTCGGAGGATCTCCGCCAACATTTCGCGAATCGCGGTTTGGTCTTCGATGATGACGAGGCGCTTCATTAAAGGCGGAGAGTAAAGAGTTTCAGATGGTGGGTCGACTGGGATTCGAACCCAGAACCAACGACTTAAAAGGACGCTGCTCTACCATTGAGCTATCGACCCCCACTGTCCAAAAACGGTGCGAAAATGGGTTTCCGCGCGGAGGGTTTGCAAGAATTTTCTCCCCCAGTGACATCAGGTACGGTCATTGACCGTCGCCGGTAACTGACCTATGGAGTCGTCGCTTCGAAAGATCGTGGGAACAATTCAAAACTACAACCATCACAGCGAGGCAGAACGTATGTCTGCCAAAGCCCAGGAAGTTGCGCTCGATCGTCTGCTGGTTGACCGCTTCAAGAACGGTGACCAGTCCGCCTTCAACGAGATGGTGGCAAGGTACTGGGATCGCATCTATTCGATGGTTCATCAGCTCTTGCGGAATCCGCAGGACGCCGAGGAAGTCACGCAGGACGCGTTCATCCGCGCGCATCGCGGACTTGCCAATTTCCGGGGAGATTCGGCGTTTTCGACCTGGCTCTACCAGATCGCGACGAATCTCGCCCGAAACCGGTACTGGTATTGGTGGCGACGGAAACGTGACCAATCTGTCTCCATCGATGCCCCGGTTGGACCTGAAAACGACCTAACCCTCGCTGAAGTGATCCCAGCCGAAGTCGAGTCGCCCGACGATATCACCGTAACGGAAGAATTCGTCGCCCGCATCGCCAAAGGCATGGAACGCCTCAGCGCCAAGCACCGCGAGATTCTCGTCTTGCGGAATATCAAAAACCTCTCGTACGAGGAGATCGCCGCGATCCTAGGCATCTCCGTCGGAACCGTAAAAAGCCGAATTGCCCGCGCGCGTGAAAGCCTGCGCGGCAAACTCGGCGAAGACTTCAAATGAAAGACTCCGAGTTCACCGAACTGCTCAACCTCTATCTCGATCACGAGATTTCCGCCGCCGACGCCGCGCGGCTAGAAGCCGAGGTGCAGAGCAATCCCAACCGCCGTCGCGTCTATCAGGAATACTGCCGGATGCAGAAAGCGTGCAAGCTGCTGGCCCAGGATTTCGCCAGCGAATCGACGGCCGAGGCCGAACAAAAGATCATCGCTTTCGACGAGGCGGCCACTCGACGCCACACCGGAGGCAAGGCCGTATACATTGGCGGCCTTCTCGCCGCCGCCGCTTGCGTCGCCGTCGTTTTCGTCCGCCGCTCGCACGAAAGCAATGCACTGGCCACCGCCGGGACTCCAGTCGTGGTGCAGACCGCGACGCCCGCGCCAACGGCGGCAGTTCCGACTGAGCCCGCCCAGCTGGTCGCTGCCACTGCGACGCCGGCGAATCACGGCATCGAACGCCGCAGCGCCGACGCGCTCTCCTTGCGCAACGCGCAAACGAATGCGCTTACGATCAACGTCAACGCCCAGAACGATCCTCATTTCGCGTGGATTCAGGACGTGCGGTTGACGCCGATCCAGGCACCCACGCCCATCGACCAGCTGCGGTTCGACGCCACCGCGAATCTTCGGTCCGACAATCGCACGTATACCAATACGAACAAGCCGCTGCAGTCGGACGTGCCTTGGACGGCAATTCGTTTCCAGAAATAGGCTCAGCGCCAGGTCAGTCATGCTTCCAAGCCCCGCGCCATATCGCGGGGCTTTTTGTTTTGACCGAACCACGCGGTGGCTCGGTGCACGCAGCTCTAGGTCGGGCCCGATCTCCGAGCGGGGCCGTCAGGAGGTGCGCATCGCATCGGCCCGCCCGGAGGTCGGCCCGACCTCGTAAATTCAACCGCTACCTCAGAAAATCCGAAGGCCTCGCGGCGATCGCTCAACTCAGCGCTTTCTTGATCAGCGCTTCGGTCGTCGCATTTCCGCCCAAGGCGAGGGCCGCACGGCGGATCGCTTGGTCGGCGTCCGTGCCTTTATAGCCAAGGGCGACGAGGGCAGCCACGGCATCACGATGTGCGCTGGGTTCGTGAGCGCTCGAATCGGGCGCGGCCCCCGTCGCAAGCGGCGCATCGCTGGCCCCGACTTTCGCCTTCAATTCCACCACCAATCGTTCGGCCGTTTTCTTTCCGATGCCCGGCGTCTTCGCCAAAGTCGAAATATCGCCCATCCGGATCGCGCTTTCCAAGGAAGGAAGCGAGAGCCGGCTCATGATCGTGAGTGCCGATTTCGGCCCGATGCCGGTCACGTTCTCGATCATGAGGCGGAAGAAGTCGCGCTCGGCCGCCGTCGCGAAGCCGTAGAGCGTCTGCGCGTCCTCGCGATAAATCACCAACGTGTGCAATTTCACCGTTGCGCCAGGCGACGGCAGCTTTTCCGCCGTCGTCACGGGGACATGCACTTCGTAGCCCAAGCCATTGAGCTCGATAATCGCATGAAGCGGCGTCGCCGCTTCGAGCTTCCCTTGGATCGAGGTAATCACGCAGCAATCGCGCCGGTTTAGCGCAGCGCGAGCACGTCCTGCATGTCGTACACGCCGGGTTTCTGCGTGGCAACCCACTGGGCGGCGCGCAGTGCGCCGCGCGCAAAAATTCCGCGATCGCTGGCCTTGTGCGTGAGCTCGATGCGTTCGCCGAGCGCCGCGAACATCACCGTGTGATCACCCACGACATCGCCGCCGCGTAACGCGTGAATGCCGACTTCCGTCGCTGTGCGCTCGCCGACGATGCCTTCGCGGCCGTGACGCAGCGCTTCGGCGGTGAGCTTCCGCTCCTCGAGGATGATTTCGAGCAAGCGGGCCGCAGTGCCGCTCGGCGCGTCCTTCTTGAAGCGGTGATGCATCTCGACGACCTCGGCGTCGTAATCCGCGCCGAGCACCGCCGCTGCCCGGCGCGTGAGCGCGAAGAGCAGATTGACGCCGACGGAAAAGTTGCCCGCCCACACGCACGGCACTTTAGCCGCGAGTTCCAGCAGATGCGCTTTCTCGGCGGGGGCATGTCCCGTCGTGCCGATCACGATCGGCTTCTTCTTCGCGACGGCGAGTTCGAGCAATGCTTTCGTCGCCGCGTGCGAGCTGAAATCGACGATCACGTCGGCGTTCGCCGCGGCGGCAGCGACATCGTCGCCGACATCGATCGCGGCGCCGACAGGCATCTTCAGTTCATTCGCCGCGGCGATGAGCGCCTGGCCCATTCGACCTTTGGCGCCATTGATGAGAACGGAAACAGGCATGGTTTAAAAATGCAGCGCAGGCGGAATCGCTCGATCAATCCAGCGAGGCCAGGACGTGTTCGAGTGTCTTGGCGTTGGCCGCCGACATCTCGCACAGCGGCGAACGAACCTCGGCGGAGCCGATAATGCCGGCGCGAGCAAGCGCCGCCTTGATCGGAACGGGGTTGGGTTCGATGAACAATGTCTTGAACGCGGGATAAAGCCGACGATGGATCTTGGCGGCTTTCGCGAATTCGTCGCCGAGGGCGAGATTTACCATCTTCACGATGTCACGCGCATAGAGGTTCGACGCGACGCTGATCACGCCTTCGGCGCCGACTGCCATGAAGGGCAGCGTCAGCGAGTCGTCGCCACTGAGCACCGCCATGTCATCGCCGAGCGCCTGCTTCAGCTGATCGACACGATCGAGGCTGCCGCCGGCTTCCTTGATCCACGCCACGTGTTTGTATTTCGCGCACAGACGTTCCACGACGCCGATGCTGATCTCGATCCCGCAGCGGCCCGGGATCGAATAGAGAATGATCGGCTTGTCCGTCGCTTCGGCGATTTCGGCGTAATGGCGAAACAAACCTTCTTGGCTCGGCTTGTTGTAATAAGGAGCGACGACGAGCATCGCATCCGCGCCCGCCTCGTGTGAAAGCTTCGTTAATTCGATGGCCTCGCGCGTCGAGTTCGAGCCTGTGCCGGCAATCACCGGCACGCGACCGCGCGCTTCCGCGATGACGAAACGGACGACATCCATGTGCTCATCGTAGCTGAGCGTTGGTGATTCGCCGGTTGTGCCGACGGGGACGAGGCCGTTGATGCCGCCTTTGATCTGATGCGCGACCAGTTTTTTGAGGTCGTCATAAGCGATCTGGCCGTTGCGAAACGGCGTCACGAGGGCGGTTATGGTGCCGGTGAGCGGGCGGAGTTTCATGGAAGCGGGCAATGAAGCCTTGCTGAACAAAGCAGGGCGAATTACCGAATCCGCAACGCTTTTTTCCTATGGCCACCCCCACACCGCACACCGAAATGTTCAACGAGTTGCTGAAGCTCGCCGTGGAGAGCGGCGTGAGCGACGTCATCATCAAATCGAACAAACCCGGTTACGTGCGGATCGCGGGCAAGCTCAAGCCGGTCGACATGGATCCGATCACCTGCCCGGAGGCCGAGGCGTTCGTCGTCGAGCACGTCCCGCGGGTCTTCAAACAGAAGTGGGATGACGAAGGGCAGGTCGACTTCGCGTACGCAGCCGACGGGGTAGGGCGGTTTCGCGTGAACGCGTTTCACCAGCGCGGGCTCGTCAGCATCGTGATGCGTCACATCAAGAGCACCGTGCCCTCGTTCACGCAGCTCGGGCTG
>CBINOT010000313.1:0-5201 GCA_966252355.1 uncultured Opitutus sp. | reverse complement strand
AACTTGCGCGCCGAGCAGCGTGTTGGGCGCGGTGCCCTCGGGCGCCGGATGCCACGCGGCCGAAGACGTGAGCAGCTGTTTCAGGCGTTGGCCGACATTGCTGCTGTCGGCGCCCACCCACACCGCCATCGAGAAGAAATTGCCGAAAAAGAACAGACCGAGCTCGGGGACTTTCTGCACCGCATTCTTGAAGCCGAAAACGCTCGTGCGCTCATGATAATCGGGGGTGAGCTCGTTGCCGAGGCTCTGGAATGGCATGTTGAAGCAACTCACCATTGGGAGGTAGAGCGCCGAGGAGACGATCATGAACCAGAAATAGGCGTGCGGCGACCAGCCCGGCGTGACCGCGAGCAAGAAGGGCAAGCCGATACCGGCCGCGACACACCCGAACAACATGAACGGCCGGCGCCGGCCGAACCGGGTTCGCGTGTTGTCGGACCACCAGCCGAACACGGGGTCCGAAATCGCGTCGAACACGCGGTTCAAAATTACCGCGATGCCGATCAACGTGCCGGACACGTGCAGCGCCAGTCCGAAGATTTGGAATGCGATCGTCGGATAGAGCCAATGGCCCCACATATCCATGAACGTGCCGAGACCGTAGCCGAGCTTCTGCGGGATGGGGACCCGGTCTTCGGGTCGCGTCGTCTGGTCTGCACCCGGGGCGGCCGGAGCGGAAGGGGTAGTCGACATGGTAGCGTGGGTCGAGGTTGCCGCGGGGAGGGCGGAAGGCGAGGTGCGAGTGGACATCTTGGGGCGGACGGGCAGTTTTCCCGCTGATTTAGCGATAAACGTGCCCCCGAAGGGCTGTCAATCTTCGGCGCGTCGATTCGGGCACGGACAACGAGCGATGCGGGATCGCCGCCGGCGGCAGTTCAATACGTGTCGGCAAGCGAGTGATGCACGAGGGTGCGCCGCAGGCGTGCGAGCGTCGTCGGCTTGTTCAGGTGGACCGTCACGCTCTTCTTCTCGCGGGGATAAAGCTCGAAGAAGTTGTCGCTGGCCTCGAAACCGATGCCGGGCAGGTCGAACGCGAAGCGGTGTTGGAACGCCGACGAGGTGAACGTCAGTCTGGCTTCGGTCGGCGAGGGGAGCGTCACCACGACGTCCGTGCGCGCCTTCGGCAGCGCGAGAAAGCGGGGCGGCGTGAGGAAAACCGTTTCCTCGCTCACGCGCGCACCGTCGATCGTCAGCGCGATCCGCAGGTAGAGCGAATCTCGACCATGCGCCGCCAGCGGCTCGGCGAGATCGAGCGTTTTTTGGCGGACGCTTTCGCCGTAACGCAGCGTCACGTTCTTTTTGCCGCGCATGAGCACGCGCCCGTCGAGGTGAAACAAATCCCACGAGAGCGTGCCGCGTGCAGACTGAGGCGCATCGTAGACGGTGTAGAGATGCACCTCGCGCACCGTGGTGCGGCGGTAGTTTCCGATAATGGTGCCTTCGTCGCCAGGGACGTGCGCGCTGACGAGCGCCGGCGAAAGGAAACGGCGCGCCAGATAATGCAGCGCTTTCCAGCGTCCCGTAAACTCGATCGAACTCCACGACGCGACGGGCCAGCAGTCATTCAGTTGCCAGTACAACGCGCCCATGCAGCGCGGCATCAGCCGGCGGTAATGCTCGACGCCGGTCTGCATGCAATAGGCCTGATTCAGCTGCGAAAGGTAGATCAGATGGTCTTGCGACTTTGGAAAACGATACCGGCGGGACACGTAATCCAGAATGATCTGGTTGCCGGCGCGGTTCTTCTGGTGGTTCTCCATTTCCGGGCCGAAAACATTGTCGTCCTCGGGCGGGCAGAAAGTCGCATTCGTCGCGGGCGAACTATAGCTCTGCATGCCGAACTCCGACACGAAGCGAAAGCTCCACTTCTCGTAGTCCTTCACCGGATGCCGGGCGTGCCAGACATCCCAGAAATGCGTGTCGCCGCGCTTCTCCCCGGCGGGATGGGAGTTGTCGCCGTCGCTGCGGAACTGCGACGACGGCCAGTAAGCCGTGACGCCGTCGTTGACGGCCACGGTGTCGGCCAGCACGCCGAGGAAGATCGCATTGTAGTTCGCGCGGAGCTTCGGCTCCTGCAACAGATCGGAATTGAGCTGTTCGATTTCGTTGTTCCCGCACCAGAGCGCGAGACACGCGCGGTGACGCAGACGCTGGACTTGTTGTTCGGCTTCCGTCCGGACGCTCGCGAGAAACTTCGCGTCGGCGGGATAAATCGAACAGGCGAACATGAAGTCCTGCCACACGAGGAGCCCAAGCTCGTCGCACAGATCGTAGAAGTCTTCGCTCTCGTAGATGCCGCCGCCCCAGACGCGCAGCATGTTCATGTGCGCGGCGGCTGCGCTGCGCAGGTCGCGCGCGTAATCGGCACGAACGAGGCCGGCGGCGAAGCTGTGCGCTGGAATCCAGTTGGCGCCTTTCGCGAAGATGGGGCGGCCGTTGATGACGAACTGAAACGATTCGCCCCATTGGTCCGTGTGGCGATCGAGCGCGATCGTGCGCAAGCCGATCCGACGATGCCATTCGCCGATCGTGCTGCCGTCGCCGCGCGCGATGGTGACGTGCAGACGATAAAGTGGCTGGGCGCCATGCCCGTTGGGCCACCAGAGTTGCGGTTCCTTGAGGCCGATTTTCGGGCCGGTTCCCGTGGCGACGGCCGTGTTGCCGAGCGTGAGTTCCCAACGACAGGTCCAAGCGCTTTCGCGCCGCGCCAATTCCGGCGCGAGCGTCAATGCGACGCTGCCGTCGACCTCGTGCTGTTGCGTCACGCGCACGTTCTCGAGTCGATTGCCGGTCCACCCTTCGAGGCGAAGATCGCGCCAAATGCCTGCCGTGACGAAGCGAGGACCCCAATCCCAACCGAATTGGCATTGCTGCTTGCGGATGACCTGGCAGCGACCGACGGGATCGTTGAACTCGCGCGGCTGGTGCTCGGGCCGGTGGTGGCGGATGTAGCGCATCGCGCTGTCGAAGCGGATCGTGAGTTCGTTGCCTCCGGCGCGCAGCCAGCGCTTCACGTCCCAACGATGGGCCACGAACATGTTTTCGGTCCGGCCGATGACATGGCCGTTCAGCCGAACGGTCGCGACGGTATCAAGCCCGTCCGCGACGAGTTCGACGACCTCGTGCGCGAGCAACTTGGCGGGGGCCGTAAATCGAGTCGTGTACTCCCAGTCGCGTTCTTCGATCCATTGCAGGCGCGTTTCGTTCGTGCCCCAAAAGGGGTCCGGTATTTTGCCGCTGCGAATCAGATCGAGATGAACGCATCCGGGTACGGTCGCCGGAGTCCAGGTTTTCTCGGTGCAATCGCGAAACCGCCACGGCGCGGAGGAAAGGGAAAGCTGGTGCATGAAAGAGAGCGGGCGAAATTCGCCGACGCGTGCGTGACGTGGAGATCGTAGTCGAAGCCGGCGACGAACGTGATGAGATTTTTTGTCTGTGACTTGAGAACCGCTGCTGGAAGGGCGGCCGGGGGCCGTGCCCCGTCAGAGACCAATGCTGACGGCTCGAAAGGGCGCGGCGTCTCCGAGGCCCGCCCCTTACCTCTGCGCGCGCTTCGCCGGGCTCACTTCAGACCGAGCCGATTCGCAATCCAGGCACTTATCGCGTCGCCTTGTTCAACGGTGTATGAATGGGCGAGCTCGAGCGTGAGCCCGAGTTCTTTAGGCGCGGTGATGACGTTATACGCGGCGTAAGTGGAGGTTGGGGGGCAGACATCGTCGTTGTACCCCCAATTGTAGAAGCCGGGGACCTTGACGCGTCGCGCGAAATTCACCGTGTCGTAATAACTGGCCGTTAATATTTTGGCTGGCGTCGCCTGCGATGACGGAGCTCCCGTCTCGGGGTCCGGTTTGAACGGGTGGGGCCATCCACCGGCGCGGCCGTGCAATTCGGCGGCCACGTCGCAGAATGCCGGATGCGTCGCCGCCAAGCCCGTGACGCGTGGATCGAGCGCGGCGGTCGCGATCGTAAGCTGGCCGCCTTGGCTGGCGCCGGCGACGATGAGATTCTTTCCGTCCCAGTTGTCGCGACTCGTGAGAAAGTCGTTTGCGCGCACGCAGCTGAGGTACACGCGGCGGTAGTAGTACGAGTTGCGGTCATCGAGATTGAACTGCCAGTACCCGTTGAGCGCCCCGGCAGCCAGCATATCGTAGACGTCTTTGGGCATGTTCACCGGAATACCGTGGATGCCGATTTCGAGCGTGATCACGCCTCGTTCGGCGAAGCTTTTGTCACCGCCATAAGGGCGTACGCCGGCTCCCGGCACGCGCAACAGGGCGGGATATTTCCCCGGCGCTTTCGGTTCGCAAAGGATGCCGAAAACGCGCCCCGGTGTCTGCAGCCAACTCGGGCTGATCGTGCGCAGGCTGACATGATAGACGTTGACTGTGCTCGTGCATTGATCGGGTAAAAGCGTGAGTACAGGCTCGATCGGGACTTTCGCCAGCTCGGCTTTGCCGGCGGCCCAAAACGCATCGAAATCCGACGGCTCGGTCTGCAGCGGCATGATTTTTTCGGGCGAGAAGGCCGCCGTTGCGGCGCCGCGGTAGGTGCGAGTACCGAACTTTGCGCTGACCGTGCAGCGGATAAAGCCGGGCTCTTGCATCGTTCCGCCGTCGAGCGTCAGGCCGCCGAAGGGAATGACCACATCCCGCGACTTCGCCGGCATCATCTCAGGCCCGATCGTGCAGCTGGCCTCGACGTTTTCGAGGGGGACGTTGTCGGCGGTGACCGCGACATGAAACGTGACCTTTTCTCCCGTACGGTAGGTCCAATCGCGGTGGTCGGGCGTCACCCGAACTTGAACCGCCGCGGCGCGCAACACGGCGTTCGCCGGCACCGGCGTAATGACATTAGGGGCTGCGGTCGCGAGGGCGACGGCGCAGAGAAAGGGGAGCGCGGTGAAGAAACGAGGGGGAAAGAGGCAGGAGGTCATCGAAGATACTTAGAAAACCGTCATCGTAACGGCGCCACGGCGAGCCGGGAATGAGATTCCTGTTCTATCCATTGAGCACCGTTGCGCTGCGAGTGGGGCATTGGGCCAGAGCGCAAGCGGCGAGGCTTCACGCACCGATTCGCGGTCGAGGAGATTGAGTCGGGGCGTGAAACTCTCCCACAGTTCAAACACGGGAAGATGCCCGTGCCACGATTGATGTAGATCCAATCTTGGTTTTAGTTTTTTTCGAAGGACCAGTTGGGATCAA
>CBINOT010000312.1:0-5320 GCA_966252355.1 uncultured Opitutus sp. | reverse complement strand
GGCCCACCGGTGTGCCGTCGGCATTCAAACCCACGAAAATCGTGCAAGCCGGATCGACGCGTTTGCGCTCGAACCACGCGACGTGCTGCTCCCAGGAGATCGGTGCCGAATTAAAAGCGGATTGTCGGACCGTTGGTTCGTTGACCCATTCCCACAGCAAGCGCGTGTCGTGCGCATCGGCGCGCCTGAGCTGGAGGTCAAATGACGATAATTGCATCGCGACGCGATCGGCGCCGCCCCCATCGATCAACGCACGTGCCGCCTCGCTCATTCGCTCGCGGGCCGTGTAGTCCCCGCTAAGTCGCTCGAGCGCACTCGCGACCGCTGCGACCGAAACCACATGGTGAAACCCGAGACTTTTCGCGATGCCACGACGGTCCAACTCCGCAGCATTTGACTTCTGATTCTCGGCGATCGCGATCACGAGCGATGGAACGCCAAAGTACGCCAATTCCCATACCGTCGACCCCGCGGCCGATACCGCGACCTCGGCGTCCGCCATCAAGGCCGGCATATCGGCGTCGACCTGAATCCGGATACGAGGATTCTCGCGAACGAGTTCCTGCAGACTGGCGAGATTGCGATTGCTTCCGCCCACCGCGACCACGGCTTCGAATCGCGGATTGACGACGAGCGCGCGTATAATGATGGCCGTGACATTGTCCGGATCGCCGCCACCCAGCGTGACCAATACGCGCGATGCGCCCCCCGATCGCTTCACATCGGCCGGCTGACGGTCCGTGAACTCTTGCCGCAACATCGCGAAACGCGAGCCGAGCAGCAAACGCGCATCCTGAGTACGACCACGATAGAGTTCGCGCGATGTACCGATGTTTTGGTTCAAAATCACGTCGGCGTCGTAGCGATCGAGATGCGCATAGTCGTCGATGACCAATAACCGGTGGCCGCTCGCGCGAATCGCGCGTTGCCACGTCACGTCGAAGCAATAGCCGTCCGCGACGACCCAATCGACCGCCTCCCGGTCGGCGAGGTCACATGTCCGTTCGGCGTCGAGTGCTGTACCGCGTTGAACGTCGAATTGGATCGAGGAAAACCCTTCGCGCTGCAAACGCGCGGCCAATGGCGGGGCAATCTCGGCATGGGCAAACCAAACGTCTCCGCCGCTTTTCCGCCACGCTTGCGCGAGAGCCAAGCAGCGCATGACGTGACCGGCGCCAATCGTGGCGCCGCCGTCGGCTCGAATGAGGAGGCGTTTGCGCCGCTCCGCCATAGATCGCGTGCCTAGTTCAGGCGTTTAAAACCCGCTTGGCAAATCGGTCCTTCGAGCAGGCTCGCGACATTTTGTCCTTGTTCGCATTCGCGGATCAGATCGAAGACCGGCGCGAGCGCCGCGAAGTAGCGATCGATCGCCGCTGGAGAATGCTCCGTGCAAACGTATACGCTGGTTGTGGCCAAAATCCCCTGTTTCAACATTTCCTGCGTAATCAGCGTCTTGTACGCCAACGCATGTGGTCCCGCCACCGCGAACGAGGTAAGCGCGGGCAGGCCGCTCGTCTGGATCGTCACACCTCTCGCTCGCGCCAGATCCTGCCAGCCCTGTGTAATCTTTCGCCCGATCGCGGTGATAGCTTCCCACGAGCGGGTTCGTTCCATCACCTCGAGCGTTTTCAATGCCGCCGCCGGCCCGATCCGTTCCGTCCAAAACGTGCTGCTGATAAAGGTATCCTGCGCATGCTCCATGACCTCCCGCCGGCCGACGATGGCAGTGATCGCGTAGCCGTTGCCAAGGGCCTTACCGAACATGGCGATATCGGGCTCGACGCCGAATTGCTTATGCAGTCCGCCAAACGTTTGGCGGAATCCGGACGTGCACTCGTCGAACATAAGGACGACGCCTTTGCGAGACGCGAGCGCCCTCACCTTTTCGAGAAAACCGTCTTCCGGTCCTAGGTTCCTCACGACTTCCATCACGATCACGCCGATCGGATGACGTTCGACCAACGCTTCGAGCGCCGCGTAATCGTTGTAGTTAAAGGGGTGAACCGTGCCGGCGAGATTCTGCGGTACGCCCGCGGGAGCGAGCCCAGGTAGCAAATGTCCGGCCAGCGCTCCGTCGTTCGCGAGGTTCGCCGCGAGATACCAATCGTGCCAGCCATGGTAGCCGCAAAACGCCACGTCGTCACGACCGGCCGCGGCGCGAGCAATCCGCACCGCGACCGCGTTGGCTTCCCCGCCCGTGCGAGCGAGCCGGACCATGCCAGCCCATGGGTGCAATTCGACGAGTTTCTCCGCCAAAAGAACTTCTTCCGGGCAGTTCAACGTCGACATGTTGCCCTTCGCGACGACCTCCTGGACAGCCGCGTCGACCTCGGGATGGCCATAGCCCAAGGTATTCGTGCCGATTCCCATGATACACATATCAAGGTACTCGCGATTATCGAGGTCCCAAACGGTACAGCCTTTTGCCCGGCTAAAATAAGCCGGCCATTTCTCCGGCAAAAACATCTCGGCGCGCTTCGACAGCAGCATATTGCCGCCCGGGATGACGCGTTTCGCGCGGCGCCACAGCTTTTGCCCACTGGAGACGTTGGCGCCTTCGTTCCGCTGGAATGCTTGATTCACGTGAAAAAGTTCTCGGTCGCGCTGCTGCAAGGCCAGTACTTCGCGCCAACCGAAATCCGTTCGGCCGTCGAACTGGGCTACGATGCGCCGCACGAATTCGAAGTCTTCAGGCTCGTCGACGGTCCAACGACCGCCGGACTCGTCCGTATCGTTGCTCACGTTCGCCCGCTTGAACTGGCCGGCGGTGCGCAAGTACGGCGTCACGTGTTCACGCTGCTCCGGGGTCGTTGCCTTGGCCCACGCTTGTTCGAGGGCGCCAAACGTGAACGCTTCCACGTCCAAGCCGTCCGGGTACGTCGGCGGCGAAACATTCGACGCATAGTCGGCCGACTGCGTCCGCAAGACAGCAACGACGTCACCTACGAGGGCTGGGTCGATAAACGGACAATCGCCAGTCACGCGTACGACGACGTCGGGATGATGCGGACGCGCAGCCTGGTAATATCGATCGAGCACATCAGCCTCGCTGCCCCGAAACACTTCATAGCCGAGACTCGTGACATGACTCGCCAACGCGTCGTCGACCGGTCGGTCGGTGGTCGCGACGATAACCTTATCGATCGCTGAGCTGCGCGCGAGTCGTTCGAGCAAAAACGCGATCATCGTTCGCCCACCCGGAAGTTCCTTGGTCACTTTGCCCGGAAACCGCGTGGATCCCATGCGAGCCTGAACGATTGCTAGCGTCTTGGTACCGTTTGTCTTCATCGCCATTGTCGTCATCGCTGCGCGGGCCAACGATAGGGAAATATAAGGTCGTCGAGATCTTCGGGCCAAAGCGCATCCCACGCCTCGATGTCGGCTTCGGACACGGATGCTTGGCTGAGCAAGTTGGCGTTACGCTCGAGCTGTTCGACATTGTCGACGCCCACCACGACGCGTCCGCTCACTGCCGCAGTCCGTTGCAGAATATAATGGAGACAGAAACGATCGACCGCGATCCCGCGCGTGGCGCAGAAGTCATGCAACGTTCTGACCGCTCGGGCGGCATGTGGGATGGCTGGCGGAACCTGAGCCGGCGCCATCAAGCAGAGCCCCTGCAAATAAATGCTCCGGATGTCGATCCTTGCTCCCGTTGCCGCCAATCGCCCGATCACATCGCGGCGCAGGAACCGCCGATCGAACGGATTGGCGGGAAATTGAATGGCTTTGAGTCCCAATTCCTCGACGGCCCGCAGGGCTGGATCGGCGTGATAAACGGAAACGCCAAACGAGCGAACGAGGCCTTCCGCCAACAATGCATCTGCTTGTTTCGCCACATCGGGAGTCCATTGCAGAAGCTCTTTTTCATCGTGCAACAGCCATGCGCCGAGCTGGCGAATACCGAGCCGAGCCTGCGATGCGGCGATCGATGCTGCCAGCGATGACCCAGAAATTTTTCCCTTGGTTATCACCGTGACCGCCTCAGCAACGCCGAGCGCTACAATCGCGCGACCGAGCACCGCTTCACTTTCACCGTACGCTTGCGCGGTGTCGAAGTCGTGAAAACCGCGCGCCACTGCGGCCGCGATCAATCGATCCACGATTTCCTGCGACGGCTTGCCTGAGCGATTCGCGATGCCGTACGTCATCCCGAGTTGAGCGGTGCCCAGCACGAACCGTGAGCGACCGGTGGTCTCCGGCCCGACGGGCGAGACGATCGCATGAGGCGCCGTCGTCATGCGGACAATACCTCTCTGACCGCAGCAATGACTTGCTCGACGTCCGAATCCGACATCGCAGGGTACAGAGGCAGGCTCAAGGCGCGGCGATAAAAGGCGTCGGCGTGAGGACATTTTCCGGGAGCATACGCGTACCGGGTCCGATACCAGGGTTGCAGGTAGACCGGGATATACAGCACCTGCGTGCCCACGCCGCGGCGGCGCAGTTCTGCCATGACATCGGTTCGACTGCGCCCCAGCGATTCGAAGTCAATTTGTACGGTGTAGAGGTGCCACGACGTCGTCGCGGCATCGCGTGAATCCCGCAGCCCCGGGGGAACTAAAAACTTCACATCGGTCAGCCCGGCGTTGTAGGCGGCCACGATTTCTCGCCGGCGGTCGATGAAAGCGGTCAATCGGTCAAGCTGCGACAAACCCAGCGCCGCTTGGATGTCGGTTAGCCGATAATTGTATCCGAGATCTTGCATCTCGTAATACCAACTTCCCCGTTCGAGCGTAAGAGGCGAAGGATCATCGCGAGTAAAAGACGCCGGATCGCGCACAATGCCGTGCGAACGCAAGGTCCGCGCTTTGTCCGCCCATTCGGCGCGGTCGGTGACGAGCATGCCACCTTCGCCGGTGGTCATAGTTTTGACCGGATGAAAACTGAATACGCCGATATCCGCCCACTGGTTTGAGCCAACATTCCACGGTCCCCCGGGCGCGGCGTCCGAATAAAATGCGCCGCCAGCACCGTGACACGCGTCTTCGATGACGATGGCGCCACGCTCGCGCGCCACGTGCGCGATGGACGGCATATCGCAGGCTTGCCCCGCATAATCGACGGCAACGACCGCGCGCGTGTCATCGCGCCACGTTCTTTTCAAGGTCGCCGGATCGATGGTATAGCTGACCGAATCGATGTCGCAGAAGTCAGGTATCGCGCCGACGTACGCCGCGGCATTAGCCGAGGCGAGAAACGTAATCGGCGAGGTCACGACCCGGTCGCCCGGTCGAATCTCCGCGACGCGCATCGCCAGATGCAGCGCAGCCGTGGCACTGTTTACCGCTACGGCATGTTTCGCGCCGATGCGGGCGGC
>CBINOT010000311.1:0-5326 GCA_966252355.1 uncultured Opitutus sp. | reverse complement strand
CGTGGACCAGGAGGCCGACGCCCCGGTGCAGGTGACCAACCAGGTGGTGTCGTACCTGCGCAAGCGCCGCGTCAAGAAGAAAGGCGAACCGGTTGAACTGCGCACACGACTTTACGGCGGCCTCGGTGTCGAGAACCGCACGCAGGCGCTATCGAGGGCCGACATTGCGGCGAACATCGCGCAAATCCGTGTCGAGATGCCGAAGGTACAGCTCGTCATGACATCGCACGACGAAGTCGTCCACTTGGCGCCAATCAAGCAGGCCGAGAAGGTTGCGCGGCGTATCGCGGAGATCATGACGACGCCGCCGGAGTGGATGTCGGATCTGCCGCTCGCGGTCGACCAGAAGATCTCGTCGTTCTACGAGAAGGGATAGATCATGACCCGCGATGAAGTTTTTTTTGGTCTTGGCGAAGTGGCACGCTGCGAGAAGGGATAGATCATGACCCGCGATGAAGTTTTTTTGGTCTTGGCGAAGTGGCACGGCGATTATCACCAACGCGCGATTCAGCGCCACGGAAGGCCCGTGTCGAGGTTTGAATGACGCCGCAAGAACTCGCTTTGGTATGCCGAATGATCAGCGACGCAGGGCGCGCCGGATATGCGCTCGGGCGCGAGGATCAGAGCCTCGGAAAACCATATAAGGATCAAGAGTTTACGCTTACTCCGGAAAGGCAGCTCTTGATTAAAAGAGAAATAAATAAATACGCAAAAAAGCGTTGACACTACATTGCGGAGGACTAAAATGTCTGTAAATCTCGGCGAGTTGGGCGATCAGGTTTACGCGAAACGCGAAGAGATCGCCGCGGTAAATGCCAAGGTCAAGGAGTTGGAGGCTGAAAGAAACGCGCTCGAAGCGCGACTTCTCAGCGAAATGCAGGCGGCGGGCACCGATATTTGTCGAGGCGAAGTCGCTACGGTCTCTATCTCCGACACGGTGCGCCCTCAGATCGCAGACTGGGACGCGCTGGAACGGTTCATTCTGCGAAAGAAAGCCCTGGCGTTGTTCGAGAGACGGATCTCTTCGACGGCGTACCGCGAAATGAAGGAGCTTCTGGGCGGCAAGCCGGTTCCTGGCTTGACCGAATTCGTCCAGACCCGGCTCAACGTTCGTCGCGTTGCGTAACTGGCACGTCAACAAAGGGCTTTCACACATGGCACGCAATACCAAGGCGGTCCTCGCGACCGCGAGCACGCACGGCAGCAGCAAGGCACTCTCTGCGCTCGACCAAGAGCTCTCCGAGAGCGCCGTCGCGCTCAAGGGCGCCATCGGCGCACCGGCCGGCAAGGCGATCAAGGTCAAGCCGACCGGCAACTTCATCACTCCCGACGGCATGGATCTCGGCAACGAGTTCCAGTGCGTCGTCGTCGACTTCGTCTCCAAGAACTACTTCTACTCCGGCCCGTACATCGAAGGGAATCCGTCGCCGCCGGATTGCTACGCGGCAGGCCGCGTGATCGCGGACATGAAGCCGGACCCTGAGTCGCCGAATGTGCAGGCCGAAGCGTGCAAGATCTGCTCGCTGAACCAGTTCGGTTCGGGTAACAACGGTAAGTCGAAGGCGTGCAAGAACACGCGCTCGCTCGCCGTGCTCCTCATCGATCCGAATAACCCGGACGCCGACGCTGAGCCGGATGCGCCGGTCTACGTGCTCGATCTCTCGCCCACGGCGATCGGTCCGTTCGACGGCTTCGTTGCGCAGGCGACGCGTGTGCTCGGGCACCCGATCAAGGCGATCGTGACCGTGCATGCCGAGAACGTCGGTACGTACGCCAAGGTCTCGTTCCACGATCCGGTGCCGAACCCGCACTACGCGCAGCACGCTACTCGCAGGGCGGAAGCCGCGGAGCTGCTCGCCCGCAAGCCTGATTTCACCGCGCGGCCCGCTGCGGCGCCTGCGCGTAATGTTCGCCAGCCGGCGCGCCGCGCCGGTGCCGCGCCCGCAGCTCGCGCCGCCGCCGGCGGCCGTCGCTAAACCCACAGGAGCTTTGAGAAAACCATGAACCAGGTTGAATCTGCTGTTACGAGCGTCGCCGTACCCGACCGCGCATCGCGTGCCCGCCGCGCCCCGGCGGCTCCGGCACCGGCCGCCCGCGGGGCGGCGTCGGAGTCCAAAACGCCGGGGCGCGGCCGTGGCCGGCAGGCCATCGTGCTGAAGGGCGGCAAGCCCTACAAGGAAGCCCTCGGCGAGGCGAAGGCCGCGATCAAGGCGGCCAAGCAGGTGGTCAAGGCCGCCAAGGAACGCCTGTTTGAGTTGGGCAAGGTCCACACCGCGGACTTGCGTGCGGTCGATGCAGCGAGCAAGGAGCTCGGCCGCATCGAGGGCAAGCCGCTGCCGGACAGGCAGGCGCAGAAGGTCGCGCTCGCGAATGCCAAGGCCGCACTGAAAGCTGCACAAGCCGCTGCGAGGCAGTCGATCAAGGACGTCGCGCAGCAGCAGAAGGCTGTCGACAAGGCGAAGGTGGCGCTCGCCAAGGCCGAGGAAGGCAAGCTCAAGGTCGAGCAGGCGAAGCTCGCGGCGAAGACGCCGGCGTCGAACGCGGTGAACTGAGCCTTCTGGATTTGCCGTCGGGCAGGCGGCAACACCCGGCCCGCGGCTGCGCAATGCGGTCGCGGGCCTTCTTGTTTCTGGAGGTTGCAATGAACGCCATCGGAAGAATGCTTGACTGTCCGCCGGAACCGGAGATCGACGAGGACACGATCGCTCGCGCCGAGTCGGTGCTGCTCGCCGACCCGCTGTTCCTGGCGAGCTTCGTCACGGGCAACGACGAGGTCTACAAGCTGTTCGAGCGCGAGGTGTTGAAGAAGGCCGCAGATCTGCACGACGCGCAACTCGAGGCGCTCGCGGACGCCTCGATCGGGAACCGGGATCTCGACGGTGAGTGAAGCGAACTACCGTGAGCGTGTGCGCAAACGCCTCAAGGGTAACGATGCGCTGCACTGGGAAGCGAATACCGGCGGGATGAATTCCAACGGCCGGCCGGACACGTACATCGACGGCCCACGTTCGGACCTCTGGGTCGAGTGGAAGTATGTCGATGCCATGCCCCGCAGCGGCATCGTCGACATCTCGCCGAAAGAAGGCGCCAAGAAGCAGCCGCGCGGGCGGCTCTCGCCGCTGCAGCTCCGGTGGTTGGAGCGACGCCGCAACAATGCAGTTGCGCTACGCGAGGGCAACGCCGTCGCGATCGCCGCTCTCCCTGACGGCCGGGCGGTCGTCATGACGACGCCGACGGAATGGCGCAAAGGCGTACCCGTCGATCGCGCGAAATCAATCGAAGAGGTGGTTGCGTGGGTCTCAGAGTTCTGTGGAGGGTCTTGAATAGCGCAGTGGTGGTGATCTTTCACACGGCGATCATCGTTAGCGTGGTGCGAAGGAGGGTAGGGCGTTGAGTAAGGAAATCAGCAACACGGACGACATCATCGACTCGCGCGACGTGATTGCGCGGATCGAAGCGCTGAAGTCGGAGCGTGACGCCGCAGAGAGCCAATCGGTATGGGAAAACTCGGGCGAAGCGTCGGAGCTGGAAGCGCTCGAAGCGCTTGCTTCGAAGGCCGAAGGTTCTCCGGACTGGAATTACGGCGTAACGTTGATCCGCGATAGCTATTTCCGCGATTACGCGGAACAGCTGGCCGACGACATCGGCGCGATCGACCGAAACGCGAATTGGCCGGTGAACTGCATCGACTGGGATGAAGCAGCGGGGCAGCTCAAGGTGGACTATTTCCAGGTCGATTTCGGCGGCGTGACCTACTGGATACGATGGTGAATCTCGCACCTAATTGCCCAATCGACCTTCAGAAGCTGCTCGATACGCGGGCGCTTATCGTCGCCAACTCCGGCGGCGGCAAGTCGTACGCGCTTCGCCGGCTACTCGAGCAGACCTGCAACAAAGTGCAGCAGCTCGTCATCGACCCCGAGGGCGAGTTCTTTACGCTGCGGCAGAAGCACGATTACGTGGGCCGTGCGGCGTGCCGGTCAGTAGTTTGACCTCTGCCATCCGCGAAAACCTCCCATCAGCGAGGCAAACGATGAAACGCAGCTTATTGATTTTCTCTCTTTCGATGTGCGCCATGATCGCGATCGCGTATGGCACCGAGACGGTATTCAACGTCCGGCACGACGGCGTGCCTCAATTCTGCGCGCCCGGTGTCCAGGTCAACGGCAGCACATATAACTTCATCGGCACCTGCGCGGTGACGCCTCCGCCGCCGCCCGCGGCAAACCAGCTCACGCGCGCCACGATCACTTACGTCAACCATGGCGGCAACACGACGGCCGTCAACGCCGACATGACAGACTGGGCGAGCACGTGGGGCCGAATCTCGGCCACGATTCCGGGCAGCGCATGGCCACAGACGCCGGGCTCTACGCCGCAGTTCATGCTCGGGCGCACGCAGTTTGTATGCACGCGTTTCCGGGCAATCCCGACGATCGGGCCGAACGTCCTGTCGATGTCGTCGTACAACACGGCCGGCAACCTCGAGGTGTCGATTTCGCACACCTGTGGCGACTTTGCGCCGTCAGATCCTGCCTGCCACAAGGACCGTGTCGGCGCGTTCCAGGCATCGTTCCTTTTCTACGGCACCAACGTCGGCTGCCGGGTTACCGCAGGCGCTGATCACTATCTCAACATACGCTGGTCCGGCGGCGTGCCCATCGACCCGAACCCGAGTCATCCGCTCTGTACCGCCGCCGGCTGCAAGGTCGCAGTGACCAGCAATACGAGTCGGGCGCAATAAGTAGTGAAGCGCGATCGTGCTCGCGGGCGACGGCTGGTCAGCCGCGCACATCGAGGACGGCTCGCTGCGCCGCAACGTGATCTTCAACGACGGCACTCTTCTGTCGGTCGGCATCAACATCGCGGACAACGCGGCGCGCGTCGAGCTCCGCGCCGGCGAAACCTACGATTTCCTCCTCGCGTTCGAGGACGAAACGTACACCGGCCCGGTCATGCTGAGCTGGAACTTCGGCAGATTGGCGTAGATCACTGCGACAAATCCCGATCGGGACAAATCGGCGCGCACGGAGCGAATTCGTTGCCGGTTGTCCCGGTCGGGAAATGAGTTCGGAGCACAAAGCCACCTATGCAAGACGACACGATGAAGTATGACCCCGCAACAGGCGAACAGCGACCGTATCCGAGCCACGCGGAGCAGTGGCGACGGTGGCACGGCCTGGAATGTGCGTGGCTGTTTGACCCGTGGACTGGCCGGCGTCGAAACGCACGGGACGTAGGAAGCGACATCAACGGACGCTTGATCGTGCCTGCTGGCACATTGGGTGGGGACATGAATTGCGGTGCGCCGATGCAGAACACGGCT
>CBINOT010000310.1:0-5366 GCA_966252355.1 uncultured Opitutus sp. | reverse complement strand
TTATCCCGCCGCTACCGGTACGCCGCTGCAAACGATCACAAAGCGGTATCAGCCCAATGTGACCGATCCGGTGCTGCGCGACCGACCCTGCGCGATCATGACACCGGCGGGCACGCAGCAAAGCTACGCCTACGAACATGGCACCTACCAGGGCAACGGCGCTTTCACGGCTGGCGGAGGCAACGATCTTCGCATCACCGTCCTTTCTGGAGCGACCACCGGCGGTACGATTATCAGCGGGTTTACGACCGAGTCGGGCACGGTCGCCGTCGAGCCGATTCGTCTGCACGCCAACAAATCGACCCGCACGACCGAATTTCTGCAGCGCGGCCGGCTGGTGCGTCGAGAAACCGCCGTGTTTACCGGCGGCAGCGGCACGAGCCCCGCTTTCACGACGATTGCCTGGGAAAACACCGGCTACACTGTGGATGGACGCGTGAGTTCTCGCTCGGCGAGTAATGGCACCAGCTACAGCGCCACTTGGGTGGGCACGCGTCTGACCGAAGCAAGCGACGAGACGCAGCTAGCGACCACTTACCAGTACGACGATTCCGACCGGGTTACCTCAACGACTCGCGCGGCGGTGGGCAGCTTGCCCGCGCTGCGGACGGAATTCGAGTACGACGCAGCCAATCAGGTCCGTTTCAAGCGGGTCGGTCCGGCCACCGGCGAACGACTCGTGACGGAAACGCAATACGACCGCGGCGGGCGCGTGAAGAAAACCAAGGAGCCGATTCCTGGCACGACTTCCGCCGCCGGCACGCTCACGACGGAAACGGCCTATCTCAATGGCGGTCGAGACGTGCAGACGACCTTCGCTGCCGGTACGTCGCTCGCGTCCAGTAAGACGACGACACGTTACGTCGATGGACGCACGAAAAGCGTCACCGGCTCGGCGGCGGTCGAGGAACATTATACGTATGATTTCGATGGACTCAGCCGGCCGCGCGTGACGCGTACCCTGACGTCGCAATTGAAGCGTCCGCAAGTGACCACGTACGACCTTCTCGGTCGGGTCGTAGAGGAACGCAAAAACGGCTTCGGCACCAGTGGCGACACGAAGCCCTTGGTGACGTACCACGAATACAACGCTCGCGGATTGCCGAGCAAGGTCTTCACCGTGGAGGCGTCCCCGGGGTCGTCCATCCAAGTCTCGGGCGACCAATTGTTCGAGTACGATGCCTTGGGCCAAGTGAGCGCCACCGGCATCGATCGCAACGCCAACGGCACCCTCGATCCTGCGAGCACCGATCGCTTCCAAGCGGTCGACACGCAATACGCCAACGAAGGCGGCGCGTGGTGGCTGCGGACCAATCGAAAGCTTTATCATACCGACAACTCCACGAGTTTTTGCGAAGCGAAGAGTTATATCCGCCTCCTGCCGCCTGCCGGCACCCTGTCGCAAACGATCGATTACGATTATTACAACAACGCGACGAGCCAGACTGTCGTCGTCGATACGAGCAACAAGAGCCGTCGGCAACTCTCGGTGGCCGCAAATGGCACTACCGTCGAACAGACCACCGTGGGCGGATTGGTCACGAAGGAACGGCGTTTCGACGATGCCGATCCGGCTCTCGCGGGTACGCCGACCCTGTCCACGTCGTATACCTACGATGCTCAAGGCCGCCAGACGGGCGCTACGGATGCACGCGTAGGCACGTCCAGCGTCCAATATCATTACGGCACCTCGTTCTCGTGGAAGCAGCTCGATGCACGGAACGTTCTGGTCGCGACACGTACCTATGACGCTGCCGGTCGGCTCGCTTCGCTGGTCACTCCTGCGAGCACGACGGGTTACCTGTACGACTCGCTCGGGCGCATCACGGATGAGACCGACAACGGTACGTATCCCGTCCGACGGACCTACACCGACTTTGGCGAACTGAAGGAACTCAAAACCTATCGCAACGGTTTAGGCGCCACCGCGGACGTCACGACGTTCGTTTATGACGATAACACCGGCGTCCTTCGCTCGAAGACGGACGCCGCCGGCCAAGCCGTCACCTATAACTATGTTTATAGCCTCGGCTACCAGGACGTGACGCGCACGTCAGCCCGAGCCATCACGGCCACGTCGCGCTTCGCGCTCGATACCGGAGCCCTGAGCCAAATCACGTATAGCGACGGCACGACGCCGGTCAGTTATACGTACACGCGTACCGGCCAGGTCGCCACCGTGACCGATGCCACCGGCACGCGCGACTTCCTCTACGATCACGAGCAGCTCTCATCGGAGGCGTTAAGCACCTGGTATCAGAGCCTCGTTTTGACGACCCGCCGGCAAGACAGCACGAACCTCACGAACAATACGGTCAGTGGCCGGTACAGCGGCTTCATGCTGGGTTATTCGACCAATGGCGGCGCCGACTTGGACAAGGAAACGGCGGTGTCCTATGGGTACGACAACTTTGGTCGGATCAACGCCGTCACCGCGGACTACAAAATACAAGGCTCACGCGCGGCTCTTTCGGTTCCTGCTTCGTATAGCTATCAGGCGAATTCGTCGCTTTGGCGGCAATTCACTCAAGGCAGTTATAGCGCCACCCGCGACTTTGAGGCCAATCGCAACATCGTGACGGCCGTCACGGCGACGCATAGCAGCGGAGGAACGATCGCCACGTTCGGTTACCAAACGGATGACACGGGTCGCCGTAATTGGGCCACTCAAGCGGGCATGGCCTTCGGCGATGTCTCGCCCGCGACGTATTATCGCTACAGTTACAGCTCCGATCGGCCGGCCGAACTCGCTTCGGCGACGGGTTACCGGGGCACCGACCCGAGTTCGACCGCCAATCCGCTGCCTGGTCGGGGGTTCAGTTTTACGTACGACATGGCGGGCAATCGCAAGGGTGCCGGAGTCGACACCGATGCGGTTTCCTACACCGACGGTTCTGGCAATGCCGGCGGTAATAATCTCAACCAAACGAAGCAACGCGGTACGCTGAAGACCCGCGTCTCGGGTGCGGCGCATGCCAGCACGACCGTCACGGTGGGCGGCGCGACCGCGACCCGTTCCGATCGCTATTGGGATTACGCATTACCGAATTACGCGCAGTACACGTCTGTCGGCATCACGGCCGCGCTGAGCGGACAAAGCCAGAGCGGCTCGGTGCAGGCGCTCACGCGTCCGGCGACGGAGAACCTGGCTTACGATGCCGACGGCAATCTGACGAGCGACTCGCTCTGGACTTACGAGTACGACGCCGAGAACCGGTTGAAGCGGATGTACACGAATGCCTCGGCGATCACTTGGGGTGCGCCCGACCGCGAGCTCGTTTTCACCTACGATTACTTTGGGCGCCGGGCGCGCAAAATCGCGAAGCTCAATGGTACGCCGACGTACGACCGGAAGTTCGTTTATGAAGGCTGGCGCTTGCTCGCCGAAATCGAGAGCAGCACCGGCAAGGTGGTCCGCACTTACACCTGGGGCTTGGATCTCGCCAGCAGTCTCAGCAGCACCGGTGGCGTGGGCGGCTTGATTCTCGAAACGGTGCATACCGATACGACCCTGACCGCTTATCACGTGACAAGCGATGCCAGTGGCAATGTGACTGCGCTCGTCAATCCGGTCAGTGGAGCAGTCGCTGCGGCGTATGAATACGGCCCCTTCGGCGAAACCGTGCGGGCCCAAACGTCCGACACCACGCTTGCGTATCAGCCAATCCGTTTCTCTAGCAAGTTTACAGACAGCGAAACGGGGCTCGTTTACTACGGCCGCCGCTACTACGACCCGAGCCTCGGCCGGTTTATCAATCGCGACCCCATCGCCGAAGCCGGCGGCATCAATCTGTATGCGTTCGTCGGTAACGCACCGATGAACGGCACCGAGGTGAATGGCATGTCGTGGTGGGCAAGCCTCAAGAAGTGGTTTGGCTTTGGTAACGATCAATTCGATCCCGATCGGGAGAACAAGCTCGAGCATGCAGGCGATGTCATGCACCTGCTAGACTTTATAGTTCTAACCAACCGGGGTTTTGGAGCAAGCAAAGCGGCGTTAGCGGGACGGGAAATGGGCCGGATGCGACATGAGATTTGGGAATACGAAACACGCACGGGAAAAACAATAAAGTCTGCAAGCGGCACGATATACCCGTTCTTCGCAGACAATGGTGATAGCATCGCTCGTTTCACTGGTCCAGTCGTAGATAAATGGGGGGGGCTGCAGGTGGAAAAAATGTTTAGCAAGCCGCTGGAGCTAGAACGGCACTCCGCATTTGAGCAATCGCTCAAGCCGGAATACCGGTTGGCCTTCTACGTTGAAGTAGGAGGAATGATTGTTAGTGACGGAATTCTCCGAGCTGCAACCGCAAGCACTCCGCTGCGCGGTCCAAGCGAAGTGAGCTTTAACGATGCCGCAGAGACGCGTGTTGCCACTCTCGGCGAGCTAAATCCCGATCTTCACCCCGATACGATGGTTCATTTGACTCCTTTTGAGAAGGCAGACTTTGCGGGCGGCGTGACTCGCACGTGGTGGGCACGGTGGGGCGACGTCAGCCACCTTACACCGATGGAATACCGCGTTGGTGTCGTCGGACCCGCTGCCCCAGGTTACGGTCCAGGTGCGAATCTTTTTGTCACAGCCTCGCCGGAAGCAGGGGTATTCAACCTCGAATCCACTAGTGCATTTGGCTATCGAGAATTCACCAATGCCACAACTGTTACACCCTCCGGATTCTTCTCTATCCCAAATGGGCCTCCCGTTCCGTATCCTGAAATTGCCATTCCTTCACCAAGGTTCTGAATGCGATCTATGACCGATTCTTCACCAGTCGACCAGGCGATCTCATGTGTCGAGTCTGCTTCCGACGTTAGGCTCTACTTTGCGGCGCCGCCTCAGGCGACCTTAATGCCATTTGCAAAAGACAAGACCAAGAGATTCCTCGTTGTCGTCTTGTTTCTCATCGAACAAGCGTTGAACTTTGAGACTCTGACCTTTATCTGCACCCGTGTCATTCAGTTGCTCGACGAACAAGAAGTTCTATCCAATCTTGGCGGGATCGAGATAATGCCATGCGTCGTTCGAGAAAACGTGACGAAGCGTGTCCTTAGATTGTCGGTGTTGTCGCACGCCGTGGAAAAGGCGAAAGATCTGTCTACTGAAGAAATCAAGATCGCCAAACCGGCTGACGGAATAACCAGCTATTTTTATTTAAAGGATATTAAACTGTAGCCGCAGAAAGTGGGGAAGCGGCCGCTGGCGATGGTTTAAGCGCGAGTGTCAGGGCATCGTTCAGGAGAGGGAAATACTCCGAGTGGGTTGCTGATGCTGATACAGTGGTTTATCGCGGCGAGAATTTCGGGTTCATGGAAGGGGTCACGACTTGAGGGCCTGTTGCCCAAATCGAGGCGTAGTTGAACGTTGG
>CBINOT010000309.1:0-5377 GCA_966252355.1 uncultured Opitutus sp. | reverse complement strand
ATATGCTTGGCGCCGGCACGACGAAACCGCACCGACCAGGAGATTTGCCGCGAGGCGTCCATGTGCGCGGTGACCTCTGGCGGCGCAAAGGGCGAAAGGTCCGTCTGTGCGGCTTTGATTGCGATTGAAACGACCTCTTTTTCCGCGGCGCGCCGTCATCCCGCTCTTGCCACATAAACAGAAGCGGCCCCGAAAATCGGGGCCGCTTCGAAACTGACGTCTCCGCCCGTGCTGAGTACCGCTTACCAAAAGCCTTGCAGCGCGACCGTCGGTTTTCCCGAGTTGTCAAACGCGCCCTTCGTGTAGCCCTGCCAGTTGTTATAGCACTCGGGCTCCCAGTAGAAGACACCGAGCGCGCCGGCCGATTGCGCTTTCGCCACGATGTCCTGAATAAAGGACTTGGTTGTGCTTGCCGCCGTCCAGTCTAGGCCGATTTCGCTGATCATCACCGACTTTCCGTAGCGCGACTTCATATCGTTCATGTTGGCCAAGCACTGGCTATCGAGCGTCGACCAGTTGCTCGTCGTCGGATAGAGCGACATGCCGATGCAGTCGTATTTCGCGGCGTTGGCCTTCAGCCCGTCGAACATCCAACGGAAAAGCGAATTGTCGTAGCCGTTCGAAAGGTGAACGACGACGGTTGCGCTCGGAAAATTCTGCTTCACGCCATTATAGCCGCTCGTGACGAGCCCGGCGAATTGGCTCATGTGCAGCGACGCTTTGCCGTCATCCCATAGCATGCCGTTGTTCGTTTCGTTTCCGACTTGGACCCAGGTCGGGGTCACACCGGCATTCTTCAGGGCAACCATGACGTTCGTCGTGTGCTGCCAGACGTCGGTATACAGCTGGCTGATACCATGGGTGGACCAAGCGGCGGGCTTCGTTTGCTGGCCCGGATCGGCCCAACTGTCGCTGTAGTGGAAGTCGATCATGATCGCCATGCCAGCGTTCTTGGCGCGGACCGCTTTGTTCACGACGTCGCTTTGGTTGTTCCATCCGCCGGAGGGATTCACCCAGACGCGGAGACGGATCGCATTGATGCTGTATCCCTTCAGGATCTGAAACAAATCCTGCTGCGTGCCGCTGCTGTTGTAGAATTTGTAACCGCTTGCTTCCATTTGGGTGAGCCAGCCGACATCGGCTCCTTTTGCGAAACCGAGAGCACTCCTGGGGGCAGCGAGCGCAATGGCTGCGGCAATTGCGAGCGAGGTATATTTATTCAGGTTCATCGTGGGGGTTCCGCTTAGCCGACGGCCGAATGGGGGTTTGAGAGACGGCGGCCGAAAGGACTGGGCGAAGTTGGTAGCTGACATCGGACTTTGCGCGGGCTCATTAAACAGTTTAGTGGCGAGCATTACGTACGCGCACCTACTTAGAACGTCATACGGGCCCGCCCGCCCCCGGCAATGACATGCCCCGAGGGAGCACCCCGACGGTCGAGTGGAAACTACGGTGGAACAGCGCTTAAACCCGCTGCACTCTGGCTGCCATTCCGGTTCATCGGCATGGCCGTGAGCCGCCATCAGCGGCGGCTTGATTTCAGCGAGCACAGAAAACAGTTTAACCCTTCTCGACATAGCGCCTTTTTACCGGACACGTTCATCTCGCGGCGCTTCCCCGACCTGGCGCCTTTACCTCCATGATTCTGCGTTGCTTCGGAATTGGCCTGGCCGTGGCCATATCTCTTTCGATCGTCCTTGGACTGCATCGGCAACTGCCGACGAAGCTGGCAGCTGCGCGCGTGAAGTCCCCGGGTTTTACGCGGCTGTCTAAGGCGAATCCGCAATCTGGCCATTCGGCGCCGGCTCACGCGGCGCGTGGCGAAGGGACGCCTGTATTGTCGCAAGTCCGGGGATTGCTCGCTCGGTCGATCGAACTCTCGCCAGGTGACTTGGGTGCGGAGGACGAGCTTCGCACGGGCCTCGTGGCTCTGCTCACCGATGCCAATGTCGCTGAGGTTTTCGCCGGTCTCTCGGACGCCGAGCGCGCGACCGAATTCGGTGTCGTGGTGTTCGACCGATGGGCACGCGTCGATCCGGTGGCGGCGGCACGTTGGCTGGGCCAGCAGCCGAATGCCCGGATTGAACAGACGTACGCGCTAGCGAACGCGGTGGCAGGCGATTCCACCCAGCTCGAAACGATCGAGCGTGAGCTGCCACCGGGCGAGACGCGCGACGAATTCTTATCCGATGCCTGCCGGCTCGTCACGCCTCGCGATGTGGCGCGCGCGGCGGAGATGGTCGGCAGAATCTCGCCCGGGCTTACCCGCATGACTGCGCTGCTTGCGCTGGCCGACGATTGGAGTCAGCGCGATCCGCGATCTGTCGGCGCGTGGATTGCCGCTGAACCCGACGCCACGATGCGCGACGAGCTCGTGCGGGTGGCGGCGGTCGCGCAAACGTCGAAGGATCCTATCGCGGCACTCGAATGGACTCTGACATCCACCGCGTCGCCGGAGGGCGAGGAGCGCGCGATCGACGCGATTTATTCGCAATGGTCGAGCTTTGCCCCGGAAGCGGCGCAACGCTTTGCCGGGCTGCTTCAGGCGGCGGGGTTCGACCGTGTTCCTGTCGCACCGCGGTAGCTGGTGGTTCTTCTGCGAAAGTGGACGTTTCCGCCTGCCGGTTCTCAGTTCCCGTTACCTCTCCTCAAAACCCATCTCCCTGCTTTTCGATCTCCGCAACGTCACGGCGGCAGTGCTGCCTCTGCTGCAAGAAACATTTCGGAACCTCGCTCTCATGAAAACCCTCACCCTTTTCACCCTGCTCACGTTATCTGCTTTGCCTGCCCTCGGAGACTCGCTCGGCGCGGTCGACATTACTCCGCCGGATGGTTGGCGCGGCGAATCTACGAGCGCGGGCAGTTTGCCGACGATGCGCTACCGGGCCGATGGGCACAGTGCCGAGATCATAGTCACGGTATTGCCCGCCGCCGTTGGCGACGTGCAGGATGCCGAGACGCTGCAGAACTTTCACAAGGCGGTGTGCGCGCCGTTCCTCTCCGAGGGGAACGTGCAATACTCTCCGCATGCGGTCCCCGGCAAAGGCGTAATCGGTTGGTACGCGACGTTCGAGGATCCGAGCCGCGTCGGGAAACCGGCGAAGGCGGGGGACTACAAAGTCGCGACCTCGGTTCTCGTGTGGGTGCCGAAAGAACACGTGGTGCACGCCACGATTTTGACGGACAAAGTCGACTCGCCGGATATTGTCGCCGGCCTGAAGATGGCCGCTTCCGCGCACCTCGCACAGCCGGAGACGGCCGCGTCGGGCGGCAAGAGCAACGGGGCTGAAAAAAGCGGCGGGCTCGAATCGACGCCTTCGAAGTGAATCAGCCCATCAGGATCCTCCGGGCCCGCGCGCGGCCGGGTCCGTGGAGAGATGTTAGGCGTGCTGGGGCATCGTCCTGAAAAACTATAAAATAGTTGCGGTTGATTCCGATCCGACGCCGCGGATTTCCAAGCTTGGTTCTGTGAGCTCGGATTGGTTCCTCTGACCTCTGGGTTGGGCGCTTGAAGTCGCGGCTATGAAGAAACACGCGGCGTCCACCGGTCACGACATAGCCGTATCCCTTTTGCCGATCCCACTGGTCGATGCGTCCCGTCTCATTTGCGCCGGGCTTGGACTGCCCGCATCAATAGAAGCAACCCATATGGCACAAACATAGCCGCCGCGAAACCTACAAACGCGAGCCAGATGCCAACCTGATTGTCGAGATAGGCGGAATGCCGCGCGAAGATAAAGTAGACTACGCCGACAAACCATCCACCACATGCTAAGACGAACGCATACGTCCGAAAGATCGCGGACATCGATCGCGGCAGCTCCTCAATCAGCTCACGTCCGTGCTGCGGCCTAACTCTAATCCGACGAACGGGTAGACTGGCAACCTACAGATGTGAAACCACTCGATCGTGACATACGATCCGTCGGAACGGATGTCTGACTTCCCATACTGAGTAAAGCCTATGGAAATGTGCATGGTTGGTGTTTCGCCGAGTCAAGGATGAGCCACGGCACTCCACGACGTTGGCTCTGACGGTTGATTAGCCTTCTTCGGTGGGAATGCCAACAAGTGGTCATTTGTAGCTCGGAATAGTGTAATGCGCGACCTCGTCTTTGGACGCAGGCGCAAGAACGCCACTCACAGAATCGAAGCGAAATACCTGATAAGGCACTGGCATCACGGGCTTCGAATCCCGACGCTGACTGTACACCCGCACGAATATTCGATCGCCCTCGCCGGCAATCTTACAGCGACAAAAGTGGCGCGTAGGCTCTGCGCGGATGAACGCCATCCGGATTTTGCTTTCGACGTCCTGTGTAGGATCTTCCATTTCAACGTTAGAGGTGAGCCACGGCACGCGCTGGCGCGCGGCGTGCGCTACCACGACGCGTGACAGCGCGGGCCGTTGGCTCTAGCGGTTGGTTCGGCCCTTTTTTTAGTCGGTGTTCGTCCACGTGAGAATCGCCTTTTTGGGAAACGGATCTAAGCCCGCGAAAATGGAAAGCTCCACGTCATCAGTATCACGATCCACAACGACGTGAACCCACGCTTCGTGAGATTCGAGCAACCTCTCGCGAGCGACGCGCACAAAGGCGAGTGAAGGAGGCTTTCGCAGCAATGCATCGATGAAGTCAGCATCCTGCTGGGTGAGGCCTGTAGTAGCTCCAGTCCCATTCCAAGGAGAACGAGAGAAATAGTGAAAAAGCTCCGTCTCTTTGCTGATGAGCACACCGCTCTCGCTTTCCGAATCATTCCCGAGAGGAACGAAAACTCCTTCGATTTCCGGTGAGAGGCACGACGTGCCCCCGGTCTGATTCGAGTAGAGGACTCCGGAGGGCCAGGGAAAGATGAGGCCGGTCCCAACGTGCTCCCACAGGCGAATGATGGGTTTAGTCATTTCTTTGCCGAACGTTAGAGGTGAGCCACGGGAGGGACTGGCGCGGAGCGTGCGTCACGATCCGTGACAGTCCCGGACGTTGGCTCTAGCGCCTGGTTCGGCCGTCCGGCGCCCAGCGAGGAACGTGCCGTCACATCGAAATACACGTCGCGAATCGTGCCATCCGGCAGCACCAGCGTGTGAATGCTGTACATACGACGGCCATGCACTTCGGTGCGATGCATGAACACCAACTCGTCATTCCCAACGCGCTCGACGTCAGCCTGTCGAGCGCCTGGAAACTTCTCCCGCAGGATCGCGGCCTCTTCATCGAGCGAGCGGACGACAAATGCACGACCGTATGAGGTACCGTCCTCAACGTGACCCACGCTCGAACATCCGAAAGCCAGAACACAAACAAACAATGAGAAGAGCCGTTTCATTGTAAGCGTCCGACCGGGTGCCTCGTAGCGTCGTGAAGCGGCGCAATGTAAGCTC
>CBINOT010000308.1:0-5545 GCA_966252355.1 uncultured Opitutus sp. | reverse complement strand
GGTGCGTTGCTGGCGATTTTCGAACGTGGCCTGCAACGCGTCTTGGTAGCGCAGGCCGAAGAGCGAATGCATTTGTTCGCCGTCGGCGCCGGAGGGAAACCGCGCGAGCTCGGGAAAAGACCAATTGCCGGTGAAATCCGAATTGTCGCACTCGTCCGCTTTGAACCCGCTGACGCCCAGCGCAACGAACGTCTTGTCGTGGTGCGCCGCGAAAATCTTGCGCGCCTCCGGATCCAGGAAATCCGGCACCAGCCCGCCCCACACTTCGTAGTCGCCGGCCCGCTCGTGGAGGGCGCGATAGATCGGCGAGCTCGGATGCACGAACGCCTGCTCCCATAAATTCACGCGAAAATGCGCCTGCGTCAGCTCGCGAAAAAACGCGGCGGGATCCGGAAAGCGATCGGACCAGGTGTACGACGACGAATAGGAATGGGTCTGCCAATGCGGCTCGAGCCCCAGCACGTCGCAGGGGATCCGCCGTTCGCGCAGCTCTCGCGCCAGCGCCAGCGCCTCGGCTTGCGCATAGTCGGTTTCGCCGCGGTACCAGAAGCCGAGCCCCCAACGCGGCGGCACGACGCCGGCGCCGGAAAAGAGATTATACCGCTGCACGGCTTCGCGTAAGGAGGGACCCGCAAAAAGGTACACGTCGACCCCGCGTGCCGGGCTGGGCACTTCGATCAGCACTTCGCTGGGCGCGCCGAAGCCTTTTTGGACGTATGGCGGCACGCCATTCCAGCCGTCGTTCTTCGCGGGGACGGCGGCCGCCTCGGGCGGCGTCGCAGGCGTGCGGACTTTGTTGCCCACATAGAACGTCGCATACCGCGCCGTATCGACAAAGACCCCGTACCCGCGCGACGTCACGTAGAACGGCACCGGCGCGTGCGTGTCGCCGGTGTCCATGGCGGGATCGGCGTTCACGCGCAGCTTCTTCTTGCTGGCGCGCTGCTGAAACGACTGGAGCTGCAATCCGAGGCCGTACACGAGTTCATCCGGTGCCAGCGGCACGCTCACGAGGACGCCCCGGTCCGTCACTTCCGCCGAGATCGCAACGGGCGGCTGCGCCACGCGCGGCAATCGCTCCAAGGCGTCGGCCGCCGGCGCGTAATGCCGCGTTTGCACGGGCGTAATCGTCTCCGCGATCCCAACGGTGAACCGCCAGACGCCGGGATGAATTTGAGTGAGCGTCGCCGGAGGCGCGCCCAGGAGAGTAGCGGTGGTCACGAGAAGAAGGGGAAGTTTAGGCAAGGTCATTTGGCGCGTGGAGCGGCGGGCTTGTCCTCGACGACGGTCGGCGTTCCGATCTCCACTTTGCCGTCGCGGATCGCGGCGCTGAGAAACTGCGGCCGCGGCAGTTCGCGGCCAAAAATCGGCGCCCCGCCCGCGATCAGCGCGGGCACGACATCGTTCATCCACACGCCCTGTCGTTCCGTGCTCATGCGCGCACGCCAGAGGAGTTTCTTCTCCCCCTTCAGCGATGCCTCGAAGTCGTAGGCCGAAACGATGATGTAATACCGGCCCTCGGTCGCCGCGTCGCGGAGCCGTTCCCAGTCGCTCGTCGAAAAGCTCGCGCCGCGATAAATGGCATCGCCCGCGACGAGCGTCAGCATTTCGCGTTGATTGAAATCCGCCACGACGCGCGGAATCGTCGTCGAGCTATCCGCGCCGATCACCGTCGGGTCCTCGCCGAGATCGCTGATCTGCGGATTGAGGTACCCCCACTCGAAACAGAGAATGAGCGACGGCAGCGTCGTCTTGTTGTCGGGCCGCAGCGCCTGCAAAACATAGCCCTCTTTCGCGAGCGCCTTCCCCATGTCGCGAATCAATTCGGCGCGCGAGGGCGGTCGCTCTCCCGCGATGATTTGGCCGTTGGTATGATAACCGAGAATGACCGGCACATAATACGCCGGATGCTCGGCGGTGGGCCGCGGCACCTTTTTGCCGTCCGGCGTCATATCGATGTTCACGACCACCTCGGCGCGCGCGGGCGCGGCGAACGCCGTCGGGACAGCGGCGGCAACGGCGACGAAGACGGCCAAACAGGAACGAAGAGTCATCGTGGAAAGACGCGGACGAAGGGGCGTCGGTGGGTGGGAGGCATGGATACGCTACGGGGCGTCTGCACCGCTCGTTACCCGCGTGTCGTAAGCGATCACGGGAAGTTGGAGCGGATGGGAGGAGGGAATAAGCGCCGTCGGATGACGCAAGGAGCCTGCCGGTTATCCGTTAAACGAAAACCGCCGCCGCCGGCGGCCACGCCGTGCCGCCAAACGAAGTCTGACCGTTACCGGACGTCGGTCGCCCTACTCGCTTCGGTTAGGACGACGGCTGTGCCGCGACGATCGCCAACTCGGCGCATGCCCGGTCGCGCAAATCGCCGAGCGGGAACCGCGCGACCCACGCGCTAGCCGCCGCAAAATCCTGCCGGGCCCATCGGTGGAGGATCGCAATGCCCGCTTCGTCTTGCATGAGCCCGGGAGCCATCTCCTCGACGACCAGGCGCACGGCCGCGGTGGGCTGCGACTCGGACCACGCCACCGCCACCCGCGCGAGCATGTCGTCGCGCTCGGCGTTCGGCGGACGGCTGGTCACCCACGCGAGAGCCGCGGCAAGGTTTTGCCCCGCCCAGCGCTGGACGACATCGGCCAGAATCGCGCGATTCGTGTCGTCGAGCCCGAGCTCATGCACCCGCTGCAACGCGCCGAGCGGATCGTAGTCGGTCCAACGCAAACACGCCTTCGCGAGCCTGGCCCAACGTTCGTCGGCGTCGTCGAGCTCGGCCGCGGCCTGGATATCCGCTTCGAGCTCGCGCAGGGCGATGGCGGTGTCGACGCCGCAAGGCGGTGCGCCGGCCTCGCAGGCTCGAGCAGATGAGGTCATGGCGCTCGCGGCCGCGGTGCGCGAACCGGTCCACGTCCCTGCCACCGCAGGGGTAGCGCGAGCGCGGGGCGTGCGCAGGGACCAACACCGCCAGCCCGCGATGGCGCAGGCGGCGGCCAGCAGCACATGAGGCAGAGCTCGAACCGTCATCGGGCAGTCTCCTTTCCGCTCGCGGCGATTGCTGAAGCGGGCGCTGACCCGGGCGGCGAATTTCTCGCTCTGTGAACGCTGTGTCCTAGCTCAGTGTCCTCCGTGGCAAAGGTTTTGATCCGGGTTAGGGCGCGACGAATTGCCATTGCTGGTTGTTGCTCGTGCCGGAGCCCCAGAACTGCATTTGCGCCCCGTCGGTCGTGCCGCCGCCGGTGTCGAGGCACTTGCCGTTGGCGACGCAGACGAGTTTGTAGTAGCCCGTCCCGAGATCCTGGATCGTCCACTGCTGATTGGTGCTGGCGCCGCCGGTCCACTGCCCCACCGTCGAGCCGTCCGCGGTATGGCCGAGGCTGTCCAAATATTTGCCGCCCGTGACGCACATGAGCTTCGCGTTCGAGCCAACGTACGAAACGGTCCACTTTTGATTGTTGCTCGTGCCATCGGTCCATTGACCGACAATCGCGCCGTCGGCCGTGGAACCGAGATTGTCGAGCATCTTGCCGCTGGCCCGATTTTTCAGGCTGTACGTGCCGGCCGGGACGGCCCCGCCGCCGCCTCCCGCGCCGCCGCTGACCTGCACGTTGTCGAACGTCGACGAACTCGCGACCAAGGCAACGCCGACCAAATAGGTGCTGCCCATCGCGATGGTCGTCGAGCCAACGCTGAACCAGGTGGCGCCGTCGGACGATTCGTACGCGGTAAAAACGTTGCCGACCCGCGTGAGCCGGAACCACGCCGGCAGCCAGGTATAGTCGTTGCCGAGTTGAGTCGTGACCGCAGCGCCGGCCGTTGCCCGGGCGCGGCACCGCGCCTCGCGGCCACCCGCCTCGCCCAGAGTCATCGCGATCATTCTCGCATTGTTTGCCGTCGATTCGCGCATCATCACGCCCGCCTTGGCCGAGCCGTTGGCGATGAGCCGCGCCGTGATCGTCGCGTCTCCGGTCACGCTCGTGTTCACGAAGACGCACGAATCCGCCGTGCCGCCGATGTCGGTGCCGCTGCCTCCGACCACATACGTGCCGTTGCCCACGCTGGCGTAGGTGGCCGTGCCGCCGGTGCTGCCGATGTCGCTCCGCGTCCAACCCGACGGCAATGCGCCGGCAGCGACCGGCGTCGCGCTGGCCTGCGCGGAAACGCCGCTCGTGCCCGCCTGGTTTCTCGCCGCCACGACGTAATAGTACGTCGTGCCGTTCGTGACGCTCGTATCGGTGTATTGGGCGGACGTGTTCGCGCTCCAGGACGAGATGCTCGTGTACGGGCCTCCGCTCGTCGTGGCGCGTCGAACCTCGTAGCCTTGGGTCGTCGTCCCGCTGGAAGTCCATTTCAACATCACTCGCCCGACGCCGGCGGCTGCCGTCAGTCCCGTCGGAGCGGAGGGAGTTCCGGACGGCGGATAAGGCGAGTTCGCCGCACTCAGCGTAAACGTGAGCGTGCCATAGCCAAAATGATCCGCGCTGCCATGCTCCGGCCGCATGAGCTGCGCCATCGCCTGGCTGTTCGGAGCGCTCAGGCCTTTGAGCACGACGTAATGATTGTAGATGAGCTCCCACACCGGCCGGTCGTCGAGCCGGCCGCGCCCGTTGATCGACGCCCAGGTGTTATGCGAGTTGTCGCAATTGTTGTAATACTGATACGGCACCGTCGTCCACAGATTGTATTGCGCGGTGTACTCGGCGCCCGCGAGCAGCCGGTTGCTCGAGTAAGCGAAAAGGTCCAAGCCTTGATTCCACGCCACTTGGCACACCGCGCTCAGCAAGCCGACGCCGAGTTGAGCATGCTCCTGGTCGCGGCCGGACTCCTGCCACTGCCCCAGCCCGCCCGGGTGCAGATAATAGACCGCGTTCATAATCGAGCCGGCGCCCACGCCGCTTTGGAAATACGTCACGCCTTCGTTGTACTTCGCGGTGTCGTCGCAGAGCACGCCGATGGTCAACACGGCGCCGATATTGCACGCGTCCCAATTGGCCCAGTACGAGGTGGAGCATCGCCCGTTGTGATTGCTCAGGAAATCGTGTGCCACCGGATACCAATAGGTGAGCATCATGTTCTTGAACCGCGTGAAGTCCGAGGCCACCCAGCGCGGCGACGTCCGCAGGAGCTCGCCCACGAGCGCGAATTCGAAGATCGGAATGCCGCTCAACCCAGGAATGTCCGTGCCCGTCGGCACGGCGTTCACCGTCGACGACCACGCATTGCAGATCCGAATCGCACAATCGGTATAACTCGTATCGCCCGAGATGTACCCGCGGATCGCATTGAGATAAGCCGCGTGCGCGTCCTGCGAGGCTCGCTGCCGATTGGCGCCCATGTTCGCCTGCGGCGCCGCCGTATAGGTGTTTTGCGCCTGCGAATCCTTGATCAACAGATTCCAATCGTCGATCCACGGGTGCGCACCGGCGGCCACCTGCGTCTTCATGCGGTCGAGATCGGCTTGAGAGTGCAGGCCGCCGGGATGGACGAACGCCATGGCACGACCGACGCACACGAGACTTAGGCACCACCATGAACGCCGCAGCGT
>CBINOT010000307.1:0-5578 GCA_966252355.1 uncultured Opitutus sp. | reverse complement strand
GGCGCGGTCGCCGAATGTTTCACGTGCGACGTGGCCGACGAGGCGTCGGTGGGGAGCATGGCGGCCGCGGTGACGAAGCGTTTTGGCGGCGTCGACGTGCTGATCAACAACGCCGGGAAGTTCGCCGGCGCCGCGTTCACGGAGATCAGCGTGGCGGACTTCGATCTCCTGCTGGCCGCCAATCTGCGAAGCGTGTTCCTGGTTTCGCGGGCGTTTGTCCCCCACATGATCGAGCGCGGCCGCGGCGACATCTTTAACATGAGCTCGATCGCCGGCCGGGCGGCGTATCCCGGCGGTGCGGCTTACTGCGCGGCGAAGTTTGGCGTGAGCGGCTTGAGCAAGGTGATGCGCGCGGAGTTGCGCGACAAAGGCGTGCGCGTCTGCTGCGTGTATCCCGGCGCGACGTGGTCGCCGTCATGGGAGGCCAGCGGCGTATCGCCCGAGCGGATCATGCCGGCGGAGGATGTGGCGCAGGCGTTTTTCGACGTTTACCGGCTCTCGCGTCGCACGGTCGTCGAAGAAATCGTGCTCCGGCCGCAGCTCGGGGATGTGTGATCGCCGCGCGGACGGGCGAACGCGCGTCCGTGGGCGTTGAAGTTCGCAGTGTTACGCTCGTGGCATGTGTAGTTGCCGCAATCGAACGGTTCGCCGCATTTTTCGGCTGCGTTGTGGCGGCGAGGGCCGCATACCAGTGCCGTGACCGTGGTTCCCATCACTGAAGCCGAATTGGCCGAGCGGGTGCAGACTTTGCCGGCGTCCCCCCGCTTGCTCGCGGAACTCGCGCCAAAGCTTCAACAGGACGAGGTGCCGTTGCCGGAGATCACGCAATTGCTGCGCCGCGATCCCGCGCTCACTGCGCGTTTGATCGCGATGGCCAACTCCACGGTGTATGCGCGGTCGGAGCCGGCGACCTCCCTCGAGGAAGCGGTCGCATGCATCGGTTATCGCGATGTTTATCGCTTGGTGGGCGCGGTGGCGGCGACGCAGGTGACGGATGAGCCGCTGGGATTTTATGGCATCGAAGCGCATCGGTTTCGCGCCAATGCGCTGTTCGTCGCGCTGGTGATGGAAGAACTAGCCGACGACGCGCTGCACGATCCGCGGGCAGCGTACACCGTCGGGTTGCTGCGATCGATCGGCAAAGTCGCGCTCGATCGTCATGCGCGCTCGGTGGGGCAGATCGCTCCTTATGCGTCGGAGACCCAGCCGATTGGCGAATGGGAACGCTCGATTTGGGGCTGCACCAATGCGGATATCGCCGCGAAGATCATGGCGGCGTGGCGTTTTCCCGAGGAGACGGCGAACGCGGTGGGGCAGCACTATGCGCCCGGACCGGATTCCTTGGCGTTGAGCCATCTGTTGAACTTGTGCGCGGGCGCGGCGGACCTTCGGGGCTTCGGTTTCCGCGGCGAAGAATCGTATTGGCAATTCACGCCCGATAATTTCGCCCGCGCCGGCGTCGACGAAGGCAAGCTCGTGTGGGCTGCGGAGCGCGCTTATCGCACGCTGATTCGGATTTGCGACGCGCTCACGTGACCGGCCACAGGAGCCGCGAGTGCGTCCGGGCGGAAAGACGTACAACGACGAAGCTCGGCAGGATCGCGTGCCCGCGATGACCTGACGTTTTGCACGACTGCGGTTGCTCGATCGTGCGAAATGTCGGAAGCGGCGCCTGGCAACGCGGGGGCCGCCGTTCCACATACGACGCGCGCAGCGCGACTTGGATCTTTCGCCGGACCGGTGGCACGGGCATCGCTATGTGCCGGGCGCTATGAACAACGGCAACGCAGCTGGCTTCCTGTGTCTTGGTGCGGCGATGTGGCTTTTGCCCGTCCTTAATCCCTCGTGGTTTCCGCCCGTCGCCGTCGATGGTTCGAGCACCCGAGCGCTGTGGCTGCAGCTCATGGGGGCCGTCGAATTCGCGTTCGGCTTCATTTACCTGCTGCGGCATGGCTGCATTCCCGCGCTGGTGACGTGGCGCAAATCGGCGGTTCGTCGCGGCGCGATCGCCACTGGCGAGTGGCAGACCGATGCACTGCCGGCGAGCATCCTCGCGGTCGATTGCGCGGCGGGTGGCGTGCCGACGGAACAGCTTCGTTTGCGGACGCGGATGCAGCAATTGGCCCGGTTGCGAGGCGCGCTGCGAACGACGGCGCTGGCGTCGGTGTCCGGTTCGCGCGACTCGCTGCTCCAACTCGTCCGCGCGAGCTTCACGGATCTCCATCGGCTGTATTCCACGAAGCCCGACGAGTTCGATCAATACGCGCTGGAAATGCTCAGCGAGTTATTGCACCGGCCGGCGGCAGATCAAGCGGCGCACGCCGCCGGGCCGGCTTGAGCGGAGAAGCCGTTTGCAGGCGGCCTCGGCGGACCTGCTGAGTCGCCGTACCGCCTCAACGGGTAGCGAGGTGTACAACGGTGTACGATCGCGCCGGCAGCCGGAACGTCATCTTGGCGCCGGGAGCGGGTGCTTCGAGGGTGCGCGGAACGACGACGTTCGGTCGCTCGAAGGTATTCGACGCCTTCAAGTCGTCGCCCGTGAGCGTTTCGCAGGCGAGGACGCGCGTCGGCGCGCCCTCGCGCCAATCCAGCACGAGATCGCGGTCGCTGTTTAGATCGCGATTGAGCATGAACACCGCGGCTTCGCCGTTCGCGGGGTCAAGCGTCGCGGTAACGTCGAGGAAGGGGACGTCGTCGTTGCGCGCGAAATCGGCGCGCAGGCCTTCCGCGCGGATCGGATAGGTTTCCGACTCGACGGCCAGGTCGAGCACCCGCCCGTGCGCGTATTTGAGCGCCCACGCGTATGGATAAAAAATGCTCTGCCGCAGCACGCCCTCGTCGTTGGTCATCAGCGGCGCGATGACATTGACGATTTGCGCCAGGCAACCGACGCGCACGCGATCGGATTGGCGCAGCAACGAATTGAGGAAGCCGCCGACGAGCAGCGCGTCTTCGAGATTGTAGATTTCTTCGAGGAGATGCGGTGCGACCGTTCGCTTGCCGTCGCGCGCTTTCGCGTCGCGCGCGCGATACCACACATTCCATTCGTCGAACGAGAGCCACAAGCGCTTCGACGATTTCCTCAGCCCTTGCACGTAGTCGCAGACCGCGCCGATCTCGTGGATTTGGCGTTCCATGTCCAAATTCATCGCGAGAAAACGCGACGAGTCGTTGCCCGTCAGCGGCGGCGTATTGCCGTAATAATTGTGCAGCGAGATGCCGTCGACTTGGTCGTAGCATTCCTCGAGGACCTGGCGGTCCCACTCGAGATACGTCGGCAGGATCGTGTTGCTCGAGCCGCAGGCGATGAGCTTCAACGAGGGATCGATGACGCGAATTTGGCGCGCGGTATCGTAGGCCTTTCGGCCGTATTCGGACGCGGTGCTGTGGCCCATCTGCCAGGGGCCGTCCATTTCGTTGCCCATGCACCAATAACGGACGTTGTGCGGCTGCTCGTAGCCGTGGCGCCGGCGCAGCTCGCTCCATTTCGTGCCGCGGTCGACATTGCAGTATTCGACGTAAGCGACGGCGTGTTCCGGCGTGCCGGTGCCGAGATTGAAACCGAGGAGGGGCTCGGTGCCGACGAGCTTGCACCAGTCGATGAATTCGTTCGTCCCAAATTGATTCGTCTCGAGCGAATTCCAGGCGCGTTCGAGCACGGTGGGGCGCTGCTCGCGCGGACCGACGCCGTCGAGCCAGTTGTATCCCGACACGAAGTTGCCGCCGGGATAGCGCACGATCGGGACGGCCAGCTCCTTGATTTGCGCGATGACATCGGTGCGATAGCCATGCGCATCCGCGAATTTCGATCCAGGTTGATACACTCCCGTGTACACCGCGCGGCCGAGGTGCTCGAGAAACGAGCCGAGCAAACGGCGATCCAGCTCGGCACGATAACGCGCGGGATTGACGACGGCGCGAGCGGCGACGCGGCGGGTTTGCGCGTAGCCGATGCTGCCAAGCCAACGGCCGCCGCTGAGCAGCGCACCGGAGGCGACGAGATTACGGACGAATGTCCGCCGGTTGATCGTGTGCATGGGGTGGGGCGAATCGGCCTGGCACGTCGGTCGAGCCGTACGCTGATGGCGCGCGGCGATTTCGCAACGCTTCGCCTCGGCCATGTCGCAGGACCGTCATGTCCCCGGCTTGTCATTCGCGATAGGTCGTGCAGAAACGCAGGGATGCCGGTTGGGCCGCAGACCATTCTCGTCGTCGAAGACGAGCCTTCGATCGCCGAGACCATCGTGTATGCGCTGCGGACCGAAGGCTTCGCCCCGCATTGGACGGGAACGGGCGGCGAAGCATTGACGTTTCTGGGCAGCCAGGCGCCGGCGCTCGTCGTGCTCGATCTGGGCTTGCCCGACATGAGCGGTTTCGACGTTTGCCGCGAGATTCGCAAGCGCAGCGCCGTGCCCGTGATTTTCCTCACTGCCCGCGGCGGCGAGATCGATCGCATCGTCGGCTTGGAACTCGGGGCGGACGATTACGTCGCGAAGCCCTTCAGCCCGCGTGAACTGACGGCGCGCGTGCGGGCGATTTTGCGGCGAGCTCAGGTGCCGCCGAGCGCGATGCCTTCGCCCTCGCCGGCTGCGCTTTCGGCGACGGCGCGGTGGCAGCACGATGCCGCGCGTTGCCGCGTGAGCTATCGGGGCAAATCGCTCGAGCTCACGCGCAACGAGTATCGGTTGTTGGTCGCGTTGTTGGAATCGCCGGGCCGCGTGTTCAGTCGCGAGCAACTCATGAATGCGGCGTGGGAAGATCCGGCCGCCGCGCTCGATCGCACGGTCGATGCGCACATCAAATCGCTCCGCGCGAAATTGCGCGACGCGGCGCCGGAGGCGGATCCGATCGTGACGCACCGCGGCCTTGGGTACTCCCTGCGGGAAGAAGCATGAGCCTCCGGGTTCGGCTTTTGCTCGGGATTTTGGCGATCTACGCGTGCGGCGGCTATTTTATCACCCGCTGGATCATCGATCAGGTGCGCCCGCGCTATGTCGAGTCCATGGAGGAATCGTTGGTCGATATGTCGGTGCTGCTCGCCGGCATCTTGGAAACGCAGTCGTCGCATGGACTCGATCCCGGCCTGCTGCACGTGGCCGACGAACGGGCGCGGCAGCGCGTCTTCAGCGCGAAGATCTTCACGCTCGAAAAACAGGGCATCGATTTGCGCGTGTATGTGACCGATGCCGCCGGGCGGGTGGTGTTCGATTCGCTCCATCGTGACGAAGGACGCGACTTCTCGCGTTGGAACGACGTCGCGCGCACCTTGCGCGGCCAATACGGCGCGCGGTCGAGTCGCGACATCCCCGGCGACGACGACACTCAGGTGATTTACGTGGCGGCGCCGATTCGACAGGACGGCCGGATCATCGGCGTGGTCAGCGTCGGCAAGCCGGCGCACGGCATCAATGCGCTGGTCGCGCAAGCGAAGCGGAAGATCGTCATTGGCGCGGTGACGGGCGGTGCGGGATTGCTCGTGGTTTTGTTGCTCACGGCGGCCTGGCTCATCGGGCCGTTGGAGCGGTTGACCGATTACGCGCGCGCGATTCGCGACGGACGCAACGCCGCGCTGCCAAAG
>CBINOT010000306.1:0-5592 GCA_966252355.1 uncultured Opitutus sp. | reverse complement strand
GCCGGAGGTGCTGCTGGCGAAGCTCGATTCGTTGCTGCGTGGGTCAGCGGAGTAAGGCGGTGGCGAAGCCGCTACCTGATCGCTTGGCGTAGGGGGGCTGACTTGCCGACGCCTCGATCGAATTGCGACGAAAGCCTCACGGCTTCCGCTACGGGCAGGAGTCTTTGCCATCGCCGCTTGTAACTTATACGCGACTTCCGCGTATTACTGGTGCTGCGGCCTTCGTTCCCACCGCTACGCCTCTCACCACCCGTGACTGCTTCCACGACTCCCTTCGTGCGCTTCGCTCTTTGGCGAAGTCGTGGGCGCGTCGCCGGAGCGTGTCTGGCCCTGTCAGTCGCCTTCGCGCTTGGCGTTCCCCGAGGAGACGCGGCGTCCGCGAGGAGTGCGATGGAGGCCTGGAATGAAGCGCGCGCCACGTTCTCGCTGCGTCGTCTGCATCCGCACGGGGCGCCGAAAAATGCCGCGGCCCTGATCGTCGTGGGTTTGGCGGCGGACGAAGCCCAATCCGCTCGCCTTTGGGCGGCGGCCGGCGAGGTCCGCGAAGGATTGATCGACCGCGGGATTCCGGCCGAAGCAATCACCCTTTTGCCCGCAAAAAATGACGCGACGTTGCGTCGCGATGCGTTTGTCACCGCCGCGGCCGCCGTGACGCCAGCGGCGGCTGAAACGTGGCTGGTGCTACTGGGGAACGCCGCACCGGCGCGCGATGGGCGGCCGGCGTTTCAGGTGAGCGGACCACGCGTCACGGTCGACGATCTTTGCGCGGTCGTACGCGCGTTGCCGGGCCAGAAATTCGTGGTGGTGGGCACGACGAGGGGCGGGGCGTTCCTGCCGGCGTTGCTGGCGGTGCCGCAAGTCGAGGCCGTGGCGGCGACGGCGGAAGCCGGCGAGGTCAACGAGCCGCGCTTCCCGCAGCTATGGGCGCAGGCGCTGGCCGCGCACCCGGAGGCGCCGTTTCGCGAACTCGCCGCGGATGCGGCGGCGCGGGTAGACGCGTATTATCGGGCTCGAAAGATCGGCCAGGGCGAACATGCCCAGTGGATCGATCGCGCCACCGGGCAAATCGGCGAAGTGCCGGCGACGCCGATCTCGCCCGCGGCGCCGACCGAGCCGAAGTGAGCCGATCTTGATCGTAATCGTGATCGCCGCTTTTCAAACCGAGGAAACCACGAATGGACACGAATGAACACGAATTCAGAAACGGGTTTGCGGCATATTATCCTGACGTGAGCATAAAATTTATTTGCGGCCAATCCGTCCCCGGTTGTCGCTTTCCAGCCGGTCGAGGACTCGTTGAACGAGAAACGCTTTTTCCAGCTTTAACATGACCACGCTTCCATCTTCTCCCGCCACGGCCAGCGACTCCGACGTCGAGGCTTTGCGCGAAACTCCGGCCGTGTTCGGCCGGCTCAAAGCCGAGCTCGGCCGTCGCATCGTGGGCCAAAACGAGTCCATCCGCGATCTGTTCATCGCGCTGATTGCCCAAGGTCACTGTTTGATGATCGGCGTACCCGGGCTGGCCAAAACGCTGCTGGTGAAATCCCTCGCGGAAGCCAGCAACCTGACGTTTCGCCGGATTCAATTTACGCCGGACCTGATGCCGAGCGACATCACCGGGTCCGAGATTCTCGAGGAGACGGACGACCGCCGTCGCGCGTTTCGCTTCGCGGCCGGACCGGTCTTCACGCAGCTGCTGCTGGCGGACGAGGTGAACCGGGCACCGGCGAAAACCCAGTCGGCGCTGCTCGAAGCGATGCAAGAGCATCGGGTGACCATCGCGGGCACGACGCGCGATCTCCCTGCGCCCTTCTTCGTGCTGGCGACGCAAAACCCGATCGAGCAGGAGGGCACGTATCCGCTGCCGGAAGCCCAGCTCGATCGCTTCATGTTTTGCCTGAACCTCGATTATCCGAATGCCGCCGAGGAAGTGCGGATCCTCCAGGAAACCACTGGCGCCACGCCCGGGCCGCTGAATCCGGTGTTCACGGCCGACGCGCTGCTGACGCTCCAACGTGCCGTGCGTCGCGTGCATGTGCCGACGAGCGCGGCGGAGTTCGCCGTGCGCCTCGTGCATGCGACGCGGCCGAACGGCGCGGAGGCGCCGGCGCTGATCAAGCGTTGCGTGCAATGGGGCGCGGGCCCGCGCGCCACGCAATCGCTCGCGCTCGCGGCGAAGGCGGCCGCGGCGCTGGACGGCCGGCTCAACTGCGCGGCCGAAGACATCGCCGCCGCGGCGAAGATCGTGCTGCGCCATCGGATCATCCTCAATTACCGCGCCGAGGCCGACCAGATGACGCCGGACAAAGTGATCGATGAACTGCTCAAGACGGTGAAACGCGCATGAGCCATTCCGGCCTCGGCGAACCTGCGCCCGCTTCCTCGGTGACGTACCCGGTGCGACCGCAGCGCGCCGCACGGAATCCGGGATCGTCGCGCCCCGCGCTGGCCCCGCTCGACGTCGCCGAGCTTTCCGCGCTGCGGTCCTTGCCGCTGCGTGCGCGTCGGCTGGCCGACGCCGCTGGCGGCGGCCGCCATCGCAGCCATCGCAAAGGTGCGAGCGTGGAATTCGCCGACTACCGCGATTACCAATTCGGCGACGACCTGCGGCGGATCGATTGGCGGCTTTATGGCCGGAGCGATCGCCTGCAGATCCGCGACGCGCATGAGGAGACGCCGTTGCGCGTGCAGCTGCTGCTCGATGTGTCCGCGTCGATGAGCTACACGAGCCGGCCGGGTTTGCTGACCAAGCTCGACCTCGCACGGGCAGTGCTCGGCGCCGTGGCGCTTTTGGTGCGCCGGCAACGCGACGCGTGCGGCATCGGATTGCTGGCGTACGATCTCGTGCATTATTCGCCGCCGAGCGCCTCGCCGGCGCGGGTGCGCGCGGTGTGGGGCGCGCTCGAAACGCCGGCCCTGGCAACGCCCACCGCGCTCGCCCAGGCGTTGTCACGCGCGGCCGAGGTGGTGCCGAGAGCCTGCCTTTTTGTCCTCGCGAGCGATTTCTATGAAGACCCCGCGGCGTTGGAAAGCGTCGTGCGCCGGCTGCGCTTCGACCGCCACGATGTGTTGGCGCTGCACATCGTGGATCCAGCCGAGGAAGAATTTTCGTTCACGGAGCCGGCACGATTCGAAGACGCCGAGACCGGCGAGAATCTACAACTCGATCCGGTGGCCGCGGCCCGGACTTATCGCGCCGCGTTCGCTGCGCACCAGAATGCCTTGGGCGAAGTGTTTCGCGGCAGCGGATTCGATTATCTGACGCTGCGGACCGATGCTTCGCCGCTCGCGGCGCTGGCTGCTTATCTCGCTCGCCGTGCCGGCAAGGCCTGACGCGCATGCATTGGCTGTTTCCCGGATTTCTCCTTGGCGCGTGGGCGGTCGGATTGCCGATTCTGCTGCACCTTCTGCGTCGGCGGCCGAAGCGCACCGTGCCGTTTCCCTCGCTCCGCTTTCTGGCCGTGACGGCGCCGCAAAACGCCCGCTCGCAGCGCTTGCGACGGTGGATCGTGCTGCTCCTCCGCTGCCTGGCGCTCGGGTTGCTCGCGGCGGCCTTCGCCCGTCCGTTTTTTGGTTCCGACCGTCTCGGCCGCGGCCGCACGACCGTCGTGGTGGTGGATAATTCATTCAGTCTGCAAGCCGGACAACGTTGGGCCGCGCTGCGCGACTGGCTCCGTCCGCTCTTGGGCAAACCGACCGAGGCGGATCGCATCGGCATTCTCGTCACGGCGCCGCGACCCAAATGGATCGCGCCCCCCAACACGTCCGCCGAAACGGCTTTGCAGCTATTGCAGTCATTGAAGCCCGGTTGGGAAACCGCCCGCCTCGAGCCCGCGTTGCGGTTGGCGGGCGACACCTTGGCCGGACTCACGGCGGGCCAGCGTGAAATCATTCTCCTGACCGACCACCAGCAGTTGAGCTGGGCGACGTTCGACTTCGGCCAAAAATTGCCGCCGGGCGTAACGGCATTGTTTCCGAATGTTCCGGCGCCGTTGGCGCGCCAAGCGGCGATTCAGGCGCCGGTGATCACGCGCACCGCCACAGGGTTTCACGCGGTCGTCGCGATCCGGAACTTCACGGGGGCGCACGACCGGACGCTCCGCGTTTATCGCGACAACGGCATCGTGCCGCTATATCAGCAAACGGTGTCGCTGCCGGAACACGAGGCGCAGAAGGTCGAATTCGATCTGCCGGGCGCGGTGACCGATCAGACGGCTTATTTTCGGTGCGTGCTCGAGGCCGACGATTTGCCGGCGGACGACACCGCGTACGCCGCGTGGCAAGCGACGGGCGGGCGAGGGGTGCTGCTCGATCCGCTGCCACCGGGCAGTACCGCCGATTATGTGGGTGCGGCGCTCGCTTCGACGATCGAACTGAAACCAGCCTTGCAGATCAGCCCGCTGCCGAGCACGGCGTGGCCGGCGACGGCGGTGGCCGTTTTGCGGAACGATGCCTCGTTTGCCGGAGACGCGGGCCAACGCCTCGACGGCTTTTTGCGCAGCGGCGGCTCAGCCGTTGTGTTCGTGAACGGCGGACCCGCGCCGACCAAGTGGCTCGCGGCGGCGGGAATCAAAGTGCAACCGCTGAAAGAGACCGATGGCTTGGAACTGCGGGACTGGGCGATGGAGCATCCGCTCGTGACCGGCCTCGCGGCGCACCGCGTGAGCGCATTGCTCGGCTGGACCTTTCGCCGCGGCTGGGCGTTGCCGCTGGATCGCGTCGAGCCGGTGGCATTGTGGTCCGAAACGGCCGCCGCGATGGGTGAGGCGTCGGTTGGTCGGGGCCGGTTGTTGCTCTGTGGCTTCACCGCGGATCGGCGCGACGGCGAATGGCCGACGCGTGAGACGTTTGTGCCGTTTGTCCACCGGGCGGTCGCTTACCTCTTCGGCGCCGAAGCGAGCGCTGCGGCGAAGCCGGCCCAAGTTGGCGAGGTCCTCGCGCTGCCGGCCGATGCCGGACAATGGCGCGCGGTCGCGGGCCCGGCGGTCGGAGAAAATGTCGTATCCGTTGCCGGTTCGGTAACGCCGACGGCGCCCGGCGTCTACGAGTTCACGTCCGGCGCCGAACGGAAATTATTCGCGGTGAATCTCGCGCCGGAAGAGAGCGATCCGACGCTGTGGAACGACGGCACTCCGTGGCTGGCGCTCGAGTCGCACGCGCGCGCGCCGGCCGCGGCGCGGATGGCGGTGGCACTGGGCGCAGAAGAAGCGGAGCGGAAATCACCGCTTTGGTGGTGGCTGATCGCAATCGTGGCCCTCTGCGCTCTCGCCGAGCTTGGCGTCGCCAATCGCACCTCCCGATGAGCCCGAGCTATCCCGCTGAACGTATTTTGCGGCGTCACCGCTGGCAGGCGCGCGGCACGCTCTTGCTCTGGTCGCTGGCGGCGACGTGTGGCGCGTGGGCGGCGACGATCGCGTGGCGCCATGCATGGTGGGCGCATGGGTTTATCGCTGAGCTCGTGTTGATGACGGTGGCGGTCGCGCTGCTCGTCGCGTGGTTTCTGCGCGTGCGTGCGCTCACGTGCCAACGCCTCGCGCGCGAGCTCGATGAGCGTTGGGCGCTGCGGGCACGCTTGGAATCCAGCCTCGAATT
>CBINOT010000305.1:0-5604 GCA_966252355.1 uncultured Opitutus sp. | reverse complement strand
CCCCGGGCGGCAGCAATCTGATCGACGCGATGACGATCGATGGCCGCGTCGTCGCGACCGACGGCCGGCTCGTGTGTGTGTTGCAGTCCGGGCCGGACGGCGATCCCGAGACGAGTCCCCGCCGCGAGAAATTCGTGAGCCATGTCGAGCGCATCGCGGTCGAGCAATCCGGTCCGGTGCGGGCCGTGGTCCGCCTCGAAGGCAAGCACCGGGCGGAGAATCGCGAGTGGCTGCCGTTTGTCGTCCGCCTCTATTTTTATGCCGGGCAGCTTCCGGTGCGAGTCGTGCACACCATCGTGTACGACGGCGATCAGGAGAAGGATTTCATCCGCGGCCTCGGCCTCGTATTTGCGGTGCCGATGCGCGAGCAGGTGCAGAATCGCCATGTGCGGTTTGCGGGCGCGGACGGCGGTTTGTGGGCCGAGCCGATTCAACCCGGCGGCGGCAACCCGGCGCAGCAGGCGGGCCAACCGCTCGCCAATCGGCCGCCGCCCAATCCCAACAGCAGCGAGCAGGTTGCCATCTGGAGCGACTTCAAGCTGTCGCAGCTGACACCAGACGGTTTCACCCTCTCGAAGCGCACCAACCCGCAAAGCACCTGGGTGTTTTCGAACGCGGGCCGCCGGGCCGCCGGCTTCGTTTTCGCCGGCGACGTGACCGGAGGGCTCGGCCTGAGCATCCGCAATTTTTGGCAGTCGTATCCCACCGGCCTCGAAGTGCGCAACGCGGCGGCGTCCGCCGCCGAGGTCACGGCGTGGCTTTGGTCGCCGGACGCAGCGGCGATGGATATGCGGCACTACGATATCCGCGCGCATGGCCTGAACGCGTCGTACGAGGACGTGCAGCCGGGCATGAGCACCGCCTTCGGTGTCGCGCGCACGAGCGAGCTCACGCTTTATCCGGCAACCGGCGTTCCGACCAAGGCGGTCACCGTCGAATTGGCGCAAGCCGGCGCCGAGCATCTCCTGCTCGCGGCTTCGCCGCAGTACATTCAATCGACCGGCGTCTTCGGCGTGTGGAGCCTGCCGGATCGTTCGACGCCGCTGAAAGCCGCGGTCGAGGACCGGCTGGACGCCTTGCTCGCGTTTTATGCCCAGCAAGTCGACGAGCGCTATTGGTATGGCTTTTGGTACTACGGCGACTTTATCCACAGCTATAATCGCGCGGCGCACACTTGGTACTACGATTGGGGCGGGCATGCCTGGGACAACACCGAGTTGGGCGTCCCATTGTGGCTCTGGTATAGCTATCTCCGCACCGGCCGCGCCGACGTTTTCCGTCTCGCCGAAGCGCTGACGCGCAACACCAGCGAAACCTGCGTGTATCATCTCGGGCCGATGGCCGGCCTGGGCTCGCGCCACAATGTGATCAAGTGGGGCGACGGTGCGAAAGAGGCGCGCATCAGCCAAGCGGCGCATTGGCGGCCCTATTATTATCTGACGACGGACGAGCGCACCGGCGATATCATGCGCGAAATGCTGCGGTCCGATGTCGCCGCGATCCATTACGATCCCATGCGCGAGGCGCAGCCGCCGCTGCCGCAGGATCCGAAATATCCCGGTCGCATTCGCATCGGTCCCGACTGGTTTGCCCTCGCCGGCAATTGGATGACCGAGTGGGAGCGCACGGGCGACCTTCGTTGGCGCGACCGCATCATGGCCGGTGTCGATTCGATTCTGGCGATGCCGTATTGGATCCGGTCGGGCGTGCGCAACGGCTTGAACCCCGACATCGGCGGCGGCCGCATCGGCCCGCTGAAAGGCGGGGGCAGCATGACGGTCGGCTACGATCCGCAGACCGGTCAGTTGATGCCGATCCCGGATCCGATCGAGCACGCGCAGGTACCGGTGAACTATAATTTGTCCACCATCCAGGGCGGTGCGGAAGTGATGTTCGAGCTGGTGCCCTTGCTAGGTCGCCAAGATTGGGCGACCGCCTGGCTCCAATACTGTCGTTTGGGCGAAGCGCCGGCGGAGGTCCTGACGAAGGACCGCACGACCGGCAATGAAGGCGCCAACGCCGAATACGTCGAGCGCGCCCAGGGCGGACCGCGCCTGGCCGGCTACGCTTACGCTCAGACGAAGAATCCCGCGTATGCGAAGCGCGCGGCGCAGGGGCTCAGCCGCCGCGGCGGGCCGCTGAAGCCGCAACTCGTGCCGCGGCCGGAAACGCTGAATGCCGTGCACGAGGCGCCATTCGTGTCGACCAACGAGGCGTCGCAATGGAGTCTGACGGCCATCGAGATTTTAGCATTGTGTGCCGACCAATTGCCCAACGAGCTACCGCCTCCGCCGCCGCTCGAGTTTGGCAACCGGCCCCCCGCGCCCCCGCCAGGCAACACGCCGGCGAATTCTTCCCCGGTTCCGCCGAACAATTCGGCAAGCTCCCCGCCTGCCGAACCGCCGGTTGAGCAGTAAAACACGCCACCCCTCTTCCGCCCCGTTCAATGGTTAAGACCAAATCCGCGAAGTCCGCTGCGACGCTCGTTCTGCCCGCGCCAGCGCCGAACTCCAATTCCGCGCCGTCCGGGCCCGGCATCATCAATCCGGCGTTCAGCGCCGCGCGGCCGCGCGCCGTTTATGCGGTGCCCTATGGCGTGCCGCAAATTCCAGACCTTACGCGGACGCTGGTGCGGATTCGCGATTATCTCACGGCCAACACGCCCGCCCGCGTCGTCGATCGCGAGACCGGCGAGGAGATCACGAACTTCAAGCGCGTGAATTCCAACGCGACGCTCGAGCGCGGCGAGTTCAACGTCATCGGTTACGAATGGGGCGTCACGTACTCGGGCATGCTGCTCGCGGCCGAGGTGACGCGGGATAAGAAATTCCGCGCCTATACGAACGACCGGCTGGCGTTCATCGCGGAGAAGGCGCCGTATTTTCGCGCGCTGGCCAAGGCCAACGGCCAGGCGAATCTCGGCCCGGTCGCGGGACGGGGCGGCGGGATCAATCTCTTCCGCTCCGTGCTCAACCCGCGCACGCTCGACGACTCCGGCTCGATGTGCGCCGCGATGATCAAGGCGCAGCGTGGCGGGCTCGATGCCGATCTCTCGCCGTTGATCGAGAATTACATGGCGTGGGTCATGACGAAGCAGCAGCGGCTCGCCGACGGCACCTTCTCACGGAGCCGCCCGTTGCCCGATTCGGTGTGGCTCGACGATCTCTATATGTCCGTGCCCGCGCTGGCGCAGATGGGATTGTTGACCGGCGACCCGAAGTATTTCGATGAGGGCGTAAAGCAGATCACGCAGTTCGCTTCGCGGATGTTCAATCGCGACCTGGGCCTTTGGATGCACGGTTGGATCCAGGGAATGACCGATCACCCGGCATTTCGCTGGGCTCGCGCGAATGGCTGGGCGCTCCTGGCGATGTGCGAGCTGCTCGATGTGCTGCCCGCCAAACACGGGGGCCGCGGGGAAATCCTCGAACTGTTTCGCGCGCACGTTCGCGGGCTCGCCCGCCTGCAGGGCAAAGACGGTCGCTGGCACCAGTTGCTCGATCGCAACGACTCGTATCTCGAAACGTCGGCGACGGCGATCTACACCTATTGCATCGCGCACGGCATCAACCGCGGCTGGCTCGATGCGTTGGCCTACGGTCCGATGGTTGTCCTCGCCTGGCACAGCGTCAGCACGCAGGTGAACGAGCAGGGCCAAGTGGAGAACGTCTGCGTCGGCACCGGCATGGGCTTCGACCCGGCGTTCTACTATTCGCGTCCGGTGAGCGCCGTCGCGCCTCACGGCTACGGCCCCGTGCTCTTGGCCGGCGCCGAGATGATCACGTTGGCGAAGTCGGGCCGCGCGTTGATGAACGACGAAGCGGTTCAGTTCGGTCGCCCGACGGGCCTGTAGTCGGGGGGGCAGCCTGGCCTTTGCTTGCGCTGCGCGTGGGAAATGTCCCGACGCGCGGCGTGTCGTTGATGCGGTTCGCCGCTTATGCGACGCGCTTTCGGTTTAGCCTAAAGGGGCTCGCGGTTTTGCGCGGCAGCACGAGCGCAACGCGGCACGGGATCGCCGGTCGCATCGCGTTCCCAGAGATCGTCCGTGCTGAATTCCGGACAACACGAGCCGCGCGTTTCATAGCAGTCGCCGCACAGAGTGCTGCTATCGAACTTAAAGGCGCCGAACCGTCCGCAGCGTTCGCACGCGGCGGAGTCGTCGAACGCGACTTCATTTCCCATGCCTCACTGTTTGTCGCCGGTCGGCCGGCGCAAGCGAGGAGTAGGCTCGAGCGCCGACCTGCTTGCAATTCGCCGGATTGCGGAACGCGACTTCGCGCGGAAAGTGCGTTTCCACTTCCTCCATTCGTTGTCCATCACGCTCGCTGCGCATGAAACCGCAACACACGGTGTTGGCGATGAGCTTGGGCACGGTCTTGCTGTGCGGCCTCATGGTTGTGAGCAGCCATTATCAAGGGGCGCCCGCGAATGCCAACGGCTCCAGCCTGTTGCGTATCATGCCCGCCAGCTCGAGCTTGCTTTTGAGCACGGCGGTCGCGCTGGCGCTGGCGAATTACCGTCGCCGTTGGCCCAGCCTCGTGCTCGCGGGGGGCGTCAGCGCGATGTGCATGGCCCTGCTCCTTAGTTACGGCCCAGTCCGTTTCATGGGGAACACGACCGACTCATGGGGCGATGACGCCTTTCCGGCTGGATTTCCCTCCCTGCTGGGCGCCTTTGCGATCGCGTGTATCGCCGTGGGTATCGGCTGCGTGGTCACGCGTCGCCGGACGCTGGTGCGCCTCGGCCACGTTTTTGCCTTAGGGGCCGGCGCCATCGGCACCTTCGTGATCATCGCCTATATTTGCGGCGCGAGATCCCTCTATAGTTTCTCGCCGGATGGCCATGTATCGTTCGCGACCGCCGCGGCGATCGCGCTGCTGAGCATCGGCGTGCTGTCGGTCCGCCCACGCTTCAGCTTGGTGCGCGTTTTCTACCTTTCGTCCGAAGCCGGGCGGTTAGCGCGTGGCTTGCTGCCCTTTGTGTTTGGTACGCCGGTGCTCCTCGCGCTGCTGATGGTTTATGGTCTGCGCCTCGGATGGTATAGCGTGGAGACAGGCATGGCGCTGCTCGTGACCGCGCTGGTCGGCATGTTGGGCGCGATGACCTGGCGGTATGCGTTGAACGTGAGCGCGGCGGAAGCGCGGCTCGACTCGCTGGTACGGAGTCGCACGCAGCGCTTGTCCGATACCGTGGCCGAGTTGGAGGAGTTTTCACAGGCCCTGGCGCACGATGTCCGCGGTCCCCTGATCAATCTGCGTGAATTCCTGGGACTTGTGTTGGACGATGAGGAGGCGCCGCTCGCCCCCATCGCGCGTGAGCATGTGGAGCGCGCGATGCGCGCCGCGAATCGCATCAATGGGCTCACGTTGGCCATGCTGCGGTACGGCGAGCTCTCGCGCCGCCCTTTCCGGCTCGAATCGTTGGACGTCGAGGCGGCCGTGCACGCGGTAACCGAAGAGTTGCGGGCCACCGCTCAGGCGGGCCTGGAAGTATCGGTGATGTCGCCGCTGGCGCACGTGTGGGGCGATGTCCGCGCCATGCGAGAGGTCATGCGCGAACTGCTGAACAACGCCTGCAAATTCTCCAACGCGCAGGAAATCGTGC
>CBINOT010000304.1:0-5631 GCA_966252355.1 uncultured Opitutus sp. | reverse complement strand
ACGCCAATACCAGGTACCGTTTTCTCATCGGTTCCATCTCCTAAGTTATTTTTGTCGAACGGCAAGGGTTTTGTCGAAGAAGCTGATTGGGTCGTTCAAGCGTATCCATGGTTACGCGACGCTCGCAGTAACGGACGAGGCTTCGAGGCTACAGCCATAGGTGACACCAATGGCGACGGCTACCCCGAAATTGCAACGTTCGTATCAACGGGTTCTGGTTACAAGATCGCTGTCTACGCTAGAGTAGTCTTGGCCGATGTGACGCCGGAAGCTATCGAGGCCGTATCCGACGGCTTCGGCAGGGACGTCCTAGTTTACTACGACACTATCAGTAGACCGGAGCACGAAGGCGTGCCGGACATCTATTCCTTGACGGGCAGGTGCAGCTACCCGGCGACATGCTTGACGAGCGGTATTGCCGTCGTTTCCAAACTCCTGACCGACGAAGACACGTTTGACTACAGCTACGTAAATGCACGCGCCGATCTTCGCGGCCGCGGCTTCTTGGGTTTCGAATGCGTGACAGTCACGGAGGAGCGACGCGGTCGCTCGACGAAGACCTGTTACGACAATATCACGGAGCAGCCCAAGGCATGCCCCGGGATTATCTATCCCTATGCCGGATTGCCAAAACAGGTTTCAATATCTGAACCCCTCGGTGACGGTCGTGTTCGACAGACAGATATCAGCAATAAGTATCAGGTCCGCTGGATGGCCACGGCTGTGTACACCGTCGAAATGAGCGAGCACACCGAGGAGATTCGCGAGGGCCTTGCAATCGGCGCTCCACCACCCATTCAAGCCCGAAAGAGGACGGTGTACGCGTTCGATGCGTTCGGCAATCCCCGAGAGCAGACGACCACCACGACCGATGCGAACGGGGGCGACCAGCGAGTCGAACGCGTCTTCAACAACCACGACAACATCACGGACGCGAGCTGGCGCATCGGTCTGCTGCGCCGGCATGAGCAACAGCACGAATTTCAAGGTCTCTCGAAGGAGGTCACGACTTTTGACTACGAGCCCGGTAGCAATCTCGTGCATAGTACGACTCGCGGCGGGGCCGGCGACTGCACGAACCCGAGCGCTGACGCTAAAGATCTGTGTCTAACCACAACCTTCATCCGCAACCAGGATGGCACGGTCCAGCGGGTCGAGACCTCCGACTATCGGAAGCAGCCGCGAACGCTCGAGTATCAGTACGATCCGGATGGCATTTTCGTGCGTCGCGTGCAAGACGGATTGGGTCACGTCTCCTGGATCGGAACGCATCCGGCACTGGGCGTTCCGACGCTGGAGGTCAACGCAAGCGGCGTGCTCTCCGAGCGCGTCGCGGACGGCTTCGGTCGAATCCGGGAGGAACATCTCGCCGGCGCGCCCGCGGTTGCGACGAATTATGCGAACCTGTCGAGCGGCGGTTTCGCGATAACGACCAAGATTGAGGGCGGGAGCACGCAGACCACAGAATACGGCGCGCCCCGCGGCAGAATCAGCCGGAGAACGTGGCATAGCTTCGACGACACCGAGGCAGAAGTCGTGGTCACCTACGACGACTTAATGCGGGTCGCGACGACGTCTCAGGCTCGAGAAGTTGGAGAGCCGAGCGGAGCATCGAGCTACAGCTACGACCTGTTGGACAGGCCACTGACCGTGACCCACCCCGACGCGTCCGTTGCCAAGTGGAAGTACCCGACGTTCTTTCGTGTGGAACACACGGACGAAATGGGGCACGTCAGTTACACGCTCCACGATCTCGATGGGAGGGTCACTACGCGCGGAACACAAACGCCGAGCGGCAACGTCGAGACCACCTTCACGTTCAGATATGGCGAATCATCCTCTCAGCTCACCGCAACCGGACCCGATGGGAGCCAGACCCTCATCGGCTACGACCCATTCCTGCGCCAAGTTTCGTTGCAGGACGCGGATCGCGGCACCATTACCACGCGCTATGACGCATTCGGTGCCGTGCGGCGCACAGAGTACGGACAGAACAGGTCCACAGCGTATGATTTCGACGCAGTGGGGCGAGTATTACGACGCACCGACAGCGACGTCACCAATCGTATAACGACCTATAATTGGGATGCTCGTGTCGATGGTACGGGCCGCGTCGGCTATCTGGCTTCGGTCACCAGCCCAGACCAGGTAACAACGAGCTATCGCTACGATGACCTGAGTCGAATCGAGTCTATGACCCTGACCATCGACGGTGACGACTATCGGACATCGTACGAGTACGACCAAGGGAGGCTAAAGACACTCCACTATCCCGCGTTCGGCGCGGCCGCTGGTTTTGATGTGCGTTACGACTATCGAACCAATGGCTATCTCGACGCGCTCATCGACGTCGAAACGGGTCAACCTTTGTGGAAACCTCTGGAGCGTGAGCCTGATGGGCTCTTGCACAGGGCGCGTTATGGCAACGGAATGGAGGAAGGACGCGAGCATGATCCTGATAGCCGGCGACTTCTACACCTCACGAGCTCGCATGGCGGCAGCAGTCTTCAAGACGTCGAACTTGATTACCACCCAGATGGCAACCTGAAGAGCCGGTTCGACCACGCGGCCTCTATCGACGATGTATTCGACTACGACGCTTTGGGCCGCCTTGAGTATTGGACAGGTTCTGGAGCACGGCAATTCAAGACCCAATATCAGTACTCGTCGGCCGGGAATATCTTGAACGTTCGGGATGCCCTGACGAACAAGATCAAAGAGACCTACACCTATGATCGATCCAACGGTGCTGGTCCGCATGCAGTGACCGCCCATGGTGGATTGAACTTCAAGTACGACGAGCTCGGACGTCAAAAGGAGCGATCGCGAGCTGGCGTCACTGACTTGTCGGTGAGCTACACGTCTTTCGGACTTCCGACGGCGATTAGCAAGTACGTGAGCGGGGCAGCGCAGACCACGACCTTCAAGTACGATGCCGATCAACAGCGCGTTCAGAAGAGAACCCCCGACGGCGGCACGACGACCTATATTGGAGGCCTCTATGAGCGGCGCGTTGATGCGGCCGGGGGGGCGGAACAAGTCTACTCCGTTTACGCCGAGGGGAACCTCGTCGCTCTCGTCACTCGCTCAGAAGCCGGCGCTCGGTCGATTCGCTACGTTCTCACGGACGAGCGCGGATCGATCTCGGCGGCGACGGACGAGTCCGGCACAATCACCGGCGGCCGCGCATTCTACGAGCCGTTCGGCGCCCGCATTTCATCGTCCGGCGCGCCCGCGCCGAATCCGATTCCCGCCGTCACGCGCGGCTTCACCGCTCATGAGCACGACGACGAGCTGAGCCTCATCAACATGCGAGGGCGGATCTACGACCCTGTCCTACGGCGATTCTTGACGCCGGATCCGGTGACCGCGCCAGCGTCGACGCAAGCCGGCGGCGGCAGCTACAGCTACGTCTTCAACAATCCAATAAACTACGTCGATCCTTCGGGGATGCAGAGCGTTTGCGACGAGCTCTCGCCGAGCTGCCAGTCCGCCGGGGGCTTCACGTTCAGCTTCGATAGCGGCCCTCGCGGGTTTAGCCTGGGAAGCTTCCGCTGGCCCTGGGAGCACCGCGGCGGTGGCGGTGGCCAATACATCCCGCAGACGCCCGAAGCACTGCTACGCCAGTGGACCAACGACGTGAGCATGACGGCCCGTTCCGTTCCGTCCGCGACGGGTAGTGCCGATGCGCTGCGCTCCAGTGCGGGCGCGAGCGCGAGCGGTTACCAGGCCGGCCCCACGGCGAGCACGGCGGCGACGCCGGACAACGGCGCGCTGTCGTCGCTTCAAAGCTCGATGACCTATGGGTTGACACATGGACAGATCCAGCCCAGATTCCTTGCGGAGGCCGGCTATTTCAAGCTCGCCTACATCGCCGCTTCAGGAGCCGGATGCACCTACTGCCATTTGGTAAAGAGCTTCGACACGCTCGCCGAGGCCGATGCGGCGGTCGATCTCCACTACTTCAACTTCGAGCGCGCCGCGGGCAACCTCCTCTTGGTTGCGTCGCCGCTCGCGTTTCTAAGGCTTCCTGGTGCCGCCGTTGCGGTTACGAACGAAGCGGCGGCGCTGACAAGCTCGGTCGAGCCGGTCATCGAAACGACCGAGTTGACCGGAGCGCAGGCCAATAGGGTTATTGGAAACGCCGCTGCCGACGAACTCGCAATGATACTTCGGGAAGGAGGGCTGACTGTGGAAAGGGAAGTATATTATGGAACTCCATTCGGGTCTCGTTTTTCGGATCTTCGAGTTTCGACGGAGGGACAAGTCCGTGGGCTCATTGAGGTGAAGGTAGGTAACTCACCATATACGCTTGGACAGCAGGCAAAGGATAAATGGATTCAGTTTTTTTACGGGCATCCAACGAACGTAGTTCGTTACCCGACGCCACGATGAGCGCGAAAATCGTACTAACCGAGGCCGCGAAGAGACTCGCCGCGGAACTTAAAGGGCTTGGATATAAGCGGAGTGGACTTCGATTTGTGCGACAGGGAATTGAGGTAATCTCGCTGATTGAACTTCAGGTCGGCCGATCAAGTACGCCAAAAGAGCTTTCCTTTGCTTTGAACTTTGGCGTGATTGTGATCAGCTTGGCGGACGGCGAGGCGACAAAACCAACGTACACGGATTGTCACTGGGGGGGGCGCGTTTCGGGGCGGGACACGACAGAGCGATGGTGGACTGTTCGCGAGAGCGATTCAGTTGAGGAGCTATCTCACCAGCTCGTGACAGTGGTTAGTCGTGATGTTCTCCCCGAGATTGACTCTAACCAGACAGAGGAGGCGTTGATCACCTTATGGCGGAGCGGCCGGAGCCCAGGCTTGGTTGAAGCTCAGCGATTGTTATTTCTTGGTGTGCTGCTTCATCGTGCTGGTAGGCTCAGCGAGTTTGCCGCAGTTCGGTCTGAGCTGGAATCGAAAGCTCGTGACCGTTTCAGTTTCCGAGCGCTTGAGAAGCTTAAAGGGCTCGAGAGTTGACTTGGTTTAACAAGGGCCGGGTCAGTCGTCACGAATTGGCGCGAGTCTATGGACGTCAACGTGAGGCGCTCGATGCTGCGCACATCTCGGAAGGCATCGACGTCTTTGTCTCACCATTCGACATTCTGAGAAATAGTGAGGGAGTAGAGTTTTCATACTGTACGTGGCCAGAGGGAGTGGTCGCGTGGCTGCCGAGAACAGAGTGTATAGCACTCACTGGGAAGCGTGCCGAAGCACGGTGGTTTCTAATCGTGTGGTGGGAGGACGTCGAAGCTATTTGCCCTGGTGCTCTCGAGCCGGTGCCGGATCAGTTCCCGAAGCGGACACGAACGGTAGGTTGGCCAAACCCCGAGCAACTCGAGAGATTAAATGCAGTGGCGATAGTCAAGAAGTAGTGCTGAAGCGATCATAGACTGTTAGCGCGCCCGCAGGGTGATTGTGGGTGCGCGCTCGCGTAGCCGACTGCGTGAGGTGCATCTGAGCGAAGCGCGCGCTGTGCGCCGCTGGCGAGGTGTGATGGCGACGAAACGGTGGTGCGGCGCCCTTGGATCTAGGGCAGCGGTGACGGCTGTGGTGGTGGCGGTGCGGCGCGAGTAGGGGTCGAGGGAAAGGAGAGCACGAGCCGAGCCAGGTAGCGGAGAGGGCGTGTCTTTGG